>CAMHJT010000007.1 GCA_946185495.1 uncultured Clostridiaceae bacterium | reverse complement strand
TGGTGGACAGAAGGAGTGCCCTTGCCTCCCCATCAATGAAAATGGCAGTGTCCCCTGCAAGCACCCCATCCACCACTTCCATCATCGTGTGCTTTTCCTTAAGATCCACTGCCTCTGTCTGTAAATAAAAAATGCTGTCCCAGAGGGAACGGGCACCCTCGCCTTTTCCTGAGAGTGCCGCATCTGTTCCAGACTTCCACACCGTACTGCCCGCTACCGGTTCTCCCGCTTTTTCCGTTCCACCGCATCCGCTTGGATTCATCTTCCACAACACGCAGCCCGACGCCTGTCCTTCTGCCCCGAACAAATCTCTTGATTCTCCGTCTCTTCTTGCCTTCCACACTGTATATCCGTCCGCTCCGGCGTCCGGATTCTCTGTCCTGCCCGATCTCCACTCATAAAGCAGAGGTCTTGTGATCGTGCGCTCCACCATCTCATGGTCTGAAAGCCCGTCAATGTACACGATCAGCATGCCGGTCTCGCCCTCTGCCCGTTCCAGCACAAACTCCTTTTTTACCAGATCGTCCCAGCCGGAAAAGATCGCCTCCACCGCCTCCATATTCTTCTGAAGCGTCCCGAAGACCGGAAGCTCCAGCTCATTTTTGTCGTTATACCTGATCTCCATAAAAACAATCCCCGCGCATACTCCTTTTGACATAGTATGCGCGGGGATCCGCCTTTTTATTCTGTTGTAACTGCTAGGCAGGTCTTCGCATTCACTGCGTAGACCGTGCCAAAACAGTATATTCTGCCGTGCAGCGGATAAATTCGGATGCGCCAGCTTCACCCGGTGCGTAACTGCCTGGCACCTGCTGAGCAATCACATCGTGTTTTCGTATCTGCAGCGCAGGCATTTCTAACAGTTCAGCCCTCGCCCAGCGTCTCCTTCAGGTTCTTGATCACGATCAGCTCCTGGTTGTACAGGTGCTTGCGCATGATCTCCCTGGCTTTTTGCACGTCCTTGGTAAGGATCGCGTTGGTAATCTCATAATGCTCCTTCACCAACACGTCATGGTAGGAAAAATCCTTCACATATTCCACCCTGTACCGGTAAACCTGCTCCCGCAGCGTATGCGCGACACTGATGAGCCTTGGATTCTGGGTGGATTCAAAGATCACGTCATGAAACCGCACATCCCCGTCCACAATATTCTGCACATGCTTGGTATCGATGGCCTCCTTGAAATCAATGCAGGCCTGCTTGAGCCTGGCCTTGCCCTCCTCATCGATCCGCTCGCAGGCCAGCTCCACAGAAAGCTCCTCTATGGCAGTCCTCACCTCCAGCGCGTCACGCAGATCCTTCTCGGTGATCCTGGCGACCTCCGCCCCTCTTCTGGGGATCATGACTACCAGCCCCTCCAGCTCCAGCATGCGGATTGCTTCCCGCACCGGCGTCCGGCTCACTCCCAGCTTGCTGGCCAGCTTGATCTCCATCAGGCGTTCCCCCGGTGAAAACTCCCCTGTGATGATCGCCTGGCGGAGCGCCTGAAATACCACATCCCGAAGGGGAAGATATTCATTTTCCGCGTCATACTTCAGCTCCATCTGCCTCACCTCTGCTTTCCGATATCCTGATGAAAGGGATTTACCACATAGACCTGCCCCGCCAGATCTTTTTTGCGGATCACCTGCTTGGCAGCCTCCGCGGCCTCCGCTTCCTCAAATATGCCAAACACCGTCGGGCCGGAACCGCTCATCAGCGCATTCAGCGCCCCCTGCTCCTTCATGGTATCCTTGATCCTCTGGATGATGGGATACTGTGTGATTGTCACCTGCTCCAGCACATTTTCCAGCCGGTCCGCTATGCCTGCAAGGCTTCCCTGCCGGATTGCCTCCACCATGCCGTCAATATCCGGATGGTGCGTGATTCCCTCCGAATCAAGGTGTTCATACACATATTTCGTGGAGACGGAAATGGAAGGCTTCGCGATCAGCAGGACACAGTTTGGGATCGGCGGCAGGGGCGTCAGAACCTCCCCGATCCCTTCGGAAAGCGCTGTTCCACGCAGCACGCAGTAAGGCACATCCGCGCCAAGCTTCACTCCCAGCTCCATCAGCTTCTCCCTGCCAAGATGCAGCCCGAAAAGCCTTGACGCGCCCACCAGCGCGGCCGCGCAGTCTGTACTGCCCCCGGCCATCCCCGCCGCGACCGGAATGCATTTAAACAGGTCCACCTCCATGCCCTGCTTCACCTGATAGGTATCCTTTAAAAGCCGGATCGCCTTGCAGACCAGGTTGTTCTCATCCACCGGAAGAAAGCCCAGGTTGCTCTTTATGCGGATCTCATCCTCCTCAAGCAGCCGGAAGGTCAGCTTGTCAAAAAGCTTCACCGTCTGCATGATCATGCGCACCTCATGATATCCGTCCTCCCTTTTCCTTACCACATCAAGCCCGAGGTTGATCTTGGCATATGCCTTTAACTGTAATGTATCCTTCATGCTCCTTCCTCCTCTAAAATCATTCCAGTCGTTTGCGAAACAATGCATTTTTTTGATCGACTCCCGGCAGGATATATATTTTTTCTTGGCTAACGTTCCTAATGCCGGCGAAAAAACATATATCCTGCTGGGAGCTTCCATATACATTTTGAGTTTCGCAATTACTGATCTAACATCATTCAGGTGATCACCACAACAATTGTATACAGTATACCATTTTTCCCCAATATTATCCACAGGAAAATCTAAAGAATATCGCTTATTTTTCCGATATAAAAATATAGATAACTCGTATTGTTTCGTTCCGCCGCAGGATACGAAACCAGCATAAACCAAGGAGGGTATGATATGAATCTGAACAGTGTAGGAAGCAGTGATTACAACAGTCAATTGGTTTCTCAGATCAAGGGCAGTGATCCGGGCAAGGAGGCGAAGGAGACCACAGCCACAAGCGCAGCCGCTGAATCGGCAGCTGACACAGGCGTCGTATATGAGCCGTCAGCCAACAGCAAGACTGCCGCAGCGCTGGCATCTAAGAAGAACAACAAGGTGGACAGCGACACCATCGCCAAGCTGAAGGCGGATGCGGACGCGCGTTTTTCGCAGTTACAGGGCATTGTGGAGAAGCTGATCTCCAAGCAGGGCAAGGCGTCTGAGAATGCCAGCATCTGGAGCCAGTTCCGCCAGGGTATTCAGGACGGAAGCATCCAGGTGGATGAAGAAACCGCCAGACAGGCTGCGGAGGATGTATCAGAGGACGGCTACTGGGGCGTGAAGCAGACCTCAGAGCGGATTCTGGATTTCGCGAAGGCGATCTCCGGCGGAGACAGCGCGATGGCAGAGAAGATGCGCGACGCGATCGAGAAGGGCTTCAAAGAGGCGTCCAAGCTCTGGGGCGGAGACCTTCCGGATATCTCCCAGAAGACCTATGACGCGGTGATGAAGGGCATTGATGAGTGGAAGGACGAGGTGAAAGCCTGAACCGGCTTGCAAGTCACCATTAGACGAACAATCAGAACATGTATCGCAGACCGCAGGGAACGGAGCCGGATTGATCCGGATTCCGCTCCCTGTTTTTTTATCGTGGAGCTGCCACAACGGAAAAGGCGGCATACCGATCCTCCTTTGATCCGTACACCGCCCGTGAAATTATGTGAGCTGATTGAAGCTACTGACAGTTCCGACGACTTGTTGTGCATCCTTGCCGTAACAGCCGCTAGGGTATAGAAGTAATGTTGCATCATCCGCATGATAGGCGGCTTGTAAAAAGGCATCGAATGTTTTTGGTTTCTTTGTTCTTTTTACGAGTTGCCAATTGCTTTGTTGATGGGTACTAAATCTTGAGGTTGCCGTAATCCTGAACACAGGACTGACAGCCTTGGTTTCAGTCTGTGCATTCATAGTAATCTCCTCCTTGAAATTACGCCAGAATGCCATTAGCTTCTACCTCATATATCGGCACAAATCACTGATTTTTTGACATCTCCCTCCAAAGCGGTTGAAAACTGACTGTTACCATTCGCAGCCGGACGGCGCGGCAGCGGGCTGATCCAGTACATCGCCAGACGTTTCGTGTATTGAGTCGCCAAAGCCGGGAGAACGTCTTTTCATAATAAAAATGTAACAATTTCTACTCGCAAATACTATTTTTAAAGATTTATTAATTTCACAAATTAGGCACATTTTAGACACACTTTTTTCACACAATCCAAATATACTATATATTGTAAAAGCTTTTCATACAAATACAAGTTACTTGTATTTGAATTCTCCCCCCTCATTAAAAAGAGAAGGTTTCGGCCTTCTCTTTTTATTATGCTTCATTCTCACCCGATTCCATGTTACATTTCCATTATTTTCCAATCCCGTAAGCTTAACAGTATCGTAATTATCTTGTAAATGTTCCTTCGGTCTAAGGCTGCATATAGACAAAATATGAAAAACAGCATTTTATAAAACCCTTTTTATGATATGTTTTTCCGCGTCATAACAGGTCAATCTTGCCCCGGATCCTTTCCAGCTCTCCCTGCAGCTTGTCATAATCCCCATTCATAATCATCCGGAATTCATCTGATGGCTTCCTGACATAATACCCCGGATCCAGACTGTACAGAAAATCCTCATATTGCAGCGCCTTTTTGATCCTCCGTCCCCATATCCACTCGTTACGCATCTTCCGGATTCTTTCCTTCAGGCTCTTTTTCCACATAGCTGTCACCTCCATTCATCCATTTTCCCGATTTGAACGCTGTCAAGCCGGAGCTGGCACCATTTTTCCTCAGTATTTGTGTGCCATAGAAACGCGGTTCATTCTCCATAATCTATGGCGAATGCAACCAGTCTTCTAATTTCTAGTTTTAATAGTATTATATCAGTGTGCAACTATTTTCACAAGACCTTTTACAGCTGTTTTATTACATTTTAAAAGGATATACTTTGATTGAGGTGATAATATGGACAAAGGCAAGATCCAGATCAAATTAGATGAACAGATCAGAAAATCAGGACTTAGCAAAAATAAATTCAGCCAGAAAGCTGAAATGCAGCGCACACAACTGAACCGATATATCAACAACGAAGTCTCCCTGCTGGACAAGGCAGTTCTCGCCCGCATCTGCTTCGTGCTCGGATGCAGCATCAGCGATATCCTGGAGTACGTCCCGTCAGCCAATGAACCGGAGCAGGCGCAGGCACCTGACCAGGAGCCGCCCTGCAGCCAACCATAACTCCGGCTGCTGACGGGACTGGCTCATACGCCGGAACGGGCGCTGTCCTGCGGACGGGGATGGCTCATACGCCGGAACGGGCGCCGTCCTGCGGACGGACATAACTCCGGCTGCAGGCGGGGATGGCTCCATTCGCTTTCATGGAACACAGGCGGAACAGGCCGTCCGGGATGAACTGCCGTCCGTAATTCTGTGTAAAATAGAACGATTATCTCTTGTTTTATCATTTAAGTATGGTATATTTACTTATTAATATTATTGTAGCATAATTTTTAAAATCGTCAATCATATCATTCTATATTTCATAGATTTTTCAAAACTACGTTTCAGTTTATCAAACCGGTTTTTCGGCAGAGACAGCGATGTGAAGCCGCGTTGGAACACCCGAAAAAAAAGGGGACACACATTCCGGAGCCTCCGGAATGGGCGGTTGTGAAGTTCTCTCTTATTCAAAACCGGGATATGAGCCGGGACTGAAAACGGTAAATGAGGAGGGGAATGTCAATCAGATTTACGATATGAAAAAGACCGTTTGAAAAATTATGCGAAAACGAGCAGACGAACCGTTCAGGATATATAGGTAAAAAAGGGTGCCACCAGCAGGTGGCTGGCCCGATATTATGAATTGCTATAGGAATAGCCGCTCAGTTTTCCGGACCGGAGCGGCTACTTCTGTGTCTTATGATTATCGTTACGCCCTGAAAAATTCCTCAAATTCCGTATAGCCCTCCTTCTGGAGCTGCTCTTTCTGGAATTTCTTGTTTTTCTTCATGACCACAACATTGACCTGCCCGCCTGCGGCGCGCCGTTCCTCCGCCTGCCGTAAAATCCCCATAAGCTGCTCTCCCGGCATATTCTTCTCCACAAGAAACGCTGTCTTTCCTCCCGCTGCCGGAACCTGGTAGCCCTTCTCCATCAGCAGCATGACAATCCGCTCAAATCCGATGGAAAACCCGCAGGCTGGAATATTCTGGCCGGTGAACCTTCCGATCATCTCGTCATAGCGGCCTCCACCGCCCACGGATCCGCCGTACTCATCCATCGCAATCTCAAAAATCGGGCCTGTGTAATAGGACATTCCCCTTACCAGCGTCGGATCGAAAACAATCCGGAACTTCGCGGCTTTTACCGCATTGACACACTCCATGATCGTAAGGAGGTCCTGCGCGACGCCGTCTTCCAGGCATCCGCCGAGCTTCTCCTGCAGGAAACGGATGCCCTCCTCATCGTCTGAAGCCTGCTCAAACAGGCCAAGATACGTGTCCACCGACTCCTTCGGAAAGCCCTGCCCCGCAAGCTCCTCCGCCACGCCGGCCAGTCCGATCTTGTCCATCTTATCCAGCGTGATGAATACCTTGTCATAATCTGCCTCCGCAAACCCGCTAAAGGCAGCCATGGCTTTTAACATCTTCCGGTTATTGAGGCGGATCGTAAAATCTTCAAACCCGATCCTGCCAAGCAGGGTGGTGGTCGCCGTAATCAGCTCGATCTCCGCAAGAATGGAAGCCTCTCCCAGAATATCGATGTCACACTGCATAAACTGGCGGAACCTTCCCCGCTGGGGACGGTCTGCCCTCCATACATTTCCCATCTGAAGCGCCTTAAAGGGAGCCGGAAGGTCATTGGCGTTATTCGCATAGTATCTCGAAAGGGGCAGCGTCAGGTCATACCGCAGCCCGCCGTCCACCAGGTCCATTTCCTCCTTCGCCTCAGAAAGCTTCAGCTTCTCGCCGCGCTTTAAAATCTTAAAGATCAGCTTCTCATTTTCTCCGCCCTGGTTGGAGCACAGGTTCTCAATGTGTTCCACACAGGGCGTCTCCATTCCTGAAAATCCGAAGGAACGGTAGGTTTCCTTGATCTGCGCGATCAGGTAGTCCCGGATCTCCATCTCCTGCGGTAAAATATCCTTCATGCCTGTCACAGGCTTTTTCTTCATTGCCATCTGTATTCTCCTTCTATTGATCTGCCCTCCGTCAGCAGGATCCTGTTTTTGATCTCCTCGTGTACAATGCTCTGGAAAGGCAGAAATATTTTCATATCAAAATGCCGCACCTCTTCGATCAGAAGCTCCACGGCTGTCTTCATATCAAACGCCTTGCGGTAAGGCCGGTCCGTGGTCAGCGCCGTAAACACATCACACACCCTGAGGATGCGGGCGCCAAGCGGGATCTCCTCTCCCACCAGATTCTCCGGATAGCCTGTGCCGTCAAAATTCTCATGATGATAAAGGATCATCTCGCAGATCCGGTCAGAATATCCCTGCTCCTTCACCACCTGGTATCCCAGCGTCGCGTGCATCCGCACATACCGCATTTTCTCCACATTCAGCGTATCGTCATCGCCGCCATAGAGATAGGTGCTTGAACGGAGCTTGCCAATGTCATGCAGCATGCCCGCCACCTCTATATCATGGCAGAATTCCGCATCCAGCTTCAGTTCCTTGGCCAGCATGCCAGCCAGCCTGCTGACCTCTATTCCATGCGCGATCTCTGTCTCCAGATCCTCGGTGAGGTACTCGGAGATCTCATCCACATCCGCCCTGTTAGATACTATCATAGCGTACTCCTTCTCTGACCTGCCATCTTCACAGATCTGAACAAAACGCGTTGCCCCATGTGATGCCCGGCGAGCCTGTACAGATTCCCTGAACAGTGACGCCTGCCATCCATCAGGCCCTCCCATTTCACTTTTCAAAAATCCGGGAACCGGCAGCCTGTTCAATCGCGTCCGGCATCAGGCTGGACAGTACCGTATCCCGCCTCATAAAACATTCTGCGCTTGCGGGAAAGCATCTCCCCGATCCGTTCCATGTAGGCGTCCACATTTTTGACATTTTCCACCCGCTCTATGCGGTTTTCATCATGAAATACAAATTTGGAGGATGCACCGGCCCCGACTGCCATGATATCAACCTTTTCCTCCATGATCAGCACATTGTAGAGGCATTCCTTCCCCTCTGCCGCATAGCCCACATTTTCAAGCTTGCCCGGAATGTTCTTCTGGCGGTAAAGATAATACGGAAAGAGGGACAGCTCCCTCGCGCACCTGTCCACCTCCTGCAGCATCTCATTGGTGCTTCCCTGCAGCAGGCTGCCATACCGGTCAAGCTCCAGCTTCAGGTTGGCCGCGCGCTTGATCGCCAGCGAATGCACCGTCAGACTGTCCGGCGCAAGCTCCTTTAAGCAGGACAGGGTGTAGCGCACATCCCCGATATCCTCCCCCGGGAGCCCCGTGATCATATCCATATTGATATTGTCAAACCCGGCCTTTCTGGCCATGCGATATGCCGCGATCGTCTGCTCCGGCGTATGTGCCCTCCCGATCAGGGAAAGCGTGTGATCCCGCATGGTCTGCGGATTGATGCTGATCCGTGAAACGCCCGCAGATTTCAGCGCCGCAAGCTTTTCCTCCGTAATGCTGTCCGGTCTTCCGCATTCCACACAGAATTCCCGCAGATGCGAGGAGGAAAAGAGCTGCTTCACCCTTCCCACCAGCTTCGCAAGCTGCTCCGCCGACAGCGCGCTGGGAGTTCCGCCTCCTATGTAGACCGCCACCAGCCGCTTTTCCCTGCAGGCCTCCGCCACCAGCTCCATCTCACTGTAAAGCGCCTTAAGATAAGCCTCCACCTGTCCCCTGTAAGACGAGATGGGATAAGAAGTAAACGAACAGTACAGACACCTGCTGGGACAAAAAGGGATTCCGATATAAAGGCAGTAATCCCTCTTAAAATCAAAATCCGCCAAAAGCCTCTGTTCCCTGCGGGCAACCTCGATACAAAGCTCCGCCTTCTGCCTTTCGGCCAGACAGGTCTCCGTGTAATGCCTGATGATCTGCGCTTCGTCCCGCCCCTGCTCCAAAAAAGCGGTGGCAATCTTTGCCGGGCGCACGCCCGTCAGGCTTCCCCATGGAAGCGATTTGCCCGTATAGGCCGACAGTAGCCTGTAAAGTCCCGCCTTCAGCGGATTTCTCGCAAGCGCCTTGTCATAGTAATCCACAACCACCGTCCGGCTCTGCCTGTATCCTTCCCGGTCTGCAAGGATATAGGTCACATACCCGCCCCGCTTCACGCCCGTCTCCACATCAAGGTCATCGGTATACTGTACCTGCAGCGAAAGCCTTGTATCCGCCTCCACCAGGGACACCTTCTCGTTGTCAAAAAACGCCTGCAGCATTGCCCGGATGTCATTGTTATATAAATCTATATTCTGTTCCAGGTAAATCATGTTTCTTTCCTCTGTTATCCCACCAGCATATTATGCTGCTTTTCCCAGCCGATCGTCGTGCTGTCCATATGCCCCGGAAAGACCTTGGTCTCATCCGGAAGCACATACAGCTTCTCCCTGATCGAGCGTACCAGCACGCCGGCGTCACCGGTAGGGAAATCCGTCCTGCCCACGCTCTCGCAAAACAGCGTATCCCCGGCGATCAGCGACTGCATCTCCTCTATGTAGTAGCACATGCCGCCAGCCGTATGCCCCGGTGTCAGAATGCAGGTGATCCTTGCGCCGATGATTTCAAGCTCCTGCCCGTCCCGCAGCGTCTCATCCGCGTGCAGGGACATCGCATGCCTGAACATGGTCGTCAAATTGACCTCCGGATTCCCCAGCACCTGCCGGTCCTCCTCCACAGAGGCGTAGACCGGAACGCCAAAAGCGTCCTTGAGTTCCCGCACAGCTCCGATATGATCAAAATGTCCATGCGTCAAAAGGATCCCGCGAAGCTTGAAATTCGGAGCCTGAAACAGCTCCTTCAATTCCTGCGCGTCTCCGCCCGGATCAAACACCACGCACTCCCCTGTGTCATGATTCACCAGGATGTAACAGTTGGTACCAAGATATCCCACCGTCTTTCTGAATATTTCCAATTCCGCCATATAACCTACCTCATTCTATCCCGTCGTTTCCCGCCGGGTCATCCAACGCTTCTCTCCACATCCAATACGCCCGACACCATTTTCAGCTTCGCCATCACATGCTTTAACTGGTCCACTGATTTGATCTCAAAGGATACTGTGATCGTCGCGCGCCCGTTTCTGCTGTTGCTCTTGCAGTTCATGGCCGTTACATTGAGGTTGCTCTCCGTCAGGATCCTGGAGATGTCAAACAGCATTCCGGTACGGTCGACCGTAAAGATCCGAAGCTCCGTACCATACTTGACATCCGGAGAATTCATAGCCTCCGGCTGCCACTCCGCATCGATCAGCCTGGAACGGTCAATCTCATTCATTCCCAGCACATTGACACAATCCGTGCGGTGAATGGACACACCCCGCCCCCTCGTCACAAAGCCCACAATCTCATCGCCGGGCACAGGGGAACAGCATCTGGAAAAGTGTACCGCCACATCATCCACGCCCTTGACGGTGATCCCGCCGCAGTTTTTCAATGACCTGTGATGCATGGCGTTCCTGTTGAGCTGCTCCATCAGCTCTTCTTCCGTCAGTTTGGTCCGGTTCTCCTCCCTCGCGATCTCGACGAGCTTGTTCATGATCTGGCCTTCCTTGAGCGCGCCATGGCCGATGGCCGCCAGCACCGAATTCCAGTCCTGATAATTATATTTTAACATTACGGCCTTCTGGTATTCCGGCTTGGCATAATCCGGATAGTTGTATCCCTTGGCCTTGCAGTACGTAAGCAGAAGCTCTTTTCCGCGATTGATATGGTCTTCCTTGAACTCCTGTTTATACCACTGGTTGATCTTGCTCCTGGCCTGCGCGGACTTGACAATCGACAGCCAGTCAAGGCTCGGTCCCGGCGAATTATGGGAGGTCACGATCTCCACCCGGTCACCGCTCTGCAGCTTATAGGACAGCGGCACCACCCGGTCATTGACCCTCGCGCCGATCATCTTGTTCCCCACCGCAGAATGAATGCTGTAGGCAAAATCGATGGGCGTGGAGCCTGCGGGAAGGTTCTTCACGTCACCATCCGGCGTAAAGCAGTACACCTGCTCCGCAAACAGATCCAGATCTGTCTTTACCGTGGACATGAACTCCCTGTTGTCATCCGTCTCCCTCTGCCACTCAAGAATCTGGCGAAGCCAGCTTAATTTCGCCTCCTCGCGATCCTGCGAGGAACCGCTTAAGTTTTCCTTATATTTCCAATGGGCGGCGATTCCATACTCTGCCGTATTATGCATCTCATAGGTCCGGATCTGGATCTCAAAGGGCTCGCCGCTCTTGCTGATCAGCGTAGTATGAAGGGACTGGTACATATTGGACTTGGGCATGGCAATATAATCCTTGAACCTGCCCGGAATCGGCTTATACTTCTCGTGGATGATTCCCAGCGCGGCATAACAGTCCCGCACGCTCTCCACAATAATACGCACCGCGAACACGTCATAGATCTCCTCCAGCGTCTTGTTCTGGTTCACCATTTTCTTATAAATGCTGAAAAAATGCTTCACCCTGCCGCTGATCTCGGCCTTGATGCCCGCCTCGTCAATGCACTCCCTCACGTCATGCACCATATTCTGGATAAATTCCTCCCGCTCCTCCAGTCGTTCATCCAGCTCGGCCTTCAATTTGTTGAACTTCTCCGGCTCCAGGTACTGCATGGAGAGATCGTCAAGCTCCACCTTGATCTTGCTGATACCCAGGCGGTGCGCCAACGGGGAATAGATATCCATGGTCTCCCTTGCCTTCTCGATCTGCTTGGCCGGAGACTGGTACTGCAGGGTGCGCAGGTTGTGAAGCCGGTCCGCAAGCTTGATGAGAATGACGCGGATATCCTTGGCCATGGCCAGAAACATCTTCCTCAAATTCTCGGCCTGCTGCTCCAGCTTATCCTGGGAAAAATTGAGCTGTGTCAGCTTGCTGACGCCATCCACAAGCAGCTCGATCTCCGGAGAAAACTCTTTGCGGATCTCTTCCCCCGTCATCACCGTATCCTCAACCACGTCATGCAGGATCCCGGCCACGATCGTCTCCTTGTCCAGCTGCAGCTCCGCGAGAATGATCGCCACACAGAGCGGATGCATGATATAAGGCTCCCCGGACTTGCGCAGCTGTCCCGCATGCGCTTTATCCGCGATCGCATAAGCCTTCTCAATCATCGTGATATCCGTATTCGGATGATACTCCAGCACCTTCTCGATCAACGTCTTATACAGCTCCTCCGGAGGCGTAAAATCCTTCGGCGTTGAAAGCTCCCTCTGCTTTTTCATGATATCTCCCATTTATGACCACCCTCTCTTCCTCTGCTGTATGCTTTGATCCGCAGCCATCCTGAACTTTCCGGCTGCAGCCTGTCTGTCAAGAGTTTACATTTCCAGAAAAACGAAACCAGTCTCCCTTTGGATAACATTCCGCCTTTCGGCTGATCTGTTACATCCCGGACGGTTCCCGGCGGATTGTTTCTTTACACTCCGGATACCTGCGGATAGGGAAAGATACTTATATAGTATAACCTATCAGAACGTTATGCAACGGAAAAATATTCGTTATCTCCAACTTTGTATAAAAAGAGCAAAAAAACACTTTTAGGTAAATAAAATATAGTCAGAATTACCCTTCTCATCACAATCAAAAGCCGCGAAACGCCTTACGCGTCTCCGCCATGCCCCGGCCATGCCGCCGCGCTAAAGAACCTCACGCACCGTCGCCATGGCATAGCGCTTGATCTGCAGCTGGATGGTACGGACTCCGTTGAATTCATTGATCACAGGATAATACACCACATTCAGCATCACATTGTTGAGCCAGCCATGCAGCAGCTTGTCATACTCCTCCTGGCCAAACCACTGGATGATGTTGTCGCAAAACTCCTGCGCGTTGAAATAAATTCCCTCGCCGACACTTCCATCTGCGCTTTCCAGAACCACCTTCACGACATTGTGATCCTTGCCGAGAATCTTCGCGGAGCGCACATTGAGATCCTTCTGGGCAAATACCGGCTTCTCATTTCCCTTTCCAAACGGCGCCAGCGCCTCAAGCTGATGAACCAGTTCTTCACTGATATAGGAAAGCGGCATGGGAACATCGATCCTTACCTTCGGTATGAAGGCCTCCTCCGCGAGCACGCAGTTCTCATTCAGGCGAGCGGTAAGCCGCTCCAGGTCTTCCTTCCGGAGCGAAAATCCTGCCGCCATCGCATGCCCGCCAAAACGCAGCAAAAGATCCCCGCACTCTGAAAGCGCGTCAAAGAGATGGTAATCCTCAATGGAACGCCCCGAACCCTTTACCACGCCATCCTGCTCGCTGTCCACGACCACGAGCGTCGGGTGATGGTACTCTTCGCGTATGCGTCCCGCGATGATTCCGGCAAGGCTTTCGTGGCAGTCCGGCAGATAAATGACAAACACCTTCATCCGGCTCGCTTCGGCCAGATACGCCTTCGCCGCCTCCACGCCCTTGACCGTCAGTTCCTTGCGCTCCTCATTCATCGCCTTGATCTGATCTGCGCGCTCCTGCGCCTCCTCCGTATCCTCTGTCAGCAGAAGCTCCATGGAAGCCATCGCGCTCTCCAGCCTGCCCGACGCGTTAATGCAGGGTCCCAGCTTAAATCCGACACAGTAAGCGTCGATATTGCTGTCTGACAATTCATTTGCGCGGATCAGCGCGCGCAGCCCGCTGTTCTCAGTACAATTCAGGCGCTCCAGTCCCTTGATCACCATGGTTCGGTTCTCATCCTGAAGGGAAACCACATCGCAGATTGTGGCGATCGCCACAAACTCAAGGAACTCATAGACCTCCTCCTGCTGGATTCCTTTTTTCTGATAGAGCGCCTCCACCAGCTTATAGGCCACCCCCGCTCCACACAGATCATCAAACGGATATCTGCAGCTTTCCTTCTTGGGGTTGAGAATCGCGTCTGCCGGTGGAAGCACATAGCTCTTCTCTCCATTTATCATTTCAAAGGGCACCTGGTGATGATCCGTCACCACCACGGTCATACCCGCCTTTTTGGCCAGTTCGATCGCCTCGTAAGCGGCAATTCCGTTGTCGCAGGTCAGGATCGTATGAATCCCGTCCTCAGCGGCCTTCTCCACAATCTGCGTGTTCAGGCCATACCCGTCCCGCACCCTGTGGGGAATCACATAGTCCGCCCAGACTCCGATCCTCTTGAGCCCCTTATACAGTATGTAATTAGACATGACCCCGTCCACATCATAATCCGACACGATCCGTACCCGGTGCCCCTCCTCAATACCATGAAAAAGGATGCGTACCACCTGGTTCATATCCTCCATGAGAAACGGATCGTGCAGGTCATTAAGCCTCGGATGGAGAAAGCTTTCAAACGCGGACGCGTCCAGATCCCGGTTCACAAGTATCCTCGCTATCACGGGATCGATCTGAAATTGTTCTGCCAGGGCGTTAAAATCCGCGCGTTTGGTACGGATCACCCAGTTTTGTCCTGCCATATCTTCACCTCAACCATAGGAATCCCCCTGCCGGGCGTACCAAAATTGCAGCCGTTCAGCCTCCTGATGCTCCAATGCCATTACCTTAAGCCAAACGCCGCCTGCCCATGGTGAAACGACACCGCCGGGCTGGTCTGCTTCCTGGATAAACACAACCAGGGACACGGCAAAAAATCCATGTCCCTGATCCGGTTTTCCTATGCTTTCTTTGTCTTCTTGCCGCCGGAGGCCTTCTTGGTCTCCTCTTCCTGTGTCTTCTTCTCAGACGCCTTAAACAGATACCACAGCGGTCCCGTAATGCATACAGATGAATACGCTCCGCAGATAATACCGCTCATCAGCGTAAGCGCGAACTCCTTGATGGAGGTAACGCCCATGATATATAATACCAGCACCATCACAAAGGTCGTGAGGGATGTATAAATCGTTCTGGTAAAGGTCTGGGAAATGGAGGTGTTCACGATCTTCTCGTAGCCTGCCCCCTTGCTCTTCATAATGCCCAGATTCTCACGGATACGGTCGAAAATGATGATCGTCGCGTTAATCGAATAACCCACGATCGTCAGCATACAGGCGATGAAGGTATTACCCACCGTCAGTCTGCCAATGGAGTACACTGCAAATACGACCAGCACATCATGCAGCAGGGCAATGACCGCAGCCGCACCAAACTTCACATCGCTGAACCGCACCGCGATATACAGCAGCATGAGAAGCGTTGCGATCACCACGGATACGATCGCGTTTCTCTGCATCTCACCGCTGATGGTGGAACTGATGTTCTCAAAATTAAACTCCGTAACCTTGAACTTATCCCGCAGCGCCTCATCCACATCATCGCGCTGGGAAGCTGTAAGCTCAGAGGTTTTAAACACGATCTCATTGGATCCCTTCACATTCTGCACCTGGATATCCGCCTTGGAAATGCCTGCAGCCTCCGCGATCACCGGAAGGATCTCGCTCTCCGCAGCCTCCAGATCATAATTGTCCTCAAAATCCACCGTCATAGAGGTACCGCCCGTAAACTCCAGGCTGAAGTTCAGCGTAGAACCCGTCTTGCCCTTGAATACCGGCAGCGCGATCAGGCCGGCCGCGATGACAACAATTGAGATAATGTAAGCAATCTTGCTGAATCCCACATAATCCTTCACCTTCGGCTCCTTCTTCATGCCGTAAAGCTTCGGATCCTTTAGTCCCAGTGTATAAGCAGCCTTCAGCAGGTGCTTGGTGACAAACAGCGCCGTAAACATGGACAGCATAATACCAATGCCCAATGTCAGCGCGAAGCCCTTGATCGTACCAATGCCCATGATATACAACACGACAGCCGCGATCAGGGTTGTGATATTACTGTCAATGATCGCCGAAAACGCCTTGTCAAAACCGGAATCGATCGCGCCCTTGACAGAAGCGCCGTTGCCGAGCTCCTCCTTGATACGGGCAAAGATAATGACATTCGCGTCCACCGCCATACCGATGGTCAACACGATACCAGCAAGACCCGGAAGCGTAAGGCTCGCGTTAAACGCATTGAGGCACAGCAGCATCAAAACAACGTAAGAGATCAGCGCGAACACTGAAATGACACCCGGCACCAGATAGATCGCGATCATGATCACAGCAACCAGCCCCATACCGATGGCGCCGGCCTTCAATGTCGTGGAAAGGGCATCCTTACCCAGGGTAGCGCCCACCTCGTTGGAACGGAGCTCCTCCAATGTCAGCGGCAGCGCACCGATCCGGATCGTCTGCGCCAGCCTCTCCGCCTCCTCGCTGTCCTTCATGCCGTTGATCACCGCGCTTCCGCCTGTGATCGCTGTCTGAACAGTCGGAGCGGAAGCAACCTCTCCATCATAGATAATGTAAATACGCTTTCCCACATTCGCGGTCGTAGCCTCCGCGAACTTCCTGGTTCCCTCATCATTAAACGCAAGCTGAACCACGAATTCACGCACCGTGCCATTGTTGTCGATGGCAGCGGACGCGTTCTTGACATCTGAACCTGTCAGCACCGGCTCATAATCCTGGCCGGACGCGAACTTGGAATAGTTGTCCTCATCCATGAACTCCAAGGCACCCGGTTTTCCGAGCTCTTCCAGAATCTTATTGGCGTCAGTCACGCCCGGAATCTCAATGCTGATCCGGTCTGAGCCCTCCTGATACACACTGCTGTCCGTCGAATAGGTATCCGCACGCATCTGCAGGCGTTCCTTGGTATCCCGGATCTCCTGTTCTGTCGGATGCTCATCCGTGATCTGATAGGTAATACTTACGCCGCCTGCCAGATCCAGTCCCAGGATGATATTCTCCGCTGTTCCGATATGCTCTTTGCCAAGTCCGACTACTGTGGTAAAGATACCCAGAGCCAGCGCAACGATAAAGACAAATATCGTCAGCAGGCTGTTCCTCTTTGCTTTCTTCATTTCCTTACTCTCCTTCTTCGTATAATGCAGCCTTCAGCATGAGCGCGCATTCGACGCGCTTGCGCTCCAGCTCACATCCCACATCATAAGCTTCCAGCAGGTTGCCATGGAAATTGTAGGAATTGGCCGCGCAGCCGCCGCTGCAGTAAAATCTCGCGAAACAGTCCTTACATTTCTCCTTCGCGTACACATTACAGAGCTTGAACTCGTCCACTACCTCCGTGTTCGTCACACCGGTATCCACATTCCCCAGCTTGAACTGCTCCATCCCCACAAACTGATGGCAGGGATAAAGGTCTCCCCATGGGGTAACCGCCAGGTACTCCGTGCCGGAGCCACACCCTGACAGCCGCTTGTAAAGACAAGGCCCGCCTGTTAAATCTATCATAAAATGGAAAAATTGAAAACCCTTTCCGGCTTTTTTTCTCTCCACCATTTCTTTCGCCAGCTTGTCATACTCCTTAAGCAGCTCCGGAAGATCCTCCTCCCGGATCGCGTAAGGCTCCGAGGGCTGCGCCACCACAGGCTCCATCGAGATCTGCTCAAAGCCCTCATCCGCCAGATGCAGCACATCCTTCGAGAAATCCAGATTATAATGCGTAAAAGTTCCCCTCACATAATAATTGGTCTGATGCCTGGACTCCGCCATCTTCTTAAATTTATCTATGATCAGGTCATAGCTTCCCTTGCCGTTCCTAGTCGGACGCATCCTGTCGTGTACCTCGCGCCGCCCGTCGATGGAGAGCACCACATTGGACATCTCGCGGTTGGCAAATTCCATGACCTCGTCATCCAGCAGCACTCCATTGGTCGTCAGCGTGAAACGGAACTTCTTGTTGCACTCCCGCTCCCGGCTTCTGCCATAGGCCACAAGCTCCCGCACCACCCGGAAATTCATCAGCGGCTCCCCGCCAAAAAAATCCACCTCCAGGTTGACCCGGCTGCCCGAATTCTCGATCAGGAAATCCAGCGCCTTCTTTCCCACCTCATAGCTCATCAGGGAACGGTCGCCATGGTATTCCCCCTCCCCCGCAAAGCAATATTTGCAGGCGAGATTGCAGTCATGGGCAATGTGCAGGCAGAGTGCCTTCACCACTGTCTTTCTCTTCTTGAAATCCACGATCGCGTCCCGGTACACATCCTGTGTAAACAGCTTCCCCTGCTCCTTCAGTTCCCTGATCTCCGCAAGGGCTTCGTCTATCTCCGCGGGAGGATACTGCGAAAGCTTCTGCTTGATCTCTTCCGCGTCAAATTGTTCATACAGGGCGATCACATCATACACCAGCTGGTCCACCACATGCACGGAACCGCTGCACACATCCAGTACGATATAATACCCGTTATTTATAAATTGATGTATCACAAAACTCTTCCTCTCTAGCGACAAGGAAAGAGGACAGCCACCGAAGCAGTCCTCTTCCGGTTCTTCATTTGTACCTGTTCAGCAGCTGCGAAACACGTAGGCCTGCGGAACAGTTACCTTCCTTTTTTTTAAATAACTCCTACTTATTCTGCTCGCAGGTCTGATTACCTACCGTGCAGGAAGTCTTGCAGGCAGACTGGCAGGAGGTCTGGCACTCACCGCAGCCACCCTTCTCCATGGTATTCTTCAGTGTCTTGTCCGTCAATGTCTTGATATGCTTCATTCTTCTTACCTCACATTCCTTTCTATCATATTCCTTCTGACCGGGTACCCCCACGCAGACATATCATAGATTATAGCATAAGGTTTTTCGGAGGTCAACGCTTACTTTATCTAACATTTCACCTTTCTGCCAACAAACAGGCTCCAGGAGGATAGTTCATTTGCAACAAAGGGCTATTTGCGAACGCCGCTCCCCGGTAAGCCAACGAAGGTGGCGAGCCTGGCATAACCGATCTCAAATAACCCGACGGTTATACGATTACCGCTGCGCACGCAACCAGGCGCAATACCTGAGGCCTTAGCGAGCCCATGCCAAAGGCGCAGGGCAAGTTTCGTTCGAAGGTATGCTTTCGCTCGTTCCCGGAGTGCAGATAGACTTTCCGCCGGGACCGTCAGGTACATAACATATTAGCCAAAGCGTAAATGGCCACCGTCTCTTAACTGAGCATCCCTCCCAGGAGCCCTCCCCCGATGCACAGCGCCATCGTAGACAGGCGCGCTGTATCAGGCACCTGAAAAGCGTGACTGATCGCCGCCGCGAGCAGGGAAATGATCACAATATACAAAAACCCCAGCAAAAACCCCCACAGAAACTTCTGTTCCCTCACCCTTTTTCCCGTCACAAAGCCTCCCGCAAAGGTCACCAGCACGTAAATACCGATGATGATCAGATCCGTTGCCCGTTCTCCCAACCGGAACCGGTACACCAGAAACGCAAGTCCCAGCAGAAGCAGCCCCGTCACCGCATAGGACAGGATCAGCCCCCGGATGACGATCGCGAATTTCTTTCCAGCAGCCATATATCCACTCTCCCTCTTTCATGATCGCTGTCTGCCTGCAGGCATGACGGGCCTGCATTCCGATGTCCCATCAGCTCTCAACAGCAGCTTATAGTGCAATATATGGGAATCTCCTCTGATGTATGCCATAAAATCGGGCAGGATCGCCTCCGGCCCGCAGATCATTCCTGTCTGCTGCATCCTGTCCTGCCTCCCTCCTCCAGCCACCGGAGCACCTCATAAAGGGAATCATAGGTCGCGTTGGCAAGCTGCCTGGTCTCCTCTGTCGGTTCGATCAGATCCACTACCATGATCGTATAGAGTCCCGCTGCATGGGAGGATTTCACGCCGTTGATCGAATCCTCGATCCCGATCGCCTCCTGCGGATCCACTCCAAGCTCCTCGCAGGCCTTCAGGTAAATATCCGGCGCCGGCTTGCCGTTTTCCACCATTCCACCGTATATGACCGCGTCGAACCAGGGCAGCAGCCCCGCCTTTATCAGGTTGCCCTCCGCGCGCTCCCGCATGGTGGATGTGGCCAGGGCGATCCTTAAGCCCTGATCCTTCAGCCAGGAAAAAAGTTCCGTGACGCCGGGCTTTACAGTCAGTCCCTCCCTCCGGATCTCCTCATCCATCCTGTCCATCGTCTCCTTCCGGAACAGGTCGTAATCAAAATCCGCGCCATACCTGGACTGCATCAGCTTCCTGTTGACCTCCTTTGTGGCTCCGGCGATCAGGTTGCACAGCTTTCGCATCTCATCCTCCGGAATGCCCCATTTCTTTCCCGTGATCATCCAATGCTTCCTGTACAGCTTTTCCGAATCAAAGATAACTCCATCCATATCAAATACTACCGCTTTCATTTCTTTTCTCCTCTCCATAAAAAAGCTTTGCGATATATAAAGGGATTGGGCTTCCCACGGAAGCTCAATCCCTTATCTTAATCACTGTTTGAAAATAAACTCCTCATCTCCAAGCACAAACTTGGTATCCGGCTTCAACAGCTTCGTCTCTCCATCCTTCAGCATCTCTCCGTTCACATAAGTATGGTTCGTGGACTTATTGTCCTTGATATAATACTCTCCGTCCTTATTCGTGATCGTAGCGTGCATACGGCTTACCGCCTTGTTGCCGTCGATCCTGAAATCAATGCCAAGCGTTGCGGTGCCAATCTTGAAATTCTGCTTATTAATCATCACCATATCGCCGGTATTCACACGGGTTACACTGGGATATACCTTCGGCTGTTTCTGTTTTTTACCCTTATCTTTATCCTTATCTTCCGGTGAAGCCTCTTTTTTCACATCCCTGACCGCATCCAGATTCACAGTCGGTTCCGCTTCAAGTTCCATCAGCTCCTCCTGTTCCTCCTGCGTGTTCTTCACAATATCAGCCCTGCTGATTTTGATGTTCTTCTTAATCTTTAACCCTGTCTCCTCATGGTGCGTTGCATGCTCTTCCTCGTATTCCTTCTCCGCCAGATATTCATCCAATTCATCCTGAATCACACCTGCAGCATTGGTCTCCGGTATATATACGGAAGGCTTCTTCTTCTCAGCAGGCTTGTCCTTTCCCTTCTTCTCCGGCTTGGACTCCGACTTATCCTTACCTACCAGATCCTTGATGCTGATATCCTTTGTCAGCCATGACAGCTTGCCCTCGTCATTGGAAGCAGTCTTCTCCTGCTTCGGCTTTTCCGGCGACGGCGTCACATACACGTCTTCCTCTATCTCTACCGGATCAAACACCTTCTCTTCCGGTTTCTCTTCCTCCTTGGGCTCTGCCATCTTAAGGGGCTCTTTCTCTACCTTCAGCTTTAACTCAGGCTCTTCCGTGATCTCATGCACCTGTTCAGGCTCAGACAGAGACTCCTTCTCCTCTTCAGGCTCAGACTGTACCGGTTCCTCCGCTTCCTCTGAAGGCCTGTTCCAGCTGTCATCCCCAAAGAAGCGTTCCTTCTTCTCCTCCTCATCCTCAACGACTTCCGCATCCTCCACGTCGCCGGTCAGGGTATCCACCTCCTGATAATCCACGATAATCTCCGCAGAATTATCCTCTGGAACAGATACGTCCATATTGTTCATCAGCTCATCGATCAGATTGACCATATTGCGCAGGTTGAACATCGCGGAATTGTTGATATAGGTGAACAGCTTGGCCACATAATCCCCATTCTCAGTCGGATCAAACCGCAAGCTCGCCAGAAAATTCCTCAAAAAGCTCGGAACATTCACCTCTTCCTGCATATTCTCAAGCGGGATGCAAATAAACTCAATCTGGTAATCCGAATCCACATAGATATAATCCCTGTTCAGCACCAGATAGGACAGCGGGATCCTGTACTCCGCCATATCAATCAGCGTCAGCACCAGGCTCCGCATCACCATCAGCACCATCTCCGCGTTGATCTCCTGGCTGGAAAGCTCTATCAGATGGATCTTATCGCTGATATTGTAGGAAAACGCGTCATACTCTTCCTCTTCCTCATAGATGACCGGAACGATTCCCCTCGGCTCCTCGTCTTCCAAAAAATTCAGCAGATCCTCATCCAGCTTGTCGTCATCATCCAGATTAAAACTCAGATACTGCTCCTTACCGAAATTCCTTATTCTGAAACTTACCTTCCTCATGACACCTTCCCCTTCCCGTTCCATTGTACGAACCCTTCTCTCTGCCCGCCAAAACTCTATTCCTATTATAGTAGATTTTTTCCCGTTTCGCAAGTATATTATTATGCAAAATCACGAACAGTTTGCCGCCGCATTTCATTACGGTTCACAGATGCCGCAGTGCAACGGTCCAATCCGCCGGGAGACGTCCGGCAGGCAGAGGATCCGTCAAAGAACGAACTGCTACAGGATGTTTCTGTCACAGTTAACTTTCTATTGTCATTTTCCTGATAAAATGATAAACTCTTGGATAGTGCGGCGTCAGGCAGTCCGCAGACCTGCCGGACCGCTGCCAGACACCAACTATATTCTATGAAAGAGGTGAAAATATGGCAAATCCAATCATTACCATCACCATGGAAAACGGCGATATCATGAAGGCGGAACTCTATCCTGATATCGCTCCCAACACCGTCAACAATTTTCTTTCCCTTGTACAAAAGGGCTACTATGACGGCCTGATCTTCCACCGGGTGATCAAGGGCTTCATGATCCAGGGCGGCTGTCCGGAAGGCACCGGCATGGGCGGTCCCGGCTACCATATCAAGGGCGAGTTCTCCGACAACGGATTCAACAACCCTTTAAAGCACAAGCCCGGCGTGCTCTCCATGGCCCGTTCCATGATGCCGGATTCCGCCGGCTCGCAATTCTTCATCATGCATAAAACCTCCCCGCACTTAGACGGCCAATATGCCGCCTTCGGTAAGGTTACGGAGGGGCTTGAGGTTGTAGACCGCATCGCCTGCGTGGATACAGACTATTACGACAAGCCGCTCAAGGAGCAGAAGATCCGCTCCATCACAGCAGAAACCTTTGGAGAAACCTACCCGGAACCGGAAACCTGCTGACATCCTTTTTGTCGAAAGCTCTGCAATCATCCGGCATGGAAGATGTCAGGCTCCCCTGCCCGCCCCGCAGGATTTTGTCAGGCTGTGCGGCAAATTAATAAAAAACACCCCGGAACGCTCCGGGGTGTTTTCTATTACATGCTTCGCAACAAAAGCGATATTACAACATTTTCTTCTTTTTCAGCATTTTCAGCGCAAGCACACAGATCAGGAATGTAGCTGCACAGATCATCCCGAACGCATAGGGCGTGCTCTGAAGCGGCACCCATCTGGCGTCCACGTTCATTCCATAAAATCCCGACACAATATTCGGAATAGCCATCACAATGGTGATCGCAGCCAGATATTTCATCACATTGTTCAGGCGGATATCAATGATATTCGACAGCAGCTCCCGCGTACCGTGTATGATATCCCTGTAGATGATCGTCATCTCGATCGCCTGCCCGTTCTCCACCTTTACATCGTCCAGCAGATCTTTATCCTCCGGAAACTGCCGCACCCTGCTGTACCGCGAAAGCCGGTCGATCACCGCCCCGTTTGCCCGCAGGGAGGTTGCAAAATATACAAGGTTGGACTCCAGCTCGTGCAGCGTGACCAGATCCGCCTCCTTCACATCATCCCTCGCGCGTTCCTCAATCTCTGTCCGCTTGCTGTCAATGGTTCGCAGATAGAGCTGGTACACCATACAGGTCCGGTACAGGATCTGGTATACAAACCGCATCTGCTTCTTGGTGCTGAACTCCCGCACCGTGGAATTGATAAAATACTGCAGCACCGGCGTCTCCTCCGCGCAGATCGTGATGATGTAATCATCCAGCAGCAGAATTCCAAGCGGGATGGACGTGTAAGCCTTCTGCTCGTTACGTATCTCAACCACCGGAATATCTACCAGGATCAGCGTATAGACATCCTCAATCTCCACACGCGAGCTCTCATCGGCATCCATTGCGGCACGCACATCGGCAATATCAATATCAAACCTCTTGGAAATCATTTCCAATTCGTCCTGACCCGGATCCGTGAGCTGGATCCAGGAGCCAGATTCGAAGGCATGCACTTCTCCTATCTTGCTGTCATCTGTCCGATATATCTTGATCATGCCTTCCGCCTCCATTTCCAAATTATTTCATGTCTGTCGCATCTGCCGGTTCCGGCCGGTAAAGCAGTACACCTTCTTTAGTGTAAACTTTTTGCACTTTGTTGTCAACCATGAATGAAAAAATAGCCTTCTTCCATTCGCATAAATAGGAACAGGCAGGTATCATCCTGCCTGTTCCTCCTTCCGGCACTATTTATTTTTTCACCTTTACCGTTTTTTTCTGTCCCTTACCCTTGAAGAGCGTCTTATACTGAGCCAGCTGCTTCTTCGGCACCTTGATCACTGCCTTCTTGTGAATATTCTTTAACGCATTCTGCCCAACACTGCTCATCACCTTGGATTTCACAGTAATCTTTTTGAGCTTCTTGCAGTTATAGAACGCCTTCACTCCAATTGCTGTCAGCTTCGCCGGCAGCGTAATCTTGGCAAGTGACGTACATCCCGCAAACGCATTGTCCCCGATTGTAGTCAATTCCGATTTGCCTGCGAACGTCACTGTCTTCAGCTTCTTGCAGCCCGAAAACGCCTTATTGCCAATCCGGGTCACCTTCGCCGGTATCGTAATCTTGGCAAGCACCGCGCAGTTTTCAAACGCGCTTGCGCCGATCTCCGTGATCTTTCCACCCGATGGCAGGCTGACCGTCTTTAACTTCTTGCAGTTATAAAATGCCTTGTCCCCAATCTTAGTCGCCTCACTGCTTACAGTCACGCTGGTCAAAGCCGCGCATCCCGAGAACGCTTCCGCATCAATCTGTGTCACATATTTGCCAAGCTTCACGCTCTGCAGCGCCTTATTGCCCTTAAACGCAGCCGCGTCAATGGAAGTCACTTTATACTGCACACCGTTGATCGTTACCGTGTCCGGTACCGTCACCGCGCCGGTTCCGCCCGCATTGACATACTTAGCCTCACCTTCCAGATCCACCTTGCTGACCTTTGTCACTGCCACCTGCGCGCCTGTCGCAGCATCTGCGATCGGCTCATTCGTCTTGATATCCGGATACTTCACATTAAAGCTCAGTTCCTTCGACAGCGTTTTTCCCTCTACAGCAGTACCTGCCTCCGCAGTAATCTTCACCATCTTCATGTCCTGGTCAACCTTCAGGATCGTAACATTTCCCATCGCGTCTACCGCAGCGTATTCCGGCTCACTGGAGGTAAATGTGATCACGCGGTTCGTATACAAACCATACATGCTGCTGGCAACTGCGCTGTCCGCTGCGGGCTGATCCAGGAAATTCTGGAAACCGGCAAATACATTGAATACATCCCCTGGCTTCATGCCGTTCCTATATTCATCCGGCACCTTTAGATCCATCGACTTCAGGTCGGAATTCACAGAAAATGTATAAGTCTTCGCGCGATCCTCATGTCCCTTGGGATAAGCCTTGATATGCGCCGTGCCGATTCCGGAAGCAACAAGCCAGAAGGTTTGCCCGTTCGGGTTGCCGGTCACCACGCCGTTAGTAGTGTTGACACTCGTCGCCTCAATAGTATAGGAAGCCTGTTTCTCCGCATTTGCAGCCTTTGCCGGATATAGCACATCCGGATTATCCGTCTCCACCACCAGGTCAAAGGTGTCCGGAATCGCTTCAGCTTCCTGCGAAACCATCAGCATATCATAAAAGTACTGTGTTCCTCTCTGACCAGATGAAAGCTGAATCGGAATCGCCTGTCCCTGCGCTGTCTGATCATCATTGATCACTGCCTCATGTTTCACGTCACTGCACAGCATCGCCTCAATGCCGGAAGCAAATACAGGCTGATTCGGCTTCACGGTCACAACCACCTTCTTTTCCAGCTTCCGATCCTCCACAGAGGTCTGCGCGCTGGCTGTGATCGTCACCTTCTTGTCGGCTCCGCCAGCCTTTTCACCCTTCAATACCGTAATCACACCTTTATCATCCACTGAGACATACTCCGGTTCACTGGATTCGTAAGTGATCTTTCTGTTGCTGCAGCTATCCATTGTTTCCGGATGTTCCCAATCCGCAACCTGTCCCAGATAGTTGGTATAATTCACAAATATTGGGAAGCTGTCTCCCGCCTTCGCGCCTGAAGAATACTCCTGCGGCACAGCAAGCGCCAGATTCTGGATATCGGAATTGACCACATATTTGTATGTCACCGTATATTCCGGATGTCCTTTCGGGCACATCTTGATATTGGCTTCCCCGACACCGTTCACGATCAGCCAGAAATTCTGGCCGTTAGGGTTCGGATTTACACTGCCTGTATTATTGTTGATGACGGTTCCTTTTTCTGTCACATAGATATCTGCAGGCTCAGCCGACGAAGCACCTGCAGGATAGATCACATCCTTATTGTCCGTCGTGATCTCCATATCGTAGGTATCCGGCTTGCTATCCTGGGATTCAGACATAATGTCAAAATAATACTGGAATGTCCGCGCTCCACTGGCAAGCTGAATGTACTGGGTATTGTCACCCTCCTCTACCGTCACCTGCTGTTTTCTCTGATTGTCCTTATACAGCGTTACTCCAAGAGGAATATCCTCCACCTCAAGCCTGTAATCTGCCTTAAACTTGGAAGCAGTCACTGTCACCGGAGTCTTATCCTTTCTCGGAGCGCATTCAAAGCGCATGGAACATACCACGCTGAAATCAAGCGGCTCCTTTGTCGCCTTCAGACCCTCCACCTCAATGACATCCACTTCCTTGCCCTTGATTTCTTCTCTCTTGAAGGTAGCAGAGGGTTCCTTCAGTTCTTTGAGGTCATGCAGGTACTGCGGATCCTTGATCCGGTATTTGCCGCCCTCTTCGTCGGTCTGGCGGTACCAGTAGTAACCATCATTCAGTCTGGCATTGACCTTCACGTGTGTCTTTACACTCTCGTCCTCAATCTCGTGCCTTGTCTTGTCACCCACAAGAATGTAATCAAACTGGGACATGCCTGCCTCATTGATATAATAAGGCAGCGTAATGGTTCTTCCAAGCGGAACTACAGTCTTCTCAGGCGTCGTCACAGATACGGTTATCGTTCCTCCGTCGGCTGTATACTCGTCAACCTGTTCCGTAACCATCTGACCATCTTTCTCCACCTGTTCCGTAACTGAATTAGGCGTGTAGAATACCTGATTGTTTACCGTTGTGGTTGACGCGAACTCAATGTAAGAAAGATTCTTGCAGCCTGCCAGGGCGTCCTTATCAATATAGAGGACTTCAGAGCCAAACCTCGCCGCTGTCAGAGACCTGCACTTTGAAAATACATTTGCGTTAATCTGGGTGACTTTGGTATGAAACAGCCTGACCTCAGGCAGAGTACTCCTGGTAAAGGCTCCAGCACCGATTTCCTCCAGGGCCTCTGCCCTGTCAAATACCAGCTTGGTAAGTCCCGCCCCCTCAAACGCATTGTTGCCAATCTTTGTAAGCTGCGATCCAAATTCGACCTCTCCGATCTTCTCCGTACCCTCGAACGCGTTATTGCCGATGGTCTGTAACGCGTCCGGAAGCGGACATCCCGTCAGCGTCAGGGAAGTACAGTTCTTAAAGCACTGATTGCCAATGGTTTCCAACGCAGCAGGAAGCGGATTATTCAGCAGTGTGAGGCTGGTACAGTTTTCAAACACATTGTTGCCGATCTCCTTCAGTCTGGGTGAAAAGACAATATTATTCAGGTTCACACACTCACAAAATACCTTTTCCTCCAGCTTGGCAGCATTTCCCAGGTTCACGATGCCCTGGCCTTTTCCAAGCTCTGGACACCTCTCAAAGCATTCCTTTCCAACCACCAGCTCTACATCATCTGATACGGCCGGCAGCGTCACAGATGCAAGTACCGGACATTTCCAGAATACGCCCTCCGTTTTATTTTTACCCGAAAGCGTTCCGGATCCCAGCTTCTGAAGGCGTTTGTATCGTGACAGATCCGCAGACATCACATAGGATCCGGAAAACGCCCCCTTGCCAAAGGATGTCACATACTCCCCTGTCGGTGTCACATCCTCAGCCTTTTCAATCCTTTCACAGCCCATGTACATATAAACCGGTACATCCTTCCACTCATTTACATGGGTCGTATCAGCCTCCCAGATCACCTTTGACACTGCAGTGAAGGCAAATATGGCCTGCTGATCCTGCTCGTACAGATAATCCGGAATATAGACCTGTCCATCCTCTCCGCCGGGAGTCTTCATCGTATCAAAGTTAAGCTGTCCCGCAAATACGCCGGTATTCATGAATACCTGCTCCTTCTCCATCTCTGCCGGTACGATCGCCGACTTCATGACAGGATCCGCGCCATGCTGCGGATAGACCGGAAGCTCCTTCTTCGGCTCCTCGGATTCAATAACCATATCGATATAGGAAAAACATCCGCTGCCCAGCTCCTCCAGCTTCGTATAACCCGTCAGATCCAGATTCTGGATCACATTTCCCATGAACGCAAGGGTACCGATTCTTTTCACCTCATTATTCGCGCCGTTTCCGATCACGATCTCCTGAATTGGATCTCCGTAACAGAAATGTCTGGGTATCTCCTGAATCTGTGCCGGCAGCTCTATCTTCGTCATGGAATTACACCACTTAAAGGCCTTTTCCTCCAGCACCGGACACTCGCCGGTTTCTGTCGCCTGCACCTTTATGGATGGCAGGCTCTGGCAGAGATAGAATGCCCCGCTGTCCAGTTTTGCAACGGTAGCCGGCAGCACATTATCTCCGGAGCTTCCCTTCACAACATTCATGGAGCTATTGTTGTAAAACGCGCAGCGTCCGATCGTAAGCTGTTCTCCCGCGCCATTGTGCTCCGGCAGCGTCATGCTCACAGACTTTTCATGATTTCCAAACGCCTCTGTGTAGATCGTCCGCTTTACAGCCGCACCGGAAGGATCAGAATCCCAGACGATAGACTCCACAATGGAAGGAACGCTTTCTTTTTTATATTTTGAGAAGAAAAACGCCCGCGCGCCAATCTCCTGTACTGAAGCAGGAATATGGATCGTTTTCAGATACGGGCAGGCCGAAAATACTTCACTGCCGTAATATTTCTTATCCTTTTCCGACCACTTCTGGTGCGTCTCCGCATTATACTCTGTCACGCCTTCGCCGCCTGCGGGAAGGAAGCCGATCGTTGCCTCATCTTTCTCGTTATTGGGATATGTGTAGCTCGTCAATTCCTCAAGCTTCTGGTAGCCGATCTTCTGCAGCCGGTTCATCTGCATCAGGAACTCTGTATCAATGATCGCGGTTCCGCGAAACGCCGCATCCCCGATCTCCTGCACATTGCATGCACCGTCTGTCCCCTGTCTCTGGATCACTTCCCTCAGGTTTGAACAGCCGTCAAAGGTATAATCCGAAATCTTCGGAAGTCCTGCCGGCAGGGAAACCTTAT
This sequence comes from uncultured Clostridiaceae bacterium, assembly GCA_946185495.1. Taxonomy (GTDB): domain Bacteria; phylum Bacillota; class Clostridia; order Lachnospirales; family Lachnospiraceae; genus CAG-590. Next base: position 6,948 of record CAMHJT010000007.1, on the reverse strand, counting down.
TCATCGCGGTATTCGCAAAGAAACAGCCCGCACCGATCTCACTGACATAATCGGGCAGCAGGACGCCCTCCGTCTCCCCCGCTCCTGACGCGTATACGGATGTCACCTTCGTCTTCGCGAACACCCGGTCTCCAAGTGTCAATGTCTCGGTCTGTTCAGGCAGTATCACCTGCTCCAAACTTGTGGCCTCCTCAAAGGCAGATGCCTCAATGCTGGCCAGACGGGTACATTTTGACAGATCGATCTTCTTTGTACTCACAACGCCTTCATAAGCAGACGCCTGTATACTCGTAAGAAGCTGACAGCATGACAGATCAACTGTCTCCTCCAGCTTCGCTTTCCTGAACGCGCTTCCGAGGATCTTGTCCAGCTTGGAGCCGTCCTCAAAAATGACCTTCAGTCCGCTCTCCACCTTTGTGCCGGCCCGTTCAAACGCGCTGACCGGAATCGTCGTGATCGTATTGCTGATCCAGACCTCACCAAGCCCGACACAGCCATTAAAAATGCCAGGCACATGCTGCAGAAGGCTGCCGCCCTCGAGAAAGGCCGGAATCGATATCTTTGTGAGAGCTACGTCCTCCAAAAAGGCCTGCTGGCCCACGCTCTTTAAATGTGTCGGCAGAGTATCCTCCGCCACGTCCGTATTCACATGCGCCAGTGCGGAACACTGCGCGAGCCCCTGCTCTCCCAGCTTCTCCAGTGTGTCCGGAAGCACGATCCCCTTAAGCTGTTTGCACTCCAGAAAAGCTTTATCCCCAATTGTCTTGATGCTGCCAGACATCAAAAACTGCTTGAAAGAACAGCCTTTAAATTCCTCAGCCGGAATCGTGTCCACCGCCGTTAAGGCACTGATATCAATGGACTCTGCCCTCTTCGCGTAACCCAGTCCCTTCACGCTGGTGACACCGGCCGCATTCGCGAACCCTGTAAAATCCAAAGCACCCGTATATCCGGCCAGGTCACTGCACAGGAACGTATCCTCTGTTTTCGTCTGGTTGGTTCCCTGATTGTACTGTGAAAGCACCTCCTGGAACAACGCCGCGTCCTCAAACATGTCCTTCGCAAGGGCGTCCTCTTCCGCAAGCTTACCGGTCATTTCCTCCTCCGCAAGCTCCTCCGTCCAGCCATTTTGGTCGTCTGCTGCCTGAACCTGAGGCTGCGGCCGTTCTGTATCTATTATTTCCTGTTCCGACTGCAGCTGCTGCTTCGCAGCCCCTGTTCCTGTCTTCAGCGCTTCGCCCACCTGCTCCGGATCCACAGACACAGCCACATCCGCGCCCTGTGAAGCCTCCTCGGCTTGAAGCCCCGCCTCCTCCTGTCCTGCTTTCTCTCCTGCCGGTTCCGAGGCAGCCATATCTATTCCCCCATCCGCTGGCTGCTCCTGCGTAACCCCGCTCTGCGTCTGCGCGGCAGCCGCCGGCAGCGCTGGTCCGGCAGAGGAAAGTGCGAGAGAAGCCGCTAACAAAAGACTTAGTGTTTTCGTTGTGTTCTTTCTCATAACATCATCCTCCTCGTTTTTTACAACTATTTTATATTATAATATACATTTCTCCATAATACAAGAAAAAAGAATTTGTGCAATTTATACATATTTCCATGTAAGGCAGAAAGGCGGACTGTTACAACGAGGGGATAATTCCAGCATCAGCGTCCAACAGCAGAATTTGACTTGCAGAAAGCGGATGTGCTATAATTATTGTATCTGTCCAGTCGTGACGATAACACTGCGGACATAGTATGACAAAGTTTGAAGACAAAGGAGTACCGAACATGATTTGGAACGAAGCAAGAGAATGCATGAGCAGGGATGAGCTGGAGAGCCTGCAGAGTGCGAGACTGAGAAAAGCTGTTAACCGGGTATACCACAATGTGGAGCCCTATCGCAGGCGCATGCAGGAGGCCGGCCTGGAGCCGGGAGATATCAGCGGAATAGAAGATATCCGGAAGCTGCCCTTCACCACCAAGGATGACCTGCGCGACAACTATCCGTTTGGACTGTTTGCCGTCCCCCTGAGCGAGATCGTGAGGATCCACGCCTCCTCCGGAACAACAGGAAAAGCTACGGTGGTGGGATACACCAGAAAGGACATCGACGTGTGGGCGGAATGTGTGGCAAGATGCTGCGCCATGGCAGGACTCGGCAGGAACGACGTCATCCAGGTTGCCTATGGATATGGCCTGTTTACCGGAGGCCTGGGCGGACACTACGGAGCAGAGCACCTGGGCGCCACAGTTGTCCCCATGTCCACAGGCAATACCAAGAAGCTCATCGACATGATGATCGATTTCGGCGCCACCGGACTGATGTGTACACCCTCCTACCTGATGCACATCGCCGAGGTCATTGAGGAGCGGGGTCTGCGCGACCAGATCAAGCTGAAAGCTACCTTGAACGGCGCGGAGCCCTGGACGGAGAACATGAGGAAGCAGATTGAGGCGCGCCTCGGCATTGAAGCGCATGACATCTACGGGCTTTCCGAGGTCATGGGGCCCGGCGTGGCGGCAGATTGCCATTTTCACAGGGGACTCCACATCTATGAGGATCATTTCTATCCGGAAATTGTGGATCCCAAGACGCTTGAGCCCGTGCCGGACGGCGTGACCGGCGAGCTTGTCATCACCACGCTGACCAAAGAGGGCATTCCGATGATCCGCTACCGCACGAAAGACCTGACCAGCATCACCCATGAGCCGTGTGAATGTGGAAGGACAACCGCCCGCATCAGCCGGTTCAAAGGACGTTCCGACGATATGCTGATCATCCGCGGCGTAAATGTATTCCCGAGTCAGGTGGAGGCAGCCCTGCTCACTGTGGACGGGATCACTCCAAACTATCAGATCATCGTGGACCGCGTAAACCATCAGGATACCCTGGCCATTCTCGTAGAGGTCGAGGAGCGCTTCTTCTCCGACGAGATCAAGGAGCTCGAAAGCCTGCAGAAGATCATCGAGCACGCCGTTCATCAGGCTATCGGCCTCCACGCAAAGATCAAGCTGGTGGAGCCGAAGTCCATTGAGCGCAGCATGGGCAAGGCCGTCCGCGTCATTGACAAGAGAAAACTTGTATAGGAGGTAATACTATGTACATCAAGCAATTATCCGTATTCATAGAAAACCGCTCCGGAAGGCTCAACCAGGTTGCCCAGGAGCTTAAGGACAACAACATCAATATAATATCCATTTCCCTCGCGGATACCAGCGATTACGGCCTCCTTCGCCTGATCCTTTCAGACGCGGACAAGGCGGTGTCGATCCTTAAGGAAAACGGTTTTTCCGCCACCATCACCAAGGTCATCGCAGTCCGCCTCACCCAGGAGGTCGGCCAGTTAAGTGAACTGCTGGCTGTGCTCTCCGCGGCACAGGTTGACATCGAATATATGTACAGCCTGAAGTCAGGGGAGACAGAGGCCTCCATCGTGATCAAGGCCAGTGATCCGGCCAAGGCGGTAGAAGCTATCCAGAACTCACCGTTTGAGCTGCTCTGCCTGTAACCGGTTTGCCGCATGGCCGCGGGCAGGGCTGACACATTCGCCCCGCCCGCGGCATTTCTTTACTGAAAAAAGCTTCTGCGTGGTTATCCTCCGCAGAAGCCTTTTTTCTTATATAATGTTTCCTTTGTATTTTTATTTCAGATCCCTCTGTGGTCTGATCCCGCATCTTCACGGCCGTCCGCAACCGGACTTCCCCCTACTCCTCCAGCGACCTGGTCTTATGCACAACCACCGTCTCGTCATAGCACTTAAAGATCTCCGCGACATAGGATTCCTCGAGCTTCGGCGTTACCATGCTCACGACAGGCACAACAATCAAACCGGCCAGCATCGAAACCGCTCCGGCATTGATCGGAGAAGCGATAAACTTGACAAACATATTGGCAACCGTCAGGCCCACTCCTGTGATATAGCTCGCCCAGACTGCCGCCCTGGTCACCTTTTTTGAGTACAGACCGTACATGAACGGCGCGAGAAACGCTCCCGCCAGCGCACCCCAGGAGATTCCCATGAGCTGCGCGATAAAGGTCGGAGGATTGAGCGCCAGCACTACAGACACAATGATAAAGAAAGCCACCAGCACCCGCATCACAACAAGCTGTGTCTTCTCTCCCATGTCCTTGATCACGGATTCCTTCAGGAAATCCAGCGTCAGCGTGGAGCTCGAGGTCAGCACCAGAGAGGACAGGGTGGACATGGACGCGGAAAGCACCAGAACCACCACAATTCCGATCAGGAGATCCGGCAGCGTAGAGAGCATCTGCGGCACAATGGAGTCAAACGCAACGCTTCCGTCCGGCTTATAAATCGCAGGGCTGTCAAAGAGGCGTCCGAAGCCTCCGAGGAAATAACATCCGCCCGCAATGACAATGGCAAAAAAAGTGGACACCACAGTTCCGGTCTTTACCGCCTTCTCATCCTTGATCGCGTAAAACTTATGCACCATCTGCGGAAGTCCCCAGGTTCCCAGTGATGTCAGGATGATCACTCCCAGCAGATTCAGCGGATCCGGCCCGAAGAAGCTGGCAAACAGCCCCTGGCTGCCCGCAAGCGCCGGCACCGCCACGTCCTCCCCTGAAATCAGGGATAATTCCTTTACCGCGTTGAGGAATCCTCCCTGTCCGTTTAACACTGCCACGATCACCGCGCTGATACCGATAAGCATGATGATTCCCTGGATAAAATCATTAAGGGCTGTCGCCATATATCCTCCCACGATCACATACACACCGGTCAGCAGAGCCATGATGATGATACAGAGCTTGTAATCAATGTCAAACGCCATTCCAAACAACCTGGACAGGCCATTGTAAATCGACGCCGTATAGGGCACCAGGAAGATGAAGGCAATCACAGAGCCTGCCAGGCGAAGCGCCCTGGAATCAAATCGTTTTCCAAAAAATTCCGGCATCGTCTTCGCGTCCAGCTTCTGCGTCATGACCCTGGTCCTTCTTCCCAGCACGAGCCAGGCCAGAAGGCTGCCTATCAGGGCATTGCCTATTCCAATCCAGGTCGACGCCAGTCCGTATTTCCAGCCAAACTGTCCCGCATAACCAACAAATACAACCGATGAGAAATACGAGGTTCCAAACGCGAAGGCTGTCAGCCACGGCCCGACCCCTCTTCCTCCCAATACAAAATCATTCACGTTCGTGGCGTGTTTTCTGGAATAAATCCCGACACCAACCATGATCGCGAAAAATACAACCAGCATTACAAGTTTGATCGCCATGTTTCTTTCTCCTTTTCTTCTTTGTAACTTTCAGGTAATTACGAAACTCAATATGCAGACAGAGGCTTTGTGCATGATATATGTTTTTCGCAAATACCTGTTTGCAACTTTAAAACTTTAACGTCATAAAGTGCATTATAATAAAGAATGGGAAATCTGTCAAGCAGATTTCCCGTTTTTTACAAAGGAACACGCCTCGCGCGGCTGCCAGGTAGATCTCATCTTCCCGAACCGATCTTCCTTATATTATCCTTCCTTCATACCGTTGTAGAGCTGATAAAAGATCTCCTTCCGGATCGCCTTGTTTTCTTCCCCGTGTTTCTTGTCATCAATCAGCATCTTCACCCCGTCAACATAGGGGATGATCTCCACATTTTTCCCGGCAACGCGGAACTCCACCTTCACCATGGCGCTGGTGTTGAGCAATCCGCTGTACTCCGCGTAGTCCTTCAGATTGATGCTGGCTCCCCTTCCGTAAAATACTACATATTCCGCAGCGGGATCTGTCTCACGGAGCTCATATACCCAGCAGCAGCTCCCGGTATTCTTCTCCAGGATATCCTTATAAGCCACGCCGCCCAAATCCTTATTCTGCAGGTTCTGTATCCCGTGGATCAGATCCTTCGCCCGCACATCCGTCATAGGCTGTACTAAGCCCTTAACAAAATTGTGGGGATATTCCGGCAAAATCGTATATACCCCGTAACCTATGCCCGCCAATACCAGTAATGCGATCAAAACCTTTAACACCTTGTTCATTACAATCTCCTCCTGCTGATCCTTCCCTAAAATAACTCCTTCTCAAGCTGCGCCAAGAACTCCTCAAGCAGCTTCATCCTTCTGCCAAATTCCAGTCTTCCCACTTCCGTCTTGCACCGTCGGATCTTCGGACGATTTCCTGTATAAAAGGCTTTGATCCGTGTATATGCTCTCTTGTAGCTCGCGCCGTCCTCACAGGCCGTCGCCATGGAATCCCAGAGGACGCTGATGGCTCCCACCTCATCGAGCAGATCCGCGTCCATCACCACGCGGCACTCCAGCGAAAGCTCCTCCTCTGTATCCTTGTCATCATGAATCCGGATAATCTCCCCTACCCGGCTGATGATCTCAGGCTCTATCCCGATGCTGTCCAAAAACTCAACCGCTATCTCCGCTCCTACATCCCCATGCTCGCGGCCTTCCTCCCAGCCCACGTCATGCAGCAGCGCGGCCAGCACAATCACATCCAGATTGCCTCCCACCTGCGCCTGAAGCTTGATCGCCCACCTGTACACCCGCATTGTGTGCTCAAAGCGGTCACGAAACGGATAATTCGGCGGCCTGCCGTTATCCGAAATCTGTTGTTTAACAAATTCAATCACATTCGCGTAATTCATGCTGCCACCCGCTCCCATCTTCTCATACCCTCAAAAAGCTCCCTCTGTCTCCACCTGTTCCGTGGCTACAGAGATTCAACATGCTACCCGTTGCGCCATAAGGATCCTGCAAAACCGCCATCCCATCCGTGAAGCATCTCCCCATTCTTCCAGCTTGAAGACGGTCCGAACATATCCGTCAGATCCGAATCGCGTTCACCATAATGATATCTCTTAATGGATACTTTTTATTATATCATTCTTTTCAAAATATTTCCACCATAAAAATGAAATCCATGCAGCCCGCTTTGTGAATCATCCCCAGCCTGTTACCATAGCAGTAAACTCAGCCAGGCACCCTTGCGGCACA
>CAMHJT010000006.1 GCA_946185495.1 uncultured Clostridiaceae bacterium | reverse complement strand
CCGGGAGTGGAGCAGCCGGCAACGAGCGAGCCGGGCGGAACGGTGAATCCGGGAGCGGAGCAGCCGACGAGCGAGCCGGGCGGAACGGTGAATCCGGGAGCGGAGCAGCCGACGAGCGAGCCGGGCGGAACGGTGAATCCGGGAGCGGAGCAGCCGACGAGTCAGCCGGGTGGAACAGAGAACACGGAAGCAACGCAGCCGGGTACAGCGGAAATTGTTTTGGGCGGTCATTATTATGACGCCGGATCAGAGGCGGATTATGTTGTGACATCGCTGTCCGGACAAGGAGGAACAGTCACCTACAGCATGTATAAGGGCAGGAAGAAGACGGTGAGGATTCCCGCCTCGATTCTGTTGAATGGAGACGTATATACGGTGACTGCGATCGCGGATCAAAGCTGTAAAGGAAATAAGAATATTCAGAAGATCGTGATAGGAAATCAGGTGGAATCCATTGGAGCCAATGCATTTTATGGATGCAAAGCATTGAAAAAGCTGACAATAGGCAAAAAGGTAAAAACCATATCGAACGGCGCCTTTGCCAAATGTGCGTCATTGAAAAAACTGACGATCCCGGCCTCCACTGTGAAGCTTGGCAAGAATTGTTTTGCAGGTTGCAAGAAGCTTTCTGACATCCGGATCAAGACGAAACGCCTGAAAAACGCTGCTGTAGGAAAAGGAACATGGAAGGGGATCAGCGCTAAGGCTGTGATCAGGGTTCCAGGCGGTAAGCGCGGACAGTATGAGCGGATTTTCAGAAAGAAAGGAAAGCTTCCTAAAAATGCAAAGGTGAAGTAGTAAGGAATGGTTTTCAGGTAACGCATGGGAATCATGGCTGATACAAGTCAAAAAATGATTTTACTTTTGACAGAACTATGATATAATGTCTGAAGTATTGCTATAAAGCAAGATCGCAGGCTCTCCGTGCCACACTGGGTGGGGCCGCGTATAAAACAGGAGGATACGATGGGTTTTTTTAAAGGTTTGAAGGATGATATGTCTGAAGCGGTGGAGGAATTGACGCCGGACAACAACGAGATGTTTGATGACAATGACGCGTTTGACGAACTTCTGGGCACGAAGAATGACAAGAAGTCCAAGGGAAAGAACAGCCGCAAGGACAAGCGTGTGAAGAAGGGCAGGCGGGGAGCAAAGGAATCTGCAGATCGGGATACGGAGATTGCACCGGAAGACATGACAGAACATATCGATGATTTGCTGGACAATGAACTCTATGGGAACGGAGAGCAGGGCATGCTCTTAGACGATGATATGGAAGTCAATACCATGGATGACATGACGGTGGGAGACCTTTTATCCCGGTTGTCCGACAAGAATGACGCAGGGGACTCAGAACAGAAGGATGTCGGCCTGGATGCGCTTCTGGACAGCATTACGGAGCGGATTGACAGGGAGAACGCGGAGGCGTCCGGAGCCGCGGAGGCAGCGGAGGAGCAGGCGGATATGCCCGCACAGGAATCTCAGGATGGAATGACGCCGGTTCAGGACACAGATCTGGAGGATGATAGTATGGAGAATCAGGCAGCAGAGACAGCGCAGGATCTATCGGGCAGGCGTGCCGAGAAGGCAGACCGCTCCGTAACCCATATCACGATGAATACGAGCCTGAAGGGAGATATTCAGACAGAGGATTCCATTGAGATCATGGGCACGATTGAGGGAAACGTCTCCTGCAAGGGCAAGGTTGTGGTAGGAGGAAGCGTGACCGGTAATGTGGAGGCCGGCGAGCTGTACGCCAATAATGCGAGGATTCAGGGGGATATCCTTTCCGAGGGAAGCGTGAAGATCGGAGTCGGATCGGTCATAATCGGAAGCATCACCGGAGATTCTGCTGTGATCGCTGGCGCGATCAACGGAGACATTGATGTGCAGGGACCGGTGATCGTTGATTCCACTGCTGTGATCATGGGCAATATTAAGTCCCGCACGGTGCAGATCAATAACGGTGCCGTGATTGAAGGCTTCTGTTCCCAGAGCTATTCGGATATCGATGTCAAGAATTTTTTTGCCTGATGGTTGATCATTTTAATATTTGACGTAACTGTTATATATGCCGGATAGAATTATGGGTGAACGTTTGCTGTTCGGCAGGCTGGTACGGATGAGATGAGGAGTGTAGAGATGAAGACAGATCGTATTTTATTGAAGCTGAGCGGCGAGGCGCTTGCGGGTGAGAAGCATCAAGGCTTTGATGAGGATACAGTGCTGGAGGTTGCCCGCCAGGTCAAGGCTGTAGTGGAGGCCGGGCATCAGGTAGCGATCGTGATCGGAGGAGGCAATTTCTGGAGAGGAAGAACCTCCGGGCGCATGGACCGGGTAAAGGCGGATCAGATCGGGATGCTGGCAACGGTGATGAACTGTATCTACGCGGCGGATATGTTCCGTAGTACAGGATTAAAGACAAGAATTATGACGCCCTTTGCCTGCGGCAGCATGACGGAGCTGTTTGCGAAGGATGCAGCGGTACAGGCACTGGAGCGGTCAGAGGTGGTATTTTTTGCGGGAGGAACAGGACATCCCTATTTTTCAACGGATATGTCCACGGTTCTGATGGCGATTGAGATTGAGGCGGATGTGATCCTGTCGGGTAAGGCGATCGACGGCGTTTATGACAGTGATCCGAAGACGAATCCCAATGCGAAAAAGTACGATACCATGCAGATGAAGGACGTGGTGGATCAGAAGCTGGGAGTCATTGATCTGGCTTCTGCGGTGCTCGCAATGGAGAATCATATGCCGATGATGCTGTTCGGATTGAATGAGGAGGACAGCATTATCAAAGCGCTGACAGGGAAATTCAGCGGAACCTGTATTGAGGCTTGAGAAGCATAAGCCGTACCTGCTCAACAGGTGCTGAGCAGGTATCATAAGCCTTTTTAAAGCAGGGTGTTTCCGTGAGATAACAGCTTTACGGTATCAAAGCGCAAATACCGGCAGCGGTTATGAAGCAGTATGAATAGACAGTGTAAAATGATAGGAGGATAGTCTGATGTTGAAGGAAATTGAAGAGAAAATGAAAAAATCATTGGAAGGTCTGGAGAACGAGTATGTGAATATACGCGCCGGCCGCGCCAATCCTAATATACTGAATAAGATCAAGGTGGAATACTACGGTGTGCCCACGCCGCTTCAGCAGTGTGGCAATGTGAGCGTGCCGGAGGCGAGGACGATTCTGATCACGCCCTGGGAGACATCTCTTTTAAAGGAGATTGAGAAGGCGATCCTCTGCTCTGATCTGGGGCTGAATCCGAATAATGACGGCAAGTCCATTGTCCTGAATTTTCCAGAGCTGACAGAGGAACGCAGAAAAGAGCTTGCGAAGGATATCAAGAAGAAGGGCGAGAACACGAAGGTTGCAGTCCGCAATATCCGCAGGGACGCAAACGACCATATCAAAAAGCAGCAGAAGGCCAATGAGATCTCCGAGGATGAGCAGAAGGAGTACGAGGAGAAGGTGCAGAAGCTTACAGATAAGTATGTGGATCTGATTGAGAAGGCGATTGAGAGCAAGACCAAGGAGATAATGACGGTATAAAGCATATTAAGCCGGCTGTCATCGAAAGCTGGAAGGAAGAGGCGGGAAACCGCTTTGATGGAGGAGGTCATTTTGGAGAAGATATTACGGGCAATCCGGGAAGAAAATTTAAATGTGCCGAAGCATGTTGCCATTATTCTGGATGGAAACGGGAGATGGGCGAAGAAGAAGAATATGCCCCGGAATTACGGGCATGTGCAGGGGGCAAAGGTTGTAGAGCAGATTATTGAAGACGGATATAATATGGGGATTGAGTATATCACAGTCTACGCCTTTTCTACAGAGAACTGGAAACGGTCCATGGATGAGGTAGAGGCCCTGATGAAGCTTCTGCAGAAATACCTGATCGATTGTATCGAGCGTTCCACAAAAAACAATATGCAGGTACGTGTGATCGGGGATAAATCCGGTCTGGCTCCGAAGATTGTGGAGAAGATCAATGAGCTGGAAGAGGTGACAAAGACCGCTACAGGCCTGAAGTTTACGATCGCGATCAATTATGGCGGCCGCGATGAGATCAGGCGGGCAGTGATGCGGATTGCGAAGGAGGCGGCAGAGAATAAGCTGGATCCCGACCAGATCACCGAGGATACGATCTCAGCCCATCTGGACACAGCAGGTCTTCCGGATCCGGATCTTTTGATCCGTACCAGCGGAGAGGAAAGGCTCTCCAACTTTTTGCCATGGCAGCTTGCCTACACAGAATTTTATTTTACAGACGTATTATGGCCGGACTTTGATAAAGAGGATCTGCTGACGGCAATCCGATACTATAATGGAAGGGAACGTCGATTTGGCGGGGTGTAAAATATGAAGGAACGATTGATCGGTGGTTTTATTGTAGCTGTGGTTACGTTTGTCATGTTGTTATCCGGAGGAATTGTGTCGGCACTCGTGCTGACGCTGGTCTCCCTGGGCGGTGTGTATGAATTCCTGAAGGTGTACGGCATGGAGAAGACTTCCTTTGCGGTAGCTGATTATATTGGGACGATAGTGTATTATCTCTTGCTGTACTTTCACCGTGAAGCGCTTTTGTTTCCAGTGATCATTATGATACTGATGATCGTTTTGGCGATTTATGTACTGCGGTTTCCAAAGTATTCGGACCAGCAGATGACGAAGGCGTTTGTAGGCTTTTTCTATGTGACAGTGATGTTATCCCATGTATACAAGGTGCGTTCCATGGAGGCGGGGCTTTTGCTGGCCTGCTTTATCCTCATCTCAAGCTGGGGAAATGATGTGTTTGCTTATTTTGTTGGAAGTGCCATTGGCAAACACAAATTTTCGCCGAAGGTGAGCCCGAATAAGAGTGTGGAGGGCTTCTTTGGAGGACTGCTCGGAGCCGGGCTGCTGGGCTTTGCCGTTGCGATGGCGTTTCGGGAAAGCATTCCGTTTAAGCCGGTATACTGTGGCATAATCGCCGCGCTGGGCGCAATTCCGGCCGTGATCGGCGATCTGGCGGCGTCGGCGATCAAGCGGGATAATGAGATCAAGGATTACAGCCATCTGATTCCCGGACATGGCGGGATTCTGGACCGGTTTGACAGCGTGATCTTCACAGCACCGATCATTTATTATCTGGTAGACTTATTTAATGTATTATAGAAAATATAACCATGCGGCGGGCGGCTTAGGATGCGGGGCTTTGTACGCTGCGTAACCGTTCAGAACCATTTGGGCTGATGCGGATGAAAGAATATGTCAGCTTCGGCTGGCATAATTCTTTATAAGCAGCATGTATTTTTGAGGGGCCCGATACCGTTCTTTCCCATATTTCGGGCTGGACATACAGTATCGGCATCCGACCGGAGGATGCCAGATATCAACTATGGTTTATTGAGGAGGAATATATGAAGAAAATTGCGATACTGGGATCCACAGGTTCCATCGGCACCCAGACGATAGAGATTATAAGAAACCATCAGGAGCTTTCGCTGGTAGCTGTGTCGGCGGGAAGTAATATCGAACTTCTGGAAAGGCAGATCCGGGAATTCCATCCCAGGCTGGCGGCAGTTTGGAACGCTGAGCTGGCTGAAAGCCTCCGAACGAAGATCGCGGATGTAATGCCGGCCTGCAGGGTGGTGTCCGGCATGGAGGGAATGCTGGAGGTTGCAAGAATACCGGAGTCAGATATGCTCATTACTGCGGTTGTGGGAATGATCGGAATTCAGCCGACCATCGCGGCGATTGAAGCTGGCAAGGAGATCGGTCTTGCCAATAAGGAGACGCTGGTGACAGCCGGGCATATCATCATGCCGATGGCGAAGGAGAAGGGAGTTTCGATTCTTCCGGTGGACAGCGAGCACTCGGCAATTTTCCAGTGCTTAAACGGGGAAAAACCGCATAACCGGATCCATAAGCTGCTGCTCACCGCGTCAGGCGGGCCATTCAGGGGCATGGACAGGGAGCAGCTCGCAAGCGTGACACTTGAAATGGCGCTGAAGCATCCAAACTGGTCCATGGGAAGGAAGATCACGATTGATTCCGCTTCCATGGTGAACAAGGGACTGGAGGTCATTGAGGCAAAATGGCTCTTTGATGTGAAACCGTCACAGATCGAGGTGGTGGTGCAGCCCCAGAGTGTGATCCACTCCATGGTGGAATTTGAGGATGGCGCTGTCATGGCGCAGCTTGGGACGCCGGATATGAAGCTTCCGATCCAGTATGCCATTTTTTATCCCAGGAGGGAGTTCCTTCCGGGACAGAGGCTTGATTTCTCAGTGCTGAGGGACATCACATTTGAGAAGCCGGATCAGGATACCTTTTTGGGCCTGAAGTACGCGTATGAGGCAATCGAGACCGGCGGTTCCATGCCAACTGTGCTGAATGCGGCAAATGAGCTGGCTGTGGCGGCATTTCTGAACCGTGAGATTCCGTTCCTAAGCATCTATGAGATTATACGGGAGTGCATGGACGCGCACAAAGTGATTGCGTCACCGACAGTGGAGCAGATCCTTGATACCGAGAGATGGGTATATGAAAAAATGAGCAAAGTGCCGACCATGCTTGCATGAGGAGGCATTTTGCGAATGCAAACATGGAGCCGACAGGCGACATGAAAAAATGAGCAAAGTGCCGACCATGCTTGCATGAGGAGGCATTTTGCGAATGAGTGTTTCGATGGATAATCTCATCTGAAATGGTATATTGTATAGAATGAGGATTACGCAGCTTTTCAGATAAGCCTGACGGGCTGTGGATATTATAAAAAAGCATGAATGGAGAGCAGGTGTGAGAATATGAATACTGTCATAAATGTTTTGATTGCGCTTCTGGTTTTTGGATTGATCATTGCGTTTCATGAGTTTGGACATTTTTTGCTGGCAAAACGAAACGGGATCGACGTCATTGAATTTGCGGTGGGAATGGGGCCAACGCTGTGGTCCTTCCAGAAAAAGGAGACGAAATACTCCCTGAAGCTGATTCCAATGGGCGGATACTGCATGATGCTGGGCGAGGAGGAGGATGTGGAGGATGAGCGTTCCTTCAGTACTAAATCAGTATGGGCAAGGCTGTCTGTCGTTCTGGCAGGTCCGTTCTTTAATTTTATCCTCGCATTTGTGCTCTCTTTCTTTCTGATCGCATATGCAGGGTTTGACATTCCCAAGGTGACCGGGTTTTCCGAGAACAGTCCGGCAAAGGAGGCTGGTGTGAAGGAGGGGGATGTGATCAAAGCATACAACGGGAAAACGGTTTATAAGTTTCAGGAGATCATGGTTTATAACCAGTTTAACCGTTCTGGAAGGGATATCACGCTGACTCTCGACAGGGATGGGGAGGAGTTGAACTGCACCTTTACGCCGATGAAGACGGTAAACGGATATCTCATGGGCGTGTACGGCGGTGCCAGAGAAAAAACCGGTGTCTTTGGAACCCTGCGGAATGCCGGGCGGGAGATCCGCTACCAGATAAAAACCACATTTTTGAGCCTGGAGTATCTGATCAGCGGGAAGCTCGGAGTGGAGAATCTCTCCGGACCGGTGGGGATCGTTTCCATGATGAGCGATACCATTGACGAGGCGAAGGAGAGCGCGCAGGGAGACACATCCACAGCGATCATCAATGTGGTTTTGAATATGGTAAATTTCTCCATTTTGTTAAGCGCCAATCTGGGAGTGATGAACCTTCTGCCGATCCCGGCGTTGGATGGAGGCAGAACCGTGTTTCTTCTGTTTGAGCTGATTTTCAGGAAGAAGCTGCCGACAGAGAAGGAGGCTTTTGTAAATACGGTAGGTTTCATGCTGCTGGTCGGGCTGATGGTGATCGTGATGTTCCAGGATGTGATGAAGCTGCTGTGATGCCGGAGGATTGTGCCTCACCGATAGGTTCATTCGTAACTATTGTTCAAATGTCGGTGAAAAACACATATCCTGCTAAAGCCTGATCTTGCATTTCGGGCTTCACAATTACCTGATAGATGAATGAAATGGAGGAAAAAAATGAGAGAACGGACGAGAAAAATACAGATTGGAGACAGGGTGATCGGCGGTGGAAACCCGATCCTGATCCAGTCCATGACAAATACAAAAACAGAGGATGTGGAGGCCACGGTTGCCCAGATCCTGAAGCTGGAGAAGGCAGGCTGTGAGATCATACGGTCTACCGCCAACAATGAGGCGGCCTGCAGGGCATTTTCCGAGATTAAAAAGCAGATTCATATTCCAATCGTGGCGGATATTCATTTTGACTACAAGCTTGCCATTCTCGCTATGGAGAACGGTGCGGATAAGATCCGGATCAATCCCGGCAATATCGGTGGGAAGGAGAGGATCCGCGAGGTCGTGGAGGCCGCAAAGCAGTATCATGTGCCGATCCGCGTGGGCGTCAACAGCGGTTCACTGGAAAAAGAGCTGGTGGAAAAATACCACGGCGTGACGGCAGAGGGGCTGGTGGAGAGCGCACTGGACAAGGTGCATATACTGGAGGAGTTCGGGTTTGAGGATATGGTGATCAGCATTAAGTCCTCGGATGTGCTGATGTGCGTGAGGGCGCATGAGCTGATCGCGGACCAGACGGATTATCCCCTTCACGTGGGGATCACGGAGGCCGGAACCATCCTGCGCGGGAATATCAAGTCGGCGATCGGGCTGGGCCTGATCCTGCATCAGGGAATCGGGGACACGATCCGGGTATCCCTGACGGGAGATCCTGTCAACGAGGTGGTATCCGCCAAGCTGATCTTAAAAACGCTGGGGCTCCGCACCGGCGGCATTGAGGTCGTATCCTGCCCGACTTGCGGCAGAACATCCATTGACCTGATCGGCCTTGCAAACCAGGTGGAGAATTTGGCCGCTGATTACGAGCACCTGAATATCAAGCTTGCGGTCATGGGCTGCGTGGTAAATGGTCCGGGTGAGGCGAAGGAAGCGGATCTCGGCATTGCAGGAGGCAACGGGGAGGGTCTCCTCATCAAGCATGGCGAGATTGTGAAGAAGGTGCCGGAGGATCAGATGCTGGCTGTGCTGGAGGAAGAGCTTAAGAACTGGAAGGAATAGGAACGATACTGTTCTACGGCTGACCGGACGGTTTCCGGTGAGAGTTTTGTTCACACTTCGGGCACGCTTGCGCTTAGTTGCTCACGCAGCGGTACTAGGTTCGCCTCCTTTGTCGGCTCACCAAGGACCGGCGTTCGCAAATATCCCTACGTTGTGAATCAAAACTCTCCCGGAAACCTGTGTATAGGCGAAGATGAAGTATGCTGACAGTAATGGTGGAGAGACAGGATGGAAGAAAAGAAAGTATTTTTTGATGTATTTCCGGGGTTTCACTGCTCTGATGATATGCGGGAGCTGTTTGAACAGGTCATGGTGAAGAGGGTGGTCCTCGCAAAGTCGGAGAAGACCTTGAAGCTGTATACGGAGAGTCCGATCCTGATCGAGAAGAAGGACATTTACCTGATCGAAAATCTGCTGGGCGAGTTTTTGTTTCAGGGGAATATGCGCGTCCGGCTGATTGAATTCTATGATCTTTCCGGCCAGTATGATATCAGTAAGCTGACGGATGTGTACCGGGACAGCCTGCTGACGGAGCTGCAGGCAGAGTCCTCTGTACTGTATCGTCTGGTCAAGAACGCGGAATGGTATATCGACGGCAATATCATCCATCTGACGCTGGATGATACCTTTCTGGCAAGAACCCGTTCCGCGGATATCAAAAAGTATCTGGAGCAGGTGTACAGCGAGCGGTTTGGATATGAGATCCGGGTTGGCTTTGATTTTACGGAGGAGCAGAAGGACTCGATCCGCAAGGCCAATGAGCATAAGCTGCATCTCGAAGTGCAGCAGATTATGATGCAGACGCGGCAGAACAGAGGGCAGCAGGAGGAAACGGAGGAGAAGGAAGCAAAGAAAAAGGATCCGGCACAGGCGAATAAGGGAGCAGAACAGGCGAAACCGAAACAGACGGGGAAGGAACAGCTCCGGACAGGGCAGGCGGCTGCGGATCGTACAAAGCCGAGAGAGGGAAACTATGGTCGTCAGGCCTATGGCAAGACGAAGGTTGCGGATCCGGAGGTGATCTACGGAAGAAATGTGGAGGGCATGGAGGCAGTCATATCGGAGATTACGGAGGGAATGGGCGACATCGTAGTCCGCGGCCAGATCTTTGGCATGGAGGAGAGGGAACTCCGGAACGGGAAGCTTCTGATCTCTTTTGCTGTTACGGATTTTACGGACTCCATCTCCGGCAAGATCTTTGTGGAGAAGGAGGACTGGGCGCTCCTTAAAAATGACTTCAAGGAGGGGCAGTTCTACCGGGTGAAGGGCGTGCCGGCCTATGACACCTATGTGCGCGAGATCACGCTGAATACGATCACCGGCATCAAGCCGATCCCGGATTTTACATCCAAGCGGCAGGACAATTCCCTGGACAAGCGCGTCGAGCTGCATATGCATACGGTCTTCAGCGACAATGACAGCGTGGTGGATGTGGACAAGATCATAGCCAGGGCTAAGGCGTGGGGGCATCCGGCCATCGCCATCACGGACCATGGCGTGGCACAGGCTTTTCCGGTGGCGAACCACTGCATCAAGAAGGACGATCCTTTTAAGATCATCTATGGCGTGGAGGGGTATTTTGTCGACGACCTCAAGGATTTTGTGGTAAGGCCTAAGGGTCAGTCCTTAGAGGACAGTTATGTGGTGTTTGATATTGAGACGACGGGCTTAAATCCCAAATTCAGCAGGATCATTGAGATTGGAGCGGTGAAAGTCGAAAAGGGAGAGATCACTGGGAGGTTTTCCCATTTTGTTAATCCGGAGGTTCCGATTCCCTACCAGATCACGAAGCTGACCTCCATTACCGACGACATGGTGATGGGAGAGCCGGCGATCGACGTTATCCTGCCGCAGTTTCTTGCGTTTGTGGGAGACAGCGTGCTGGTCGCACACAACGCGGCCTTTGATACAGGCTTTATCCGCAAATACGCCAGGGATCTGGGGCTTTCGGTGGACCAGACGATTTTGGATACCATGACGATGGGGCAGATGCTCTGTCCGGAGCTTGGAAAATACACGCTGGACAGGCTGTGCAAGCATCTGGGGATCCGGCTTTTGAATCACCACAGGGCGGTGGACGACGCGGAGGCGACGGCACAGATCTTTATCCGGTTTCTTTCCATGCTGAAGGAGCGGAATGTCCACAATCTGGATGAGCTGGGCGTGATGGGAGCAGCCTCTGCGGAGATCATCAAAAAATCCAAGAGATACCACGGGATCATTCTGGCAAAAAACGAGATCGGCAGGGTGAATCTGAACCGCCTGATCTCAGCCTCCCATGTGGAGTATTTTAATAAGCGTCCCATCATGCCCAAGAGCCTGATCAACCGGTACCGGGAGGGACTGATCCTCGGCTCTGCCTGTGAGGCGGGCGAGCTGTTCCGCGCGGTCGTGGACGGCGCGGAGGATGACGAGATTGACAGGATCGTGCGGTTTTACGACTATCTGGAGATACAGCCCATCGGCAACAACGCCTTTATGAAGGCGGAGGAAAAATACCCGAATGTCAATACGGACGAGGATCTCCAGAACCTGAACCGGGTGATCGTAAAGCTGGGTGAGACTTACAATAAGCCTGTGGTCGCGACCTGCGACGTGCATTTCCTGGATCCGGAGGACAGCATTTACCGGGCGGTGCTGATGGCGTCCAAGGGCTTTAAGGACGCGGACAACCAGCCGCCGCTGTATTTCCGCACGACGGAGGAGATGCTGGCGGAATTTGAATATCTGGGAAGCGACAAGGCCAGGGAGATCGTCATTGACAATACGGTGATGATCGCCAATATGGTGGAGAAGATCTATCCGGTCAGCCCGGATAAATGTCCGCCGGTGATTGCGGATTCTGATGTCACACTGCGTTCCATCTGCTATGACAAGGCGCACGAGGTCTACGGCCCAAATCTGCCGGAGCAGGTGACGAGCAGGCTGGAGAAGGAGCTTAATTCCATCATCGGCAACGGCTACGCGGTGCTTTATATCATCGCGCAGAAGCTGGTGTGGGATTCCGTTGACCACGGATACCTGGTGGGCTCCAGAGGATCGGTGGGCTCCTCCTTTGTGGCGACCATGGCGGGCATTACGGAGGTGAATCCGCTTTCCGCCCATTATATCTGCCCGAAATGTTTTTATGTGGACTTTGAATCCGATCTGGTGAAAAGCTATTCAGGAAGCTCCGGCTGTGACATGCCGGATATGGCCTGCCCGAAGTGCGGGACCATGATGAAGAAGGAGGGACATGACATCCCCTTCGAGACGTTTCTGGGCTTTTACGGGGACAAGGAGCCGGATATCGACCTGAATTTTTCCGGGGAGTATCAGGCCTGCGCCCACGCCTATACAGAGAAGCTGTTCGGCAAGGGGCACGCGTTCAGGGCCGGTACCATCGGCACGATCGCGCAGAAGACTGCGGAGCAGCTTGTCTATAAATACTATCAGGAGCGGGATCAGGTCAAGCGCAGATGCGAGCTGACGAGGATCGCCAACGGCTGCGTGGGCGTGAAGCGGACGACGGGGCAGCATCCCGGCGGCATGGTAGTCGTGCCGAGCGACCGCGAGATCTATGAGTTTACGCCGATTCAGAAGCCCGCCAACGATGTCAACACTAATATCATCACCACCCATTTTGAGTACCATTCCATCGACAGCAACCTTTTAAAGCTGGATATTCTGGGGCACGATGATCCGACCATCATCAGATGGCTGGAGGATATGACAGGGATCAAGGCCACCACCATTTCTCTCGACGACAAGCAGGTGATGTCTCTGTTCCATGATCCCTCGGCGCTTGGCATTACGCCGGAGGACATCGGGGGTACGCCGACGGGCTCTCTGGGCATACCGGAGTTCGGGACGGATTTTGTCATCCAGATGCTGGTGGACACCAAGCCCAAGAGCTTTTCGGACCTGGTGCGCATTTCAGGCCTGTCCCATGGTACCGATGTGTGGCTGGGAAACGCGCAGACGCTGATCGAGGAGGGCAAGACAGAGCTGTCCGGCGCCATCTGCTGCCGTGACGATATCATGGTCTACCTGATCCATATGGGACTGGAGCCGGGCCTGGCCTTCAAGACGATGGAGAGTGTCCGGAAGGGAAAGGGGCTGCAGCCGCACATGGAGGAGGAGATGCTCAAGCATAATGTGCCGGACTGGTATATCTGGTCCTGCAAGAAGATCAAGTACATGTTCCCGAAGGCGCACGCCGCCGCTTATGTCATGATGGCGTGGCGGATCGCTTATTTTAAAGTGAACTATCCGCTGGCATATTACGCGGCTTATTTCAGTATCCGCGCCAAGGCGTTTAATTATGAGACGATGTGCAGGGGCAGGGATGTGCTGGAACGCTGCATGAAGGAGATCATGGCCAAGCCGAAGGACCAGCGGTCCGGTACGGAGGAGGACGCGTTAAAGGATATGCGGCTGGTACAGGAAATGTACGCGAGGGGCTTTGAGTTTCTGCCCATCGATATCTATCAGGCGGATGATGTAAGCTGCAAGGTCATAGACGGAAAGATCATGCCGTCCTTCAATTCCGTGGAGGGTGTGGCCGGCAAGGCGGGCGCGCAGATCAAGGAGGCCGCGAAGCAGGGTAGGTTTATCTCCAAGGAGGATCTGCGGCTGCGGGCGAAGATCGGGAAATCCACCATCGAGAAGCTGAGCAGCCTGGGGCTTTTAGACGGGCTGCCGGAGTCGAGCCAGCTGAGTATATTTGATCTGTAGCAGGTCTGCGCATTCGCTGCGCGGACCGTGCCAAAGCAGTATATTTAGCTGCGCAGCGTGCTTTTCCATGTATGCGTATTAAGAGTTAAAGAAACAGTTGGAGTCTGTGGAGGAGGTGCGCTTTTTTCTTCACTTCTCCAACTTTTGTTACAGAGAGAGCGGAAAAGGCAAAGAGGGAAGTTTACATACGACGCGTCCAAGGCTGTGAAGGAAAAAGAACAGACAAGGTTTGATAAGATGTGCGAAGAATTTGGTATTAGAGACAAGGGGTTATTATGAAAAACTGATTCGATAGGAGGGTTCACTATGACCGTGACAAATGAATTGGATTCTACTTGTGGGATTACTGATGAGGAATTGACACAAAGGTTTAAGGAGTCAATCAGAATAGATAATGAGATTAGAAAAATCAAAGGTTTGCCGGTAGCAGGATACGATGATGAAAGGAAGCAGGCGTATCTTGAATTTCCTGACGGGAGGCGAGAGTATGTCGGATAATAACCGAATAAAGCTTCCTGAAGTCATGGTGTTTGCGGGGCCGAATGGAAGTGGGAAATCTACAATTACTCGAATGGCAAAGACGGTTGGAGACTATATAAATGCTGATGACATAAAGAAAACAACTCTCTGTAGTGATCTTGAAGCAGCCATAAAAGCTGAAGAACTTCGGGAGAAAATGATAGCGGAGAAAAGGGATTTTACTTTTGAGACTGTATTATCAACAGAGCGGAATCTTAACCTTTTAAAGAAGGCAAGGGAGAATGGATATTTTGTCAGAGGAATATATGTACTTACAATAGATGCGGGCATTAATGTCGCAAGAGTAAACGCAAGGGAAGCGCTTGGCGGACATGGAGTACCGGAAGACAAGATTCGTTCACGCTATGCGAAGGCATTGGCGTTGATACCGCAGTTGGTTAAAGTGTGCGATATCCTGCATGTATATGACAACTCAAATGAACCGTTTAGGATTTTTAAGAAGAGAAGAGATATCTGCTATCACTGGTCTAACAAGTACTGGGATTATGAAAGAATAGCTGATCTTACAGGCGTAAAAGAATATGAAAATTGAGATACAGACGTAGGGCTGGGATCACCGAAATAGGTACATATTTCTGCCTGTAACCTGTTCAATTGGTTTCGTGAAAAGGCGTAGCTACCATTCAGCCGGACACTGAGATGACAGAAGGTCATACGGTGTCCGGCTGTTTGTGTGTCATGCCGGTTAGAGTGTCATCTCTATGGTCATGCTGGTTTCCAATCTGAAACAGGATCTGTCTCCATGCGCCTGGTCAAATTTTACCAAAACTTTGTGAATCTTTACATTTTTAGCTTTGAGCCATGCATTTGTTGTAGTATTAGGATACAGAAAAAACAAGGCAAAGGCATGGAAAGGAGAGATGATCATGAAGTTTAAGACAGGAAAAAAAGTATGCTGTAAAGGGCTGGCATTGGCAATGCTGGCGGCTTTGCTTCAGGTGATGCCTGCGGTGAAATTCAGAACTGAGGCTGCGGGGGTGCCGTATTACAATGCGGGCACAGCGCTTCAGTACGCGGCGTCCAACTGGAACAACAATGACGGAACGCTGTGTGCCGAGTTTGTGGCGAACTGTGTGAGGGCGGGAGGGATCAATATTCCGCAGCACAAGACAACAACGGCGGTGTATAACGCGATCACGTCTGCCACCGGGGTGCAGAGCGTGGAGCTTGCGTTTGATCAGAACGGCTATATTCCCAAGAGCCTGAATGAGGGAAAGCTGGCGGCAGGGGATGTGGTGTACCAGTACTGCAACACTCATCAGGTCAGCCCGCATATTGTTTTCTGCGGCGGCTTTGATGCAAATGGAAGGGCTACCTTTTACGCGCATAACGGAGCGCACAACAATGAAGCGCTGAAGCTTAACCATAATACTGCCTACCAGCATACCTTAAGCTGCAATATCGTGTGTAAGGCGCTGCATCTGACAGAGTACATGGTGATCGGGAAGCAGACGATCCAGGACGGAAGATACCATATCGTATCGGCGCTTGATAATGGGAAGTGCCTGAATGTCAAGGACGGTTCTTCTGAAAATACTGCCTCGATAGAGCTGAATACGCTGAAATACCAGAAAATTCAGGCGTTTGATGTGAAATATCTTGGAGATGGATTTTACAGCATCGTGAACTCTGAGATCAATAAGGCGGTGGATGTCCATGGGGGAAGCTGCACTCCCGGCACCAATGTGATCAGCTATGAGTCCAATCAGACGGATGCGCAGAAATGGATCATTCAGGAATCGGGTGACGGTACCTATTATACGCTCATTTCTCCCCGTGGATATAACTGTCTTGACGTCACCGCGGGCGTGGCTGCCGACGGGACCAATATTCAGACATGGACCTCCAACGGAACCGATGCGCAGAAATGGAAATTTATCCCGTTTGTGGAGAAGGATATAAAGGGCGAGCGGACAATCGCGGATGGAAGGTACCATATCGCCAGCAAGCTGGATGAGGGCAAGTGCGTATATGTGAAAGGGGAATCAACAGCGGATGGAACCAACATTGAATTATATTCCTCGCTGGATAACTGTATGCAGAGCTTTGACGTCACCTGGCTGGGAGGCGGGTACTATCAGATCGTGAACTCGGAGCTTAAAATGGCGATGGATGTGGAGGATGGAAAAAGCACCGCCTGTACCAATGTGCGAAGCTGTAAGCCAAACGCGGATTCCAATGCGCAGAAGTGGATCATCAAAAAGGCGGAAGGAGATTATTACTATATTGTGAGCGCCTGCGGCTTCAATTATCTCGATGTGCGGGGCGGCGCCAGGGATGATGGGACGAACATCTGGGTATATACCGGCAATGGGATGGACTCACAGAAATTCAAGTTCATTCCCTACACAGGGAAAGAGGTGAAAGGGGAGCAGACCTTCATGGATGGCACCTATCATATCGCGAACGCTCTGGATGAAACGATGTGCCTGGATGTTTACAATTACTCATCGGAACCCTGTACAGCCATTCAGCTTCGGAAATCCGTGGATGATCCCAAGCAGACCTTTGATATCTCATACCTTGGAGACGGGTATTACCAGATCCTTCATACGCTGACAAAGAATGCGGTGGATGTCTACGGGGCAAACTTCCGATCCGGCGCGGGCGTCTTAATCTATACGGCCAACCGGACGACGGCACAGAAGTGGGTCATCAAGAAAACAGACGACGGCTATTATCATATTATCAGCGCCTGCGGAGGAAATTATCTGGAAACGGCAGGCGGCAGTACGGAGAACGGAAATAGGATCCAGGTGTATGCCGGCAACGGCAGCCCGGGACAGAAATGGAAGCTGATCCCATATCCGGATACGGAGGCAAGCCCGGACTTTGGCGTACCGGAGAGGCCGGCCATTGGAACGGTGGCAAGGATCGGCTCCAGGGCAGAGCTTGGCATTGAACCTGCGGGAGCTGCAGATTATTATGAGGTGCGGTACGCGCTTAACAGACAGATGGATGGAGCAGCCACGCTGCGCGTAGAGGCAGGTGAGAGTCCCTCTTTTACGATGGAGATGGAAACGGGGAAGAAGTATTATGTGCAGGTACGCGCCTGCAGGCAGAATGGAAATTCTGTAATCTATAGTGACTGGTCATGCGTATGGAGAATGGATCGTGGTTGAGGAGCCAACGCCGGAAAAGGAGGGATTGAGGATCCGGGTATGCCGGAACGACGCCGGGCATGTGGAAAAGGAATTGATCCCTGCGCTGAAGGGAAGGGAGAAGGAAGAGGAAGCTGATACTGCGGAGGCAGACGATGACGTTGAAATGGTGGAGCCTGCTGCATAGGATCAGGAAAGTGAGTCTTCCATTGCGGCAGGAAACGACAATCTTGTGAAGAAGGCGACCACAGAGGAATCGGCGAGAGAGCCAGCTGCTGCGGTAGGAAATAATGATATTGTGAAGGAAGAGGCGACCACAGAGGAACCGGTGAGAGAGCCAGCTGCTGCGGCAGGAAATAATGATATTGTGAATGAGGAGGCGACCACAGAGGATCCTGTGAGAGAGCCGAACACTACGACTGGAAATAATGATCTCATGGAAAAGTCTGCAGAAAAGACAGCAGATAATATGGATGAAGGATCCATTGGAGTGGAGCAGCCTACAGGCCGTGTAGAATATGAACCAGATGAGATGGAAAGATCATCAGCTGATACTGGCAGAGAAATTATCTCGGAGCCGGTTCCGGCATCAGAGGAGAACACGGCAAATGTGTCCTTTGATGAGGCGGTAAGTCAGGCGGCTGAAGAGACTCAGAGGCAAGTGGGCATTGGAACACAGAACAGGGATTCGGACGTTGTAAAAGATGGCCAGATGATCGAGGATCAGAAGGGGAATTTATACTGTATCACATCCACACAGAAACGCACAGCGGAATATGTGCTTTGTCCGGCTGACTGTACATCGGTATCGATTCCGGACAGCATGATCGTAGATGGAATCAGCTATTCGGTTGTTTCAATTGACGAAGGAGCGTTTGAGGGCAACCGGAAGCTTAAGAAGGTGGCAATTGGCAAGAATGTCAGGATGATCGGGGAATCTGTGTTTTCAAATTGCAAAAACCTGAAAAGCGTGACGATGGGAGAAAATGTCTCGTCCATTGGAAATAAAGCCTTTGGCTATTTACTAACTCGTGGTTGATATTTATAAACTCACGGAACAAAATTCTGTTCCGCTCTTTTAATGGCATAAGCCTAATGCCTCTACCTGATGTGACTCAGGCTACCTGTATAATTTGAATATCGAACAAGGCCTTTGTTAGGTTTCGGCCTTTACCTTTAAGATTTTACACTATTCAAGGATGTTTTAGAAAGTAACCCCATATCTTTTATTCGATATAAAGTATTATAGCAAACATATGTTCTTTTGTCAACCATGAATTATAAAATAGCCAAGCCTTTTATGGCTGCGCGAAGTTGAATGTGCTCTCCCTTCCCAAAAACGTAAGGGAAATTGGAAGCAACGCATTTAACGGGTGTAAAAAATTAAGGATGCTGACAGTCAGAAGTACCGGGCTGACATCTAAGACACTGTCCCGCGGTGCGTTCAAGGGCCTTGGCCCGAAGACGGTGATCAAGGTGCCGTCGAGCATGAAGAAGACTTACAAAAAATTGTTTGTGAAGAAAGGTTTGAAAAAAAGCAAGGATCAGATCAATTTAAGAATCGGACTAACGAAACAGCCGGACACAGAGATGACAGGAGGTCATACGGTGTCCGGCTGTTTGGGCTCCATGCCGGCTGTTGTGTCATCTCAATCGTCTCAAACTTCGGAGCCTGAGAAAGCCTGAAAAAAAGGTCTAAAAAAAAATTTAAAAAAAATAAAAAAAGTACTTGCAATTGTTCTGAAACTGTGTTATTATAAACAAGTCGTAAGGACAGAGGCCAATTGGTCAAGCGGTTAAGACGCCGCCCTCTCACGGCGGAAACAGGGGTTCGATTCCCCTATTGGCTGTTAGATTACAAGCTGGAGATCATAAGATTTCCGGCTTGTTTTTTTTGCGCAGGGCGCGTATGGGAATATCCCGGCTGAAGCCGGATGCGCCCCGCGAGACGAGCAGGGTGAAACATTCTGCCCGATGATCACAGCTGTCCGGACAGGCATGAACAGCTGACATGTATCAGTATATTGGAAAAGGAGAGACGCAGTTGCAGGTGAGAGAACAGGCATCGCCCCTGGCGGCATTAAAAAAATACTATGGATACAGTTCATTTCGTCCAGGACAGGAGATCATGGTGCAGACGATCATCTCCGGCAGGGACGCCCTTGGCATTATGCCGACCGGCGCGGGTAAATCCATCTGCTACCAGATTCCGGCGCTCCTCCTGCCGGGGATTACGCTGGTGGTTTCCCCGCTGATCTCCCTGATGATGGACCAGGTCAAGGCGCTGAACGCTGCAGGCATACACGCGGCGTATATCAACAGCTCCCTGACGGAGGCGCAGATCACGAAGGCGCTCCAGTACGCGGCGCAGGGACGGTATAAGATCATCTATGTCGCGCCGGAGAGACTGGAGAGCCGCGAATTTATATGTTTCGCGCAGCAGGCGGAGATTTCCATGGTGACGGTGGATGAGGCCCATTGCATTTCCCAGTGGGGACAGGATTTCAGGCCGGGATACTTAAAGATCGTGCAGTTTATCAGAAACCTGGCTGTCAGGCCCATCGTCAGCGCATTTACCGCAACCGCGACTGAAGAGGTCAAAAATGACATTCTCTGCGTGCTGGGGCTGGTGGATCCTAAGGTGCTGGTGACGGGCTTTGACCGGAAGAACCTGTATTTCGGGGTGGAGACGGCGAAGAAGGATGAATATGTGCGTCACTATGTCAAAAGGCATGCTGACGAGAGCGGGATCATTTACTGCGCGACGAGGAAGAATGTGGACAAGCTCTGTCAGAAGCTGGAAGCTGAGGGGATCGCGGCGACCAGATACCACGCGGGGCTGGCTGATTGGGAGCGCCGGGAAAATCAGGAGGATTTTATCTATGACCGCAAGCCTGTCATGGTGGCAACCAACGCCTTCGGCATGGGGATTGATAAATCCAATGTCCGTTATGTCCTTCACTACAACATGCCCCAGAGCATGGAGAATTATTATCAGGAGGCCGGAAGGGCGGGACGCGACGGGGAGCCGGCGGAGTGCATCCTGCTGTATTCGGCACAGGATGTGATGATCAACCGGTATCTGCTGGAACAGAAGCAGTTTGAAGAAGGGATGCTCCCGGAGGACATGGAGGCTGTCCGCCGGAGGGACGCGGCAAGGCTGCGGGCGATGACCAATTACTGTACCTCGACGGGCTGCCTGCGGGCTTACATTCTGCGGTATTTTGGAGAGGAAACAGAGGATACCTGCGGAAACTGCTCAGCCTGTCAGAGCGAATATGAGGAATGTGACCGCACGGAGGAGGCGAAACAGGTGCTTGCCTGCGTGCGGGAGGCGCGGGGACGCTATGGCGTGAATGTCATTGCAGGAACTCTGGCGGGCGCCCGCCGGGGAAAGCTTCAGGAATACGGCTGCATGGAATATCAAAGCTACGGCGCGCTTAAACATCTTGGCGAGGCGGAGATCAAGAAGATGATCGCGTGGCTGGTGGCAGAAGGGGATCTGAGGCAGACGGAGGACAGATACGGGCTGCTGCGGGTGGAGCTAAAGGCGCAGGGAATCCTGTCCGGGGAGAAACCTGTGATCCTGCGTGTTCCAAAGAAACAGGCGCAACCCGTGGCTGCTGCGGATGCGGCACCGGAAAGAAGACAGAAATCCGCTTCCGTTGACCTCAATTCCAGAGGCTTTGCGCTGTTCGACGCGCTGCGGGCGCTCCGGATGGAGATCGCCCGCAGGGAGAGCGTGCCGCCATATGTCGTGTTCAGTGACAAAACCCTTGTCGGCATGTGTACGCTGGTTCCGTTTACAAGGGAAGAGATGCTGGAGGTGTCCGGTGTCGGAGAAAACAAATTTGAAAAATACGGCCGCCAGTTTCTGGATGCGATCAGGGAGTTTACGGGCGGACAGAGGGAAAAGCTGTATTACGGGGACATTGTGGAAAACGAGGAGCCTGTAAGGACAGCGCGTCGCAGGGAAAAGAAGCCCTTTGCCATAAGCAGGGAGCAGGCTGCGGCATTTCCTTACGCGGAGAAGTACCGCGCGCCGGAGATTGCCGAGGCGCTTTATGCCCTTGTGGACCATG
This sequence comes from uncultured Clostridiaceae bacterium, assembly GCA_946185495.1. Lineage (GTDB taxonomy): Bacteria > Bacillota > Clostridia > Lachnospirales > Lachnospiraceae > CAG-590. The sequence goes on along the minus strand of CAMHJT010000006.1, from coordinate 15,343 downwards.
AGACATACAAAAAGACATCCGGTGCGGAGATCCTGCGCTGGATCGAGGCGGAGGGCCTGGCCGGTGAAAAGTATGAGAACGGCAGGCGGACAAAATACCTGACGGCGGAGGGGGAGCGTAAGGGGATCTTGCTGGAGACAAGGATCAGCCAGAAAGGGACGGAGTATCTGGATCTTTACTATAACGAGCAGGCGCAGAGGATGATCGTGGAGCATTTTCTGGGGAGGGAGGACTGACAGGGCATGAATTTTCTAAATAGCGGAACGGGATACGCGCTGTTCAGGAAAGAGGCGCGCAAAAAAACATATATGGATAAAAGCCTGTTGATCGAGGAGGTTTACAGGTATTCGCAGGAGATCAATCCTTATATCTGTATTACGCGTCCGAGGCGTTTTGGAAAGTCTACAGCTGCCAACATGATTGCCGCCTTTTTTGATCAGGCAACAGCACGGGAGAGCAGAAGCCTGTTTGAGGGGCTTGCGATCGGGAAGCGGAAGGAAGAGCAGCTGGCGGCGTTAAGAGAAGATCCGGACTTGCCCGTATGCTGGTCCGAACAGGGAAAGCACAGGGTGTTCCGTCTCAACATGATCGATCTTGTGACGGAGAAGACAAAATCCTATGAGGATTTTATCAGCGCTTTTTACAGGCGGATGCTGGAGGACATTACGGAGGCGTATCCGGACTTATCATTCCATGCCGACGCGTCTATTCCGGAGATCCTGGAGAAGACCGGGGACAGCTATATTTTTGTGATCGATGAGTGGGATGCTGTTTTTGAAATGCGTTTTATGGCCGTGGAGGACAAGATCGCGTACCTTGATCTGCTGAAAGCGCTGCTGAAGGATAAGAAATACGTGCATTTTGCTTACATGACCGGAATTTTGCCCATCGCAAAATATTCCAGCGGTTCCCCCCCAATATGTTTCATGAGTTTACGTCCTTTCAGGATGCGATGTTTTATCCTTATTTCGGTCTGACAAAGGATGAGATCCGTCATAAGATGCGGGAAAAGGGATTTCAATCTCCTACGCTGGAGGAGTTGTCATTCTGGTATGACGGATATGTGCGGGGATATGATGGGATGCATGTGTTTAATCCAGCTTCTGTCTCCAAGGCGCTTGCGGAAGGATGCTGCCAGAACAACTGGACAGGCACCGGACCGATGAATGAGGTACAGGATCTGATCCGGCATAATGTGCAGGATGTTCGGGAGGATGTCATCCGCATGGTGGGAGGGGAGTCCCTTTCTATCAGGCTTTCGGGATTTGCTGTGGAGAAGACACAGATCAGCACAAGGGATGAGATTTTTTCGGCCATGGTGGTATATGGCTTTCTGACTTATCACAAGGATGAGTTGCGGATTCCGAATCACGAGCTGATGATGAAATTTCAAGAGGCATTGGCATCTCGGTCACTGGGACTGAAACAGACGATTGAGGAATCCAGGAAGCTTTTGAACGCGACACTGGAAAGGAAGGATGCTGAAGTTGCTGCTTTGATCGAAAACCTGCATGATGAGAAGATTCCGTTTTTTCAATACAACGATGAAAACAGCCTTGCGTGCGTGGTGACGGTCGGATATCTTTCTGCGCTGGATCGATATAGGATTACGCGGGAGGATAAAGCAGGAAAGGGGTATGTGGATTTTTTGTTCGAGCCGCTTGCCCAAGGCGATCTGCCGGTCATTCTGGAACTGAAATACAACCATTCGGCGGAACATGCGCTGCAGTGCATAAAGGACAGGAATTACATCAGGCGGTTCCGAAATCACCGCCGGGTTTTGCTGGTGGGCGTGAACTATAGCGAGGTGACGAAGAAGCATACCTGTCTGACGGAGCTGTTGGAACACAGAGATGATGACAGATGAAACTGGTATTTTAAGAGGAGAAGAAAAATATGAGGAAATTAGCAAAAAAAGGAAACATGAATGAGCGAATGGACGTTGTGCTGCGGCGATTCCGTTCCAGGATGATCTCATATCCTCCGGGAATGTGCCCGCTGGTGCTTTACCGCTCCCTGTTTCAGATCTCCATGCACCAGTCCTGCGGGAAATGCGTTCCCTGCCGGGACGGGCTGGTGGAGGTGGACAGGATGCTTGACAAGGTCTTAAATGGGGACGCGACCATGGAAACCTTAGAGGAGATCCGCGACATGTGCGGGATGATCGCACAGGCCTCGGACTGCGCGGTGGGGGTGACAGCCGCGAACCTGATCCTTGACAGCATGAAGGAATTCGCAGATGAATACGAAAGCCATATTAGGCATAAGCGATGTGGCGAGAATGCATCCCAGACCATTCCGTGTATCACCATGTGTCCGGCCCATGTCAATGTGCCGGGGTATATCTCCCTCATCGCGGCGGGGGATTACGCGGGGGCCGTCAATATGATCCGGGATAAAAATCCGTTCCCGACAGCCTGCGCCATGGTCTGCGAACACCCCTGCGAGATCAAGTGCCGCAGGACGATCATTGACGCTCCGGTCAATATCCGCGGCCTGAAGAAATTTGCCGTGGATCAGGCCAGTGCGGATACGGTGCAGACGCCGGCAAAAAATGCCGGCACGGGAAAGCGTATCGCGGTTGTCGGAGGAGGTCCCTCCGGGCTTACCGCAGCTTATTTTCTTGCCATGATGGGACATCAGGTCGTGATCTATGACGAGCATGAGAAGCTTGGCGGCATGCTCAGGTACGGGATCCCGGAATACCGTCTGCCGAAGAAACGGCTGGATCAGGACATTGACGCGATCCTGAAGGCGGGGGAGATCGAGGTGCACTGCCGGACAAGGATCGGGGAGGATGTCTCCTTTGCGGAGCTTCAGTCGCAGTATGACGCGGTTTATCTCGGCCTTGGGGCGCAGCTCGGTAACCGGATGCCGGTGGAGAATGCGGACGCGGAAGGCGTGATCCCCGCCGCGGATTTTCTGCAGGAGGTGGCCAACGGCCGTCCAATGGATCTGACCGGTAAGCGGGTTGCGCTGATCGGAGGCGGAAATGTGGCGATGGATGCGGCAAGGACTGCGGTGCGGCTGAATGCGGAATCTGTCCATGTCTTTACCCGAAAGCGGGATGATATCACCGCACTGGATTCGGAAGTGGAGGGGGCGATGCAGGAGGGCGTGCGGTTCCGTACCCTGCTCAGCTTTTTACATATCGAGACGGACAAGGAGACGGGGCATGTCAGCGCAGTCTGGCTGCAGCCGGAGATCGTGGCGGAGTATGACGAGTACGGTTTTGTGAAGACAGAGCATTCCAGCAATTATCCCTACCGTTTTCCCTGTGATGTGCTGATCTTGGGTGTTGGGCAGAGAAGCGATGTGGCCGCATTTGAGAGCGCCGGCGTTCCGGTGGAACGCAGCCGGATCCGGGCGGACGAGGCCTGTATGGTGGACGGCATGGATGGCGTCTTTTCCGGCGGGGACTGTGTGACAGGTCCTTCCACCGCAATCAACGCCATAGCGGCCGGACAGGTGGCTGCTTATAATATCGATGAATATCTGGGATATCATCACAAGGTTGCCTGCGATGTCAGTCCCGCTCCTGCGATGCCCAACCGGTGCGTGCCCACCGGACGCATGGAGGTGGAGGAAGTGGATCCCTTTGAGAGAAGATGCAGCTTCAACGAGGTTGAGCTGCCCATCACATATGAAGAAGCGATGAGAGAAGCTGGAAGATGTTTGCGTTGTGACCACTACGGATGTGGTTCCATGGAAGGAGGCACAGGCAGATGAATCAGGAGAATACAAAAATGCTTTCGGTGGTCATTGACGGGAAAGAGCTTTCCGTACAGGAGGGAACTACGATCCTGGAGGCGGCGAGAGAAAACGGAATGGAGATCCCCACGCTGTGTTATCTGGCAAAGGTGAGCGACATCGGCTCCTGCCGTATGTGCATGGTGGAGATCGATGGGTATGACCATATGTTTGCTGCGTGTAAGGAGAAGCTGAAGGACGGCATGGTGATCCATACGGATTCGGAAAAGCTTTCACTGTACCGTAAGGAAATGCTGCACCTTCTTCTGGCAAATCATAACCTTGACTGTATGAGCTGCCCAGCAAACGGCGCCTGTGAGCTTCAGAAGCTCTGCAACCGATATGATGTAAGGCATAGCAAATACAGGGGATACCGCAGGGAGCTCGAGGAGAAGAAGGAGCCTGTCGCGGAGAATCCGTATCTCTCCTATGATGCGAGCAAATGTATCCACTGCCAGCGCTGCGTCAATGCGTGCAGCAGGGCTGCGGGAAATGGAACGCTTAAGAACGCGCGCTTTGGAACCTTTCATATTCTGGATGTGCCCTTTGGGGAGGGCTATAAGGAGAGCGGATGTGAGTCCTGCGGCAACTGTGCTTCTGTCTGTCCGACAGGCGCCCTGACATTAAAGCGCAGACAGCATTTCCGGGAATGGGAGATAAAACGGGTGCTTACGACCTGTCCGCATTGCGCCACAGGCTGCCAGTTTTACCTGATCGTAAAGGATAACCGGGTGGTGAATGTGGAGCCGGCGGACGGTCCCTCCAATCATGGGCTGCTCTGTGTCAAGGGGCGGTCCGGCAGCTTTGACTTTATTCATTCCAAAGACAGGCTGATCAAACCTCTGATCAAAAACCGCCAGACCGGGGAATTTGAGGAGGCGGACTGGGACAGGGCTATCTCCTATACCGCAGAGCGCTTTATGGAACTGAAGAAGCAGTACGGAGGGGAGGCGCTTGCGGGTTTTGCCTGCTCCCGTTCCGCGAACGAGGATATCTATATGGTGCAGAAGATGGTGCGGACCTGCTTTGGTTCCAACAATACGGATAACTGCGCGAGGGTCTGCCATTCCGCGACGGTTGCCGGGCTTGCAAAGACGCTGGGATCGGGGGCGATGACCAATCCCATCTACGATATCACCCATGATGTGGACTGCATCCTGCTGGTGGGCTCCAATCCGGAGGAAGCGCATCCTGTGGTCGGAATGCAGATCCGGCAGGCGGTAAAGAACGGCACCAGGCTGATCGTGGTGGATCCCAGGGACATCGGCCTTACAAGGTATGCGGATATCCATCTGAAGTTAAGACCCGGCACCAATGTTGCCTTTGCCAATGGTATGATGCACATCCTGATCGAGGAGGATCTGATCGACCATGACTATATCAGGGAATATACGGAAGGATTTGAGGAGATCCGGGAGCTGGTGAAGGAGTATACGCCGGAAAAGGTGGGTGAGATCTGCCATATCGATCCCATGATGCTGCGTGAGGCGGCCAGGATGTATGCGACGGCCGCGAAGGCGCCGATCATTTACTGCCTTGGCGTGACAGAGCACTCCACAGGCACAGAGGGCGTCATGAGCATGTCCAATATGGCGCTTCTTTGCGGCAAGCTCGGCAAGAGCGGCTGCGGCGTCAATCCGCTGCGTGGACAGAACAATGTGCAGGGAGCCTGCGATATGGGTGCACAGCCTACGGATTATCCGGGATACCAGAAGGTGGACAACGACGCGGTACGGGAAAAGTTTGAGAAGGCATGGGGCGTTACGTTAAATCCCAAGCCGGGACTGAAGGCCACGGAGGTATTTCCTGCGGCGATCGAGGGCAGGATCAGGGGGCTTTATATTCAGGGCGAGGATCCGGTGATCTCCGATCCGGATACGGCGCATATCATCCGCGCGCTGGAAAGCCTGGATTTTCTGGTGGTGCAGGACCTGTTCCTGACAGAGACGGCGAAATACGCGGATGTGGTCCTGCCGGCCGTCAGCTACGCGGAAAAGGAAGGCACCTTCAGCAATACGGAGAGAAGGGTGCAGCGGATCCGGAAGGCTGTGGAGCTTCCGGGAGATATGCGGCTGGATACGGATATCCTGACGGACCTGATGAATGCCATGGGGTATCCGCAAAGGCGCATGACGGCGGCTGAGATCATGGATGAGATCGCTTCCGTGACGCCGAGCTTTGGAGGCATTTCCCATAAACGGCTGGATGACGGGGAGAGCCTGCAGTGGCCGTGCCCGGACAAGAACCATCCGGGAACCCCCATCATGCACGCTGTCCGTCCGGCCAGGGGGAGGGCACTGCTTTATCCCGCAGCATACACGCCCTCCGCGGAGCTGCCGGATGAGGAATACCCGCTGATCCTGATGACGGGAAGGATCCTCTATCAGTATAACGCCGCTGCCATGACCGGACGCGCCGAAGGGCTGAATGAGATCGCAGGCGAGGGCTTTATCGAGGTGAATTATAAGGATGCCGGACGTCTCGGCATAGAAAACGGAGAGCGGATCAGGGTGCGCAGCAGACGCGGGGAGATTACCGCGACTGCGAGAGTCGGACGCAAGGTTTCGGAGGGAGAGACATGGATGCCCTTCCATTTTCCGGATTCTCCGGTGAACCGTCTGACGAACGCTGCGTTGGACGAGTTCGCGCGCATACCGGAGTACAAGGTGTGTGCGGTAGCGATAGAAAAGCTGTAGTGTGATGTGGAACAAAGGGATGCGGAGAGGACCGGGCACGATCGACGGGAAAGAAGATGACAGGAGTTGGAATGAAACGATATAAAGAAGTGACAGGACTTTCTCTGGAAACCTGTCTTGAGAGGATACTGGAACATATAACTCCCATCAGGGAGACAGAGCAGCTGCCGCTTTCGCAGGCAGGGGGTCGGATCCTTGCCCGTGATATCTATGCGGAGGAGGCTGTGCCCTCCTTTGACCGGTCAGCCATGGACGGATACGCGGTACAGGCGGAAGACTTGGAGGGCGTGTCGGACAGTTCTCCCGTCAGGCTGAAGGTTGTGGGAGAGATCCTTGCCGGCATGGATGCGGATGGATATCGCGGCCGGATGGGGACGGCTGTCAGGATCATGACAGGTGCCCCTGTGCCGGATGGCTTTAACGCTGTAGTAAAACAGGAGGACACGGATCAGGGAGACGATGAGGTCTGTGTGTTTCATTCTGTCCGGGAGGGCGAAAACATCTGTCCTGCCGGGGAGGAGATTGGGAAGGGAGTGCTGGCTGTTCCGGCCGGGGCAAGGCTTGGAAGGGTGGAGCTTGGGCTCCTTTCTTCGCTGGGGCTTCATATGGTGGAGGTCCGGCGTCCCTTACGGGTATCGCTGCTTTCTACGGGCAGTGAACTGCTTGCACCCGGTGAAGCACCTGCTCCGGGAAAGATCTATGGGAGTATCGGCGTCATGCTCCGATATTCCGTTGAACGCATGGGGTTGTCGGTTGTCAGCGAGGAGTTATGTGCGGACGATGAGGCGTTGCTTTCGGAAAAGCTGAAGGCTGCAGCCAGGCAGGCGGATGTCGTCATCACAACAGGCGGTGTTTCGGTGGGAAAAAGGGACCTGATCCCCGGCGTGCTTGACGGACTGGGGGCGGAGCTTTTATTTACCCGGGCTCTGATCCAGCCGGGGACGCCCACCATGGCGAGCCTGTATGACGGCCGGATCGTGCTGAGCCTGTCGGGGAATCCCTACGCCGCTCTTGCGAATTTTGATTACTATTTTCCGCATATGGCAGCAGCGTATATGGGATGCAGGGAGTTTCTCCCTGTCATAAAGAAGGCGGTGCTTGCGGATCCCTATCCCAAGGTAAACAATAGACGCCGGTTGATCCGGGCACGGGAGGAGGACGGCAGGGTCTATCTGCCGGCAGAGTCCCACAAGGCTTCCGTATTTGGCAATATGGCCTCCTGCAACTGCTATATGGATCTTGAGGCAGGGCGGAAGGCAGAACCGGGAGATGAGGTTCGGGTCATAAAATGGGGATGACCCGTCTTATTTTCCCGTGCAATGAACCCGGAGCGTCTTCTGCCTGGCGATGAGGCATATGGATGAAGAAAAGTGACTGCTCAGCACTTGATGAGTAGTTGCGAAGACAAAAATGGAAAGGAAGACGGAGCAGATGGACAGGATCAATGGCAGTAAAACAGCAGCTTCCCGGATCTCTGTCGGAATTGTGGCAGGCGGGAAAAGCAGCAGGATGGGGCAGGACAAGGCACTTGTCAGGATTGGAAACGAACGTTTTATGGACAGGCTTTTAAAGGAATTTGGAGGCCATTTTGAGGTGCTGATCTCTGCGGCAAATAAGGATGCCTATGCATTCACGGGATATCCCGTTGTATGCGATGAAAACAGGGAGATCGGACCCATAGAGGGGATCCGGAGGCTTCTTATGGAGGCTTCCGGGGAGTATGTGTTCGTCTGCGCTGTGGATATGCCCTTTGTGAAAAAGGAGCTGCTTTTATATCTGGCGGAATTTATCTGCTCTGACTATGACTGCTATGTGATCGCGGACGAGGAGCATATCCAGCCCCTGTGCGCGATCTATAAAAAGAGTGTCCTCCCGGAGCTGGAGGAGTTGATCCGCGAGGGCCGCTACAGGCTGCGGGAGGTGTTTGGGCGTGTCAGGACAAAGTATGTGCCTCTTGCGTTTTCCTGTTTTGACAGGAGCATGGTCAGGAACATCAATACAAGGGAGGAGCTTAGGGAAGCGGAACCTCCTTTTATTTTCTGTGTCAGCGGGTTTTCGGACAGCGGCAAGACCGGGCTGATCGAGCGGCTGATCAATGAATTTAAGCAGGCAGGCCTGCGGACAGCCGTGATCAAGCACGACGGGCATGACTGCTTTTCGGATGTGCCGGGAAGTGATACGGACAGGTTCCGGCAGGCCGGGGCGGAGTGCTTTGCGGTCTTTTCGGACAGCCGCTGCGCAGTGACCGTGAGGGAACATGTGGAAGCGGAGGAACTGGCCGGGCTGTTGGTCCGCTTATATAAGGGGATTGATATCCTTGTGATCGAGGGGCTGAAGGCCTCCGGCTATCCGAAGGTCGAGGTGGTACGGAAAGGGATCTTTGAACAGAGTGTCTGTGATCCCGCATCGCTGATCTGTGTGGTGAGTGACTGTGTTGCTTCAGAGGAAGTATCCTGTCCGGTGTTTGGACTTAAGCAGTACAGGGAGATATTTTTATGTATCCTTGCGTACAGTAAAAAAGGGACGTAACTACCTAGTGTGCACATTTACTGCGCAGGCCGTGCCAAAATAGTATATGCCAAGCGGTTACAAGGAAACTCTGACCGGATTAAGTATCAGGATAACATAATCCCGGCTGTGCTTTGGGAGGAGTTATGTAAACGGTATCCGGTCGGATCAGGATGGATAAAGACTTGTGTTTATAGAGGAGAAATGAGACGATACGATGAAACTGGTGAAAACAGAGGAAGCTGCCGGGATGGTGCTCAGCCATGATATTACACAGATCCTTCCCGGAATAAAAAAAGGGCCTGTATTCAAGAAGGGACATATCGTGAGGGAAGAGGATATCCCTGTTCTTTTGTCCTGTGGCAAGGAGCATCTGTATGTCTATGAGCTTGGAGACGGGGAAGGGAGCCTGCTGCATGAAAATGATGCCGCAGAGATCCTGAGGGATCTCTGTATGGGGACATCCCCGGTGACAATGAAAGCGTCCCTACCCAGTGAGGGAAAGATAGAGATCACGGCTGCGGTGGACGGATTATTTAAGGTTGACAGCAGGAGGTTATACGGCGTCAATTCCCTTGGAGAAATGATGATCGCGACGAGGCAGGAAAATCTTCCGGTGAAAGTCGGTGATAAGCTGGCCGGAACAAGGATCATTCCCCTAGTGATCGAGTCGGAAAAAATGGAGCGGGCGAAAGAGGCGGCGGGAAGAGAACCGCTGCTGTCAATCCTGCCCTTTGGCATACGGCGGGCAGGACTGATCATTACGGGAAATGAAGTGGCGCTTGGTCGGATCCGGGATGGATTTGCACCCGTCCTGACTGCGAAGCTTTCAGAATACGGCGTTGTGGTGGAGGATAAGGTTATTCTGCCAGATGACAGGGAGGCGATCCGGGACGCTGTGCTGGCGTTTGCCGCAAAGGGCATGGAGCTGGTCTGCGTGACCGGCGGCATGAGTGTGGATCCGGATGACCGGACGCCCGGCGCGATCCGGGATACCGGTGCGGAGATCATCTCCTACGGCGCGCCGGTGCTGCCGGGGGCTATGTTTTTACTGTCTTATCTTGACGCGGAAAGGTTCGGAAGAAAATCAGGGGAGACAGTGGTGCTCGGGCTTCCCGGCTGTATCATGTATGCAAAAAGGACGGTTTTTGACCTTGTCCTGCCCAGAATTCTGGCAGGAGAACGGCTTACCGCAGGGGAGCTTGCGGCTTACGGGGAGGGAGGCTTATGCCTGTCCTGTCCGGTCTGCCATTTTCCAAACTGCGGATTCGGAAAGGGGAGCGTGATGATCTGATGGAGCTTACGCATATTGATAAAAATGGAAGCGCGGTGATGGTTGATATTTCCGGCAAGAAGGAGACGCAGCGGATCGCGGTCGCGGCGGGCAGGATCCATATGAGCCGGGAGGCGGTGCTTTCCGTGACAGAGGGCAGGGCAAAGAAAGGCGATGTCCTGGGGACGGCAAGGATCGCAGGGATCATGGCTGCAAAGCGGACCCCGGATCTGATCCCGTTATGCCACACGCTGATGCTTTCCAGTGTAAAAGTGGAGTTTGAAGTCCTGCCGGAGGAATGCTGTGTCGAATGCTTCTGCACCGTCAGGCTGACAGGCAGGACGGGGGCGGAGATGGAGGCACTGACTGGTGTCTCTGTGGCGCTGCTTACGGTTTATGACATGTTAAAGGCTGTCGATAAAACGATGGTGATCGACGAGATCCGTCTGCTCGAAAAGGACGGAGGGAAAACGGGACATTTTGTCAGGGAGCCGGATGCTGTTCCTGCCGGTGGTATAGGTCAGGCAGCGGTGTCGGAATCCGAAGGGGTGATTCCTGGCATAAACTGACGCATGACGGAGATACCGGGCTGATCCCGGGCTGATCCCGGAGGGACGGGCTTCCGGGAATAGAATGAAAATAAGGATGGTAAAGATATGAAATGGATAAGGACAATTGAAAAAAGGCTGTGGATGCCAGCGCTGTTTATGCTGCTTGCAGTCGGTCTCGCGGCCTGCGGCAAGGCGGACGGCAAGGTGGGAGCAGACACGGATTCGGAACAGGCTTTCGTTTCGGATGCGGAGGGAGCTTCGGATGCGGAGCAAGCTTCGGATGCGGAGGGAGCTTCGGATGCGGAGCAAGCTTCGGATGCGGCGGGGGCTTCGGATATGTCGGGAGCTTCGGATGCGGTGGGAGCTTCTGACGCTGCCGGCGCCACAGACGCTGGCGGCAAAGAGGGTTCGGGTGAGGACAGCGATACTGCCCGGAGTACAGACAGCGCAGAAAAAACGGAGCTGGTGATCCTTGCGGCGGCTTCCCTTACGGATGTATGTGAGCAGTTAAAGGCTGAGTATGAGGCTTCCCATGAGGACGTGACGCTGATCTTTTCCTATGGAAGTTCCGGCGCGCTGCAGACGCAGATCGAGGAGGGGGCTCCGGCGGATCTCTTCTTCTCTGCGTCCACAAAGCAGATGGACGCGCTGACAGACGAAGACCTGATGGACAGGGACAGCGTCACGCAGCTTCTGGAAAACAAGGTGGTGCTGGTGGTGCCTGCCGATGGAACGAAGGATATTGCAGCCTTTGAGGATCTGGCAAAGGATGAGGTGGAGATCATCGGCCTGGGAGATCCGGAGAGTGTGCCTGCAGGGCAGTATGCCCAGGAGGTCTTTACGACGCTGGGAATCTGGGATGCGGTACAGGCAAAAGCAAATCTTGGCACGGATGTCCGGACTGTGCTTTCCTGGGTTGAAGAGGGCGAGGTAGATTGTGGCGTGGTGTATGCGACGGATGCCGGCTCGACAGACCGGGTTAAGGTTGTGGCCCAGGCACTGGAGGGATCCTGCAAAAAGGTGGTCTATCCGGTGGGAATTACCGCTGAGGCTGCGGATAAGGCAGAAATCAGGGAATTTTTGGAGTACCTGAAATCGGATGCAGTGCTTAACGTATTTGAGAGCTATGGTTTTTCAAGAGTGGAGTGATGCGGCATGGATTATTCACCGTTATGGATATCGCTGAAGGTGTCGCTTACAGCCACAGCGCTTACTTTTTTTACCGGACTGCTCTGCGCGAAGGCGGTATCCTCCATGAAGCGGGGAAAGTTTCTGATTGACGCTTTTTTATCGCTGCCGATGGTGCTGCCGCCGACGGTGGTTGGCTTTTTTCTACTGATCCTGTTTGGAAGGAACTCTTTTTTAGGCAATGCGCTCTCACGGATCGGGGTGCGCGTTGTCTTTACATGGCAGGGGGCTGTGATCGCCGCAGTGGTTGTGTCCTTTCCTGTGATGTACCGGATGGCCAGGGCTGCGTTTGAGGGCGTGGACCGGGAATTGGTGGATGCTGCCAGAACCTATGGGCTGTCCGGGCGGATGATTTTTTTTAAGGTGTATATTCCCCTTGCGTGGCCGGGGATTGCGGCGGGTACCGTGCTTTCCTTTGCCAGGGCACTGGGGGAGTTTGGCGCGACGATCATGCTGGCGGGCAATCTGCCGGGCAGGACGAGAACCATGTCGGTTGCGGTCTATACCGCGATGCAGAGCGGCAACAGGGAATATGCGTACCAATGGGTGATTCTGATTGTGATGATCTCCTTTGCGGTGATGGCCGCGGCAAACTTCTGGACCGGCAGGCAGTACCGGCAGGATTGAGGCGCTTTCGGCGGCAGGATAGAGGCGCTTTCGGCGGCAGGATAGAGGCGCTTTCGGCGGCAGGATAGAGGTGCTTTCGGCAGCAGGATAGAGGCGCTTTCGGCGGCAGGATAACAGGCTTTGGGGTGGATGGGAGCAGGACCGGAAGCCTCTTTGCGGAGGATGAGAGTATGAGAGATGGATATGGCAGGGAGATCAATTATCTGAGAGTTTCCCTGACAGATAAATGTAATCTCAGGTGTAAATACTGCATGCCGGAGGCAGGGGTGGATCCCCTCCGGCATGAGGATATACTGACATATGAGGAAATCGAGCGGATCGTAGGGATCATGGCAGGACTTGGCGTCAAAAAGGTCCGTCTGACCGGAGGGGAGCCGATGGTTCGGAAGGACGCGGCTGTTCTTGTCAGAAAGCTGAGGGCGGTTTCCGGCATTAGGGAAATTGCGATGACCACCAACGGAGTGCTGCTTTCAGCAAATGCAAGGCGTCTGAAGGAGGCAGGGCTTGACAGCGTCAATGTCAGCCTTGACACCTTAAGCCCGGAAACCTTTGCGGACATGACTGGACGGGATGCGCTTTCGGATGTGAAAAGCGGGATACGGGCAGCGCTCTTGGAGGGGTTATCCTGTAAGATCAATGTGGTGCCGGTGGAGGGCAGGAACATCGGGGAGCTTTCCGAGATTGCCCGGATTGCCCAAAAAGAGCCGGTGGATGTACGTTTTATTGAACTGATGCCCCTTGGATGCGGAAAGCTGTTTCGGGGAATGCCCGCTGATAAAGTACTCTGTCTGCTGGAGAACTGCTTTGGAAAGGCTGAAAAGCTGACAGGCGGGGATGTAACAGTGGGAGGGCCGGCGGTTTATTACGCGTTTCCGGGCTTTACAGGCCGGATCGGGCTGATCAGTCCGCTGTCGCGCCCGTTTTGTGATACCTGCAACCGGCTGCGCCTGACGGCAGATGGCTTTTTAAAGCTCTGCCTGCAGTCTGCCGAGGGAATCAACGTAAAGGAATACCTGAGAAACGGAGCTGCCGATGCGGAGCTTGCCTCCATGATTGAGAAGGCGGTATCGGGCAAGCCGGCGGCACATCATTTTCTGCAGCAGGAAACGGCGGCGGGGGAAGAGGAACACATTTCCGGAGAGGAGATGCGAAAAATGGTTCAGATCGGAGGATAATATGGGATATATCAGGGCTGTGTGTATCAGCAGGGACAAGGGGACGGTCAAGCAGGACATCGGGACATGCAGGATCATAGAGGGGTACGGGCTGGAGCATGACGCCCATGCAGGAAGTGAAAGGCAGGTCAGCCTGCTGTCCTTTGAGAGTGTACAGCGTTTTCAGGAGGAGCTTGGCGGCAGCATGGAGTTAAAGCCCGGAGCGTTTGGGGAAAACCTGCTGGTGGAGGGCTATGATTTAAAGAACTGCCCACTGGGTACACGATTCCAGTGCGGGGAGGTGCTTCTGGAGCTGATGCAGATCGGAAAGACCTGTCATTCCGGCTGCGAGATCAGCAGGCTTTCCGGTAAGTGCATTATGCCGGTGGAGGGAGTCTTTGCGAGAGTGTTGAAGGGTGGGATGGTCAGGACAGGCGACAAGATCGTGATCGTGCCGGCCGGTGAAAAAGCAGCGTTCCGGGCAGCGCTTGTCACTGTAAGCGACAGGGCAGCGGCAGGAATCTACGGGGATCAGAGCGGAGAGGTGATGGCGAAGCGGCTTCAGGCGGAGGGATACGAGATTCTGGAGAGAGTGCTTCTGCCGGATGACGAAGAAAAGATATTTCACACCTTGGTGCGCCTTGCGGATCAGGCAGGACCGGATGTGATCTTTACCACCGGCGGCACAGGGTTTTCCCTCAGGGACCGCACGCCGGAGGCAACGGCCAGGGCGGGCGAGAGGAACGCGCCCGGTATAGCGGAGGCGCTGAGGGCGGAAAGTCTCAGAATCACGCCACGTGCAATGCTTAGCCGAGGAGTCAGTGTCCTTCGGGGGCAGACACTGATCGTCAATCTTCCGGGAAGCCCTAAGGCAGTGCGGGAATGCCTGGATTATCTGCTGCCGGTCCTGCCCCATGGACTTTCGATCCTCAGGGGGGAAAACGCGGATGGGTGAAGAGAATACGGCAAAAGTGGAGACAAAGCTTCTGTATGCCGACGGGCATGTGGAATCCGGAATGACAGAGGTACTGAAGGAGCATCTCCTGACGGTGACGGTGGATGGCACACAAGAATTTCGCCTGGTCTGTACAAGGAGCTGTCTAAAGGAGCTGGTGGCGGGAAGGCTGCTCACGTCAGGCATGATTCATAGCCTTGACGCCATCAGGGAGATCCGTTTTCAGGAATCCGGGAGAATAGCGGAGGTTTTCTTGAATGACAGGCAGGAGAGGGGTTTACAGAAAGCTGCAGTCCCTGATGGGAGTGGCGTTGGATGGGAACGGGATAAAGCAAAGAATCGGTGCCAGTTCTCTGTTACAACAAGCACCGGAGATACAGGCCGGGTGGCGGTTGTCCCTGCAGCTTGGGAACAGCAGGCCGGTGAAGAGGAAATGGGGAGAGAGGATCTGAGAACAGGGATACCGGAGCCTGCGCAAGGAACAGAGTGGAAGACAGAGTGGGCTTTTGCCCTGGCCGGGGAGTTTCAGAAGGAAACCGGGCTTCACCGCAGGACGCAGGGAACCCACGCCTGTATCCTGGCCAGAAAAGGCTCGGTGTTTTATACGGCGGAGGATATCGGACGGCACAATGCTGTGGATA
>CAMHJT010000005.1 GCA_946185495.1 uncultured Clostridiaceae bacterium | reverse complement strand
AATTCTACTCGTATATTAGTGACATTATCAATGACCTGTACAGCAGGGCAAGCAGTACGGTCATCTCGCTGTCTGCGGTGACGATGCTCTGGTCCTCCTCGAAGGGAATCGTAGCCGTGATGGACGGCTTTGACTGGGCGTATTCCTCCGCGATGGAGGAGGTCAGGATTGATTTTTACACCAGAAAAAATGAGAATTTCATACTGACCAGATTGAAAGCCATACTCTTTACTGTGATCCTGATCCTGGTATTTGCCGCGATCACATCCCTTTATATGGTGATCAGCCATTATTATCAGATCTACATTCACGACATCTTTGTGGTTGATTCCGGCTGGAAGCAGTTTTTCCTGATGATCCGGTATGTCCTGGGCTGGGTTCTGTTCTTTGGTTTCATACTGATGCTCTATGTGATCTTCTGGAACCGGTTTGAGCATACGGCTGGCGGCGAGAAGAGCCATGTGAAAAAAAAGATGAAGGAGCAGGTTTCCGGAGCGGCTTTTTCGGCGGTTGCATGGCTGCTGATCTCAAGGATCGTGCTTGTGTATATTGAGCATTTCCCCAATTTTTCACTGATGTACGGCTCTCTGGCGGGCATAGTGATCGCCATGCTGTGGCTGTATTTCTGTATGTATTTTTTACTGATGGGAGCCAGCTTAAATGTGGTGCTGCTTAAGGCGTATCAAAAACGATACTTGACACGGCTGAAAAAAATGATAAAATAGGAATAGTTGTCCGGCTGGTTCCGGACAGAGAATAAGGATGGACGCTGATGGTGCAAAAGAATGTCATGTTCCGCCAGAGAGAAGGGGCCACAGGCTGCAAGCCCGTTCAGGTTCACATGGCGTTTTAATTTCACACCGGAGTTTCCGCGTTGAAGGCTGGGAAGTGCAGAACGCAAGATGACGTTATGCAGGTTTCGGGCGCATCTCTTATGGATGTACAGAAATAGGCGTGGACGGTTCATGTACGTTATGACATGGAAAAAGTGCCAGACAGCAGGGCTGTTCTGGAAGCTGGGTGGTACCGCGGCTGTATATGTCCGTCCCTTCGGGGGCGGTTTTTTTATGCGCCGGGGTGGAGGCTCCACTTGATTTTATTGCAGGGGCGCGTAAGGAAATCAATAGGGACAAGCCGGCAGGAGCTTGCCGGCAATCAAAATAGGATAGGAGACTGAATATGAAGGAAAAACTGGAGGCAATGAAGGCTGAAGCGATTGCCAGAATTGAATCGGCAAAGGATCTGGATGCCTTGAACGAGATCAAGGTTGCCATGCTTGGCAAAAAAGGTGAACTGACGGCTGTGTTGAAGGGCATGAAGGATGTGCCGCCGGAGGAGCGCCCGCAGGTGGGGCAGATGGTGAATGAGGCGAGAGCTGCGATTGAGGAGAAGCTGGAGGAGGAGCGGACAAAGCTTGCGAGAATGCTCCGCACAGAGAAGTTAAAGAGGGAGACGATTGATGTAACGCTTCCCGGCAGGAGGAGCCTGCGGGGACACAGGCATCCCAACCAGACGGCATTGGAGGATCTGGAGAGAGTATTTATCGGCATGGGATATGAGGTTGTGGACGGTCCGGAGGTGGAGTACGACAGGTACAATTTTGAGCTTTTAAATATTCCGGCCAATCATCCGGCCAAGGACGAGCAGGACACCTTTTATATCACAAAAGATATCCTGCTGCGGACGCAGACCTCTCCGGTGCAGGCCAGGGTGATGGAGCAGGGAAAGCTGCCGATCCGCATGATTTCACCGGGAAGGGTTTTCCGTTCCGATGAGGTGGACGCGACACATTCCCCGTCCTTCCATCAGCTGGAGGGCCTGGTGATCGACAGGGGGATCACCTTTGCCGATCTGAAGGGAACGCTGGGACAGTTCGCACGGGAATTTTTCGGGGAAAAGACGAAGGTGAAGTTCCGGCCCCATCATTTTCCGTTTACCGAGCCGTCGGCGGAGGTGGATATCACCTGCTTCAAGTGCGGCGGCAAGGGCTGCAGGATGTGCAAGGGCAGCGGCTGGATCGAGATTCTCGGCTGCGGCATGGTGCATCCGCATGTGCTGGAAATGTGCGGGATCGATCCCAAGGAATATCAGGGATTTGCGTTCGGAATCGGACTGGAGCGTGTGACGCTGCTGAAATATGAGATTGACGATATGCGCCTGCTCTATGAGAATGATGTGCGCTTTTTAAATCAATTTTAAGATTATGCTATACAGGACGGTTTTCAGCGAGAATTGTGAACCCAACCTCTCACCGAAAACCCGGGTATGGAATTTTGGTATAGAAACACAGCATAGACAGAAAGGAAATAGAAGGAATGAAGACACCATTATCGTGGTTAAAGGCGTATGTCCCGGATCTGAATGTGGATGTACAGGAATTCGTGGATCGCATGACCTTGTCAGGATCTCATGTGGAAGGATATGAGAAAAAGGATAAAAATCTGGAAAAGATCGTTGTTGGAAAAATAGAGAGCATGGAGCGGCATCCGGACGCGGATAAACTGGTGGTATGCCAGGTAAATGTGGGGACAGAGGTTTTGCAGATTGTGACCGGCGCGAAAAACGTAAAGACCGGAGATCTGATTCCGCTGGTACTGGATGGCGGAAAGGTAGCCGCCGCCCATGGGGACGACACCGAATACCCGGAGGGAATCAAGATTAAGAAGGGCAAGCTGCGCGGCGTGGAATCAAACGGCATGATGTGCGGGATCGAGGAGCTGGGCTCCTCCAGGGATTTTTATCCCGAGGCCCCGGAGGACGGCGTCTATGTATTTCAGGAGGAGTCAGGCGTGAAGCCTGGAGATGACGCGGTGAAGGCGCTGGGACTGGATGATACTGTCGTGGAGTACGAGATCACATCCAACCGCGTGGACTGCTTTTCCATGATCGGAATGGCCAGGGAGGCCGCGGCTACTTTTGACAAGCCGTTTTATCCTCCGGTGGTGTCGGTAAAGGAGAGCGGCGGGGACGTCAATGACTATATACGTGTGAAGGTCGAGGATACGGAGCTTTGCACCCGTTACTGCGCTAGGGTGGTGAAAAATATTACCATTGGACCTTCCCCGAAGTGGATGCAGGATCGCCTGAAGGCGATGGGAATCCGTTCCATTAATAATCTGGTGGATATCACCAACTATGTGATGGAGGAATATGGACAGCCGATGCATGCCTATGACCTCAAAACGATCGCGGGAAATCAGATCGTTGTGAAACGCGCTGCGGATGGAGATACCTTTACCACATTGGACGGCCAGGAACGAAAGCTTGACGCGGATGTGCTGATGATCTGTGACGGGGAAAAGGAGGTCGGCATAGCCGGAATCATGGGCGGAGAAAATTCCATGATCACGGAGGATGTAAAGACTGTGTTGTTCGAGGCTGCCTGCTTTGACGGAACGAATATCCGGCTTTCTTCCAAGCGGATCGGCTTGCAGACGGACGCCTCCTTCAAATTTACGAAGGGGCTGGATCCCGCGAGCGCCTATGAGGCCATCAACCGGGCCTGCCAGCTTGTGGAGGAGATGGGCTGCGGAGAGGTTGTGTCCGGTATTGTGGATGTCTATCCGAATCCTGCGGAGGAAAAGGTATTGCCATTTGAGCCGGATCGGTATAACGCACTGCTTGGAACGGATATCCCGGCAGAGGATATGCTGTCCTATTTTGCAAAGCTTGGGCTTACCTACCATGAGGATGATCAGACGCTGACGATTCCGTCCTTCCGCCAGGATCTTGGCTGCATGGCGGATCTCGCGGAGGAGGTTGCCCGCTTCTACGGGTATGACAATATCCCTGTTTCCCTGCCGAAGGGCGAGGCAACGGTGGGAAAGAAACCATTCCACCAGCGGGTCAATGACGTGGCGCGCGAGATCTGTGAGAGAAACGGTTTTTCCGGAGGCATGAGCTACTCCTTTGAGAGTCCGAAGGTCTTTGACAAGCTGCTGCTTCCAGAGGATGCGAAGGAACGCAATGCCATCGTGATCTCCAATCCTCTGGGAGAGGATTTCTCTATCATGAGGACGGTATCTTTAAACGGCATCCTGACCTCGCTGGCGACAAATTATAACCGCAGGAACAAGATCGCGAGGCTGTATGAGCTTGGCAACATTTATCTTCCAAAGTCGCTTCCGCTTACAGAGCTTCCGGAGGAAAAAATGCGTCTGACGCTCGGCATGTACGGAGAGGGGGATTTCTTCGACATGAAGGGGGTTGTGGAGGAACTTCTGGAGAAGCTGGGCATCCGGGGCGTGACCTGCGAACCGTCAAAGGATATCCCGTATCTGCATCCCGGACGCCAGGCCCGCATGATGAAGGGAAAACTGGAGCTTGCGCTGCTTGGGCAGGTGCATCCTGAGACAGGGGATAACTATGACCTGAAGACAGACGCTTATGTGGCGGTGATCAATATGGAGACGCTTACGATGCTCGCAGGCTTTGACCGCAAGTATGAGGGAATCGCGAAATTCCCGGCCAGCACCAGGGATCTGTCCATGGTGATGGGCAAGGAGATGTTTGTCGGTCAGATTGAGCAGGTGATCAAGAAGAACGCCGGCAAGATGCTGGAAAGCTGTGAACTGTTTGATGTCTATGAGGGCGAGCAGGTAGGCGAGGGAAAGAAATCCGTAGCCTTTGCCCTGAGCTTCCGCGCGAAGGACCGTAATCTGGAATCCGCGGAGGTGGACAAGGCGGTAGACAAGGTGCTGGAAGCGCTGAAAAATCTAGGCGTTGAGCTGAGGGCGTGATCAGCGCCTGAATGCAAATTCACGATCCGTTCTTTTTAACGCATAAGAGCTGAATGGTAACAATATACGAAAAGGCTGTGCATTTTGCATGGCCTTTTGTCTGTTTTTTTGGATTGTTCTGGTGTATAATGTCAATATATATGCATAATCGTATGGATATATGGTATAGACGACAATTAGAAATGTGATCGGGCATGATTGTGTTTTTCCGCGGTAAAGGAGTGGGTTTTATGAAAAAGATTTGGCTGTTGGCGGTACTGCTTGGCGCGGCAATGATACCGGGCTTTCAGACGGATGCGGCGGGGCTGCAAGCTAAAAATGATCCGTCCTGTTTTGTGAAGGAGGGCGGTTATTCTGAGCTTAAGGAGGAGACTTTCCTTTTGGAACAGAGACCGTTCTTGAAGCTGTTATACGAATCGCCGGCACAGAGCCTGGAGGATTATCTGGTAGAACAGCTTACAGCGATGAATCCGAATATTGATGTGTCGGACTACATGATTCCAAGCGAGGAAGCGTATGAGGTCTATGCGTCTGTGGTAAACCGGCATCCGGAGCTCTACTATGTTGACACCGGCCTGCGGTGGAGCAGCAACGGCATGACCGGGATGGTGATGGAGCTTAAGATCTCGTATCAGGAGTATGACCGTGCGGCGGTACAGGCGGAGCTTGACAGGGTGCTCGCAATGGTGGACAAAAATATGAGCGACCTGGAAAAGATAGTCTGGATTCATGATTATCTGTGTATGGATGTGGCGTATGCGTACAGGGAGGCGGTCGAGGGCACACTGAAGGAGGATGCGCACAACATCAAGGGCGCTATGCTTGATAAGCTTGCGGTCTGTGACGGATATGCCAATACATTTCTGTATTTTATGCAGAAGCTTGGAATACCATGCCGGATCATTTCGAATGACAGCCACGCCTGGAATCAGGTATGCCTG
The DNA here is from genome assembly GCA_946185495.1 of uncultured Clostridiaceae bacterium. Classification (GTDB taxonomy): domain Bacteria; phylum Bacillota; class Clostridia; order Lachnospirales; family Lachnospiraceae; genus CAG-590. The sequence goes on along the minus strand of CAMHJT010000005.1, from coordinate 33,152 downwards.
GATGGAAGCTGGTATATGGTGGATGTGACCTACGATGACACAATCTGGGATTATTACGGGAATGTGACGCATGATTACCTGCTCAAGAGCGAGGCAGCCTTTGACGGGGATAATCATGACTGGAACAGGGACAAATATGAGGCATGTACAGATACGACGTATGATAACGCGTTCTGGAATGGAATCAAGACGCAGATGATCAACAGGGATGGATCCTGGTATATGATAGATGATGAGGGGAAGCTCTACCGCCATGAGATTGGAACGCACGCGATTACTGAGACAGGGGAAGTGGTTGCTGAGCCGGGAGGCGTCTGGAGGGTATTCGGGAGCACCAACCGCTATTATTCCGGTTCCTTCAGCAAGATCGATTCCTGTTTTGGAAGGCTGTTTTATTCACAGCCGGATGGAATCTGGTGCTGTAGATTTGACGGAAGCGGGCAGGAGAAGATTGCGGATGCGGATGTCAGCCTGGGCATGGTCTATGGCATGCGGATCCGGAATCGCCAGCTTCAGTATGAACTGGCTAAGGTTCCCAATGAGGAGCATAGGGAACGCGTATCTGTGGAGCTTGACACTCTGCTTGAGAACGGACTGGAGTGCCTGCATGGCAGCGCGGAGCTTCGGAATGTGTCTGCGGCTACGGTGGATCAGGATGGGTATACAGGAGATTTGTACTGCGCAGACTGCGGCCTGCTGCTGCAAAAAGGAAGCAGCTACGCGCTGACGAAGGAGAATGAAAATGCTGATCCTGAGACACCTGTAACAGAGGATGGCGGAACAGATTCAGAAAAAGGAACGACAGAGGCAGGCGGCACTGGTTCAGAGAAAGAAACGACGGAGGCAGGCGGCACCGGTTCGGAAAAAGGAACGACAGAGGCAGGCGGCGCAGGTTCGGAAAAAGGAACGACGGAGGCAGGCGGCACCGGTTCAGAGAAAGAAACGACGGAGGCAGGCGGCGCAGGTTCGGAAAAAGGAACGACAGAGGCAGGTGGTATCGGTTCGGAAAAAGGAACGACGGAGGCAGGCGGCACCGGTTCGGAGAAAGGGACAACAGAGGCAGCCGGCACGGGAGCGGAAAAGGGGACGACGGAGAAAACGGCAGATGTGTCAAAACCTGCGACAACGGAGAAAACGGCAGACGTATCAAAGCCTGCGACAACAGAAAAAACGGCGTCAAAACCTGCAACAACAGAAAAGGAAACGGCGTCTTCCTCACCAGAGAAAACCACGGCGAGCCAGACGCAGGAAGCTGCGAAGACAGAAGATGGTGAGAAAAAAATTGCAGTTACGACACTGAGCCTGAAGAATAAAAAGACGTATAAGAAATCGTTTCTAGTGAAGATCAGGCATGAGGACGGAATCAAAACTGTGAAGCTGAACGGGAAAAAGCTGAAGCTGAAGGCCGGGGCGAAACAGATGAAGTTTAAGCTTTCAAAATATAAAGCATACCTGAAAAAGAAAGGAAAATGGAACAAGCTGGTCGTTCAGGATGTCTATAACCGGAAAACCAGTGTGAAGTTTAAGACGAAGTAACGATACGAAAAAGGAATTGTGATGATGAAACTTAAGGATTTTTATTATGACCTGCCACAGGAGTTGATCGCACAGGATCCGCTGGAAAAGAGGAGTGATTCCCGGCTGATGGTGGTAGGGCGCAGCGATGGAAGCATTACCCACAGGCATTTTTATGACCTGCCGGACTATCTGCGGGCGGGAGACTGCCTGGTGATCAATGATACAAAGGTGATACCTGCCCGTCTGATGGGCGTGAAGGAGGATACAGGAGCCTCCATTGAGGTGCTTCTGCTGAAACGAAGAGAGGAAAAGCTCTGGGAAACTCTCGTCAGGCCGGGGAAGAAGGCGCGTCCTGGTGCCAGGATCATATTTGGAGACGGTTTACTGGTAGGAGAGGTGACAGATATTGTGGAGGAGGGTAACCGTCTGATCCGTTTTACTTATGACGGGATCTGGGAAGAACTGCTGGACCGGCTGGGACAGATGCCGCTCCCTCCCTATATCACACACCAGCTGAAGGACAGAAACCGCTATCAGACGGTATATGCGGCGCATGAGGGTTCAGCGGCCGCCCCGACAGCAGGGCTGCATTTTACGGAGGAGCTTCTGGAAAAATTGCGGGATATGGGAGTTGTGATCGCGAAGGTTACCCTGCATGTAGGGCTTGGCACCTTCCGTCCTGTGAAGACGGAAAATATTCTGGAGCATCATATGCATTCGGAATTTTATATGGTAGAGGAAGCGGAAGCCGCCAGGATCAATGCAGCCAGGGCAGAGGGAAGACGGATCATTTCTGTTGGAACCACAAGCACCAGAACACTGGAGTCGGTTGCGGACGAGAATGGCACGGTCAGGGCCGGAAGCGGGTGGACGGATATTTTCATTTATCCCGGATACCGGTTTAAGGCAGTGGATGGCCTGATTACCAATTTCCATCTGCCGGAGTCCACCCTGCTGATGCTGGTGTCCGCATTCAGCAGCAGGGAGAAGATTCTTCAGGCATATGAGATTGCGGTGGAAGAAAAATACAGATTTTTTTCTTTTGGAGATGCGATGCTGCTGATCTGATAACTTCAAACAATTATTACGTACAGTATGAATTTGATATGGAATGGTAAAAAGGGAGCTACGGAAGCGGCTCCCTTTTTAAATGCTGCAGCGAAGTTCAATTTTGTTTTACTTTATGAACCTGCTAAAATTTGATGCCTTCGCCTGTGCCGGATCATTAGTATATATGACGCCGCGCAGCGTGCAGGGTTGAAAATGCCCTCGTGACGATTGTTTCTGTTACTGCAGAACAGAGCTTCTATAAAGCTCCAGATAGCCCTCATCGGAAAGCTCCTGCGCGTCGGTGCTCAGCGCAATGTCCTTGCCGGCCTGAATATCCATTTTTTCACGGATCTGGGCCAGCATTGCGGGAGTGAGGGTGACAGGATTGCCGTTATCATCCGCAATCTCAAAGCCCTCCTCATAGATACTGGACAGAAGATTCTGATGTGATTTTACGAAATTGGCCAATCCGTCATTGATATTGCTGATACCCTGGCTTGACAGGTGTTTCTGGATTGCTTCAAACTGGTCAGCGCTTAAGTTTGCGATCTGGTCGGCAATTCTTAAATATTCGTCGCGGATAGCAGCGGCAGCCTGTTTCATGGCATCGAAGTCAACGGCTTGATTATTCATGTTCATATCCTCCTGAATTTGATTCTTTGTTTGAACGGGTTCCTCCGGTACGGCGTCAACTGCTGTGTCTTCATCGGCAGCCTCAGCAGTTTGAGAAAGAACCGGGGTATCCTTGGCAGAAGCTTCCTCCATCGGAGGATTGTCCTCTGCAGTTGTGGTCGGCACAGGTTCGCATTTGACCGATGGCAGTACGACTGTGGGTTCTGCCTGAGACATGGATTCAGAGTTGAAATCAGCTAACTCCTCTTCCTGGGAAGGAAGGGTATCTTTGGACTCGTCTTCCGAACCGGTTGCTTCTTCTGTGTCGGATACGTCTTCAGGGATCACATCGGAGCTGTCCGAAACATCAGCAGTATCAGAAGCAGTTTCAGGGATCATTTCAGAGCTGTCTAAAGTATCAGCAGCTTCAGGAATTACCTCAGAGCTGTCCGAAACATCAGCAGTATCAGAAGCAGCTTCAGGGATCATTTCAGAGCTGTCCGAAGCATCAGCCTCATCAGAAGCGGTTTCTGCAATCTCCTTAGAGCTGGTCGAAGCAGTTTCCTGATCATCTGCTGTGTCTGAGGCATCGAGATCGGAAGCAGCTTTTGCGGTATCTGCCTTAAAGCTTGGTAGTTCCTCGTCATCCTGGGCTTTAGATGATTTTGACGACGCTTCTTTGGAAATCCAGATGGACTCGGTAGTTGTATGTGGATGCTCTTTCCAGATAGAATCGGATACTACGCTGTCTTTTATCTCGGAAGAGAAATGCACTGGATCCTGAAGAGGCTGTTCCTTGCGCTGTGTATTCCCGAAAGCATTGGTTTTTGTGTCCTGCGGCTGTGCCTCTTCCGATGATTCCGCTTCGAAAGATTCTCCGTTTTTTTCAATCTTCGGTTCTTCAGCAGGTACAGATTCTGAAGCATTCTCTTTTTTTGCCGGTACAGGTGATGACTCTTTCGGGACAGCCGGGTTTGGTATATTGGGAATGATCGGTATTTCCTCCATGTCCTCCCCTGTGTCAATGCTGAATCCCTCATCCTCATCCTCTACGTCAAGAGCAAGAGGATTCGCGCGATCCTCCACATCGCCGATTAAAGCTTCCTCCTTCTCCTCTGGTTTTGAAATCAGGTCTCGTAAATACTGCAGGCCTTTGGAATGATGTTCATTGAACCAGTCTGTTACAAGGAAACTGAAGGTTCCCTCCGGAAATAAAAACCACGTTGCTGTGAGAGGTGAATTGTTCTTTTGCAGATCACAGATATCTGCTTCTGCAAGTTCCCTCCATTTCTCTTCGATAAAGGCGTCGGTCATCTTATTCGGGATGTCCAGTTTTTTGATGACATCTGGCGCGTGAAGGGTTATGTAGTCTCTGGAGCCGAAGTAATCGGGCGGTGCCACAGACCAGTCCTTCATTACCGGATCATAAAACTGTCCCCGTGTTCCATGCGCGTCCACAACGGTGATCTTGAAAGCGTACACGATCTCATTCTCATCGATGCGGCGGTGGACGATGTCGTTGACCTTCAGTTGTAAGAACTCATTGTAAGTCATTGCATATACCCCTTTCTCATTATTTGTGTGAGACTCCGTGAAGCCGGAACGGAGGCGGCTGGCTGGTAAGTCTCCCGCATATCGCGGTGCAAAGCAGAGTCATGTCCGCGCAACAGGTCTGCTCAGCAGATTTATAATGATAATTATAGCACAGTTGTCAGAATTTTACTAGATTAGTTATGCATTTGTATGAAAAAATCGTGCGCATGAAATGTCGAATGGACAGGAACGGATTTATACGATTATATACGATTTGGCATGAATGTGATTGTTTTATTCTTTCGTATATCAAACTTATTGGCGTGAACCACGTAAGTGATCTGACAGGCAGATGAAATTCGTTGTGAAACGGGATTCCATCTGCCATTTGCCTGCCAGTGCCAAACTTTTCTGCCTAAAATCAGGCAGAAAGCCGCTTAGTTGCTCTTGAAGGAAGCGGAGAACTTCTGTCTGGCTTCGTCGATCTTGTTCTGCTGCGCATCGGGCGTGGGATAGTATCCCCGCTCATGCATAGCGCAGAATACATCCTGCTGCATGGCGTGCTCATCCGCGAGGATATCCAGCATGGTAGAACGCAGTCCCTCATGGACACACTCGTTAGAGCAGGTGTTAAACAGGCTGGTAGCGTTTTTCTGGGTTGCCAGCGCATCCCCTAAAATTTCTTTTTCCTGAAATTGATTCATGACGGTCTCCTTAACTTAAATGGCTGTAAAGCTGGTTGAAATGTGACTGATGTCTTCTGGAGATCTCCTCCATCTCATCGCGCACCGCGGAATCGGTGGCATGCTCAGAAAGCATTTGGAATTTTTTGACCAGAAGCTCTTCCTCAGACAGCAGTTCGTTGAGTGAGGATAACTCTTTTTCAGATAACTGGCTCATACTTGATCCTCCTTTTTATAAGTGATGATGGCGACTGCCCAGTACCTGCTGAACAGTTGCGATGAGGTAAGTATGAGCATTTCAGGAAAATTTTATTCAGCATGGGAAAAATATTTTATGGCTGCGGGGAATAGTCTGTGATCCTCTTTGAGATCCGGAGCCGGTCATAGATCCTGTGATATTCTTCCGAGGACAGGTGCGTCAGATAGTTTCTCACATACTGTCTGGCAAATCCCCTGGCGTTTAAGATGTCTGCCGCCTTGTTGTAAGCGATAGCCGCCTGTGTCTTGTCCGGATAGCGCCCCACAATCAGGTTGCCGTTGACATGGATGACGCATTCATAATAGGTATGGTTCGGATCCTGTTTCTCGCTGACTCCGTTGTATTCGTTGATGACACGGATATTCTCGTAACGGAAATCCCATTCGTTCTGATTGACAAACATATAGTCGATGCCCTTGCGCGCGTGGTTTTTAATGCCATAGCGGGAGAGGATGTTGTACTGGCTGCCGTAGTCACAGATGAAATAATACCCTCCGCGGACCTGGAGTTTGTGGGTGGCATAGAAGAACAGATCCTCCCTGTCGAAGATCAGGTACTGGTCCGGAGACAGATAATACAGGAAATGTCCGGCCTGCAGGTAAATGGGATTTTTAAAATAGATGCCGGTATTTCTGTAATTGAGGAGAATGACGAATTTGGAAAAATCCAGGCAGAAGGAATGGGCATCATAATCCTCCAGTTCATACCGCCCTTCGCGCACGATGGCGCATGCTTCCGCGTAAGCTTGTCCGGCGCGTTCCGGAGTGGGGAAGCTTCCGAGGCTTACATGCCTGGAGCGCAGGGTGATGGAGGAACGGTAATAGAGGGTTCCGTCTTTTTTTCTGGCTTTGGATACGCCTGCAATCCGGTTTGCGTCCGGATGGGTTGTATTTTTTGTGATCATAATGCGTGTTCCTCCCGAAACTCTGATCTTTTTTAATTACCCGGTAGGCCTGCGCATTCACTGTGCAGACCGTGCCGGATCATTCTATTTTGCCTTGAAGCGTGTGAATCAGGATGCTTAAGCTTCACCCGCTGCGTATCTGGGTCAGCACCTGCTGAACAAATACGTTTTTTGTCTGACATCGTCCGGTCAGGTGTCGATACAGGATATCCTGTCCGGGGAACGGTATCCGTATAGATCGCGTCACGATGGGGTTATCTTTGTCTGATATTTTATCACAGGATGATACTTGCAACAATACAAAATGCGTCACATCGGAAAACAGTTTGTTTTGTGATACGGCTGATAAAAGACTTGACCTTTCCTGTAATTGAAATTATAATCTAGTGTGTCGGCGCAATCATTTTTGAAATTATTTTTGGCAGATTTGCGTCAGCTGCAGGCCAAACAAAAGATCAGGTGCGGGGAAAAAGATGGCTGTGTAAGGCGGGGAAAGGAGGATAACGAATGGAGCAGGAAAAAACAGGAAACGATGTGCCGGAGGGACGGGAATCCGGACTGCACAGGAAAAAGGTTCCGGTGAAAAATGTGCTGGGCGGTATCCTTCTTGCCGCGGTTGCGGTGCTGGTTGCCGGCGTAGGTTATCAGGTGGTCGCCAAGGCGGGAGAGCTTCCCGGCAGGCTGAGCAGCGTCCCGGCGGCGGCAGGGAGCCTGAACAGGATGTACAGTGTCGTGAACGAGAACCAGAAGATCAGCTATTATGCCATGAAATATGGCTTTCTGGAGGATCAGATGATCGCGAGGATGGATCTGCTGGATCGGGAGGCGGAATCCAGGGAATTGGAGGAGATCCGTTCCATAAATAATCTGACGGCGATGTTCAGCCGTACCTCGGACAAGATCGCGTATGACAGGGTGAAGGCTGAGCGGGAGGCTGAGGAGAAGAAGCGCAAGGACGCGGCGCTGGCGGCAGAGATCGCGAAGCAGGCCAGGGAGAGGGCGGCGTTGATGCGGCAGAGACAGTCGAGGTACGCGAGGGTTACGCTTGATATGGGCAGCGGGGATACTGCTTCCAACGGCGGCAGGATCGGGGAGCCGGTTTTCGCCTCCAAGAATGGAAAAAGCCTTGGCAAGTTTGTGGTTACCGCGTACTGCACCTGCAGGATCTGCTGCGGCGTATATTCAGGAGGCAACCGGACCGCAAGCGGAACAGTACCGACCTCCAACCGTACCATTGCGGTGGATACGGACGTGATCCCGTTTGGAACCAGAGTCATCATTGATGGCCAGGTGTATGTCGCTGAGGACCGCGGCGGCGCAATCAAGGGAAAACGGATCGACATGTTTTTCATGACGCATAAGGAAGCCCTGAGATGGGGAAAGCAGACGAAGGAAGTCTTTCTGGCGCCGTAAATGAAAGAAGCTATGATAAAGCCAATCGGGAAAGTACATTGTTTCGCGATTGCCTGAAGATTATAAAGAAAAGAGGAGTAAGACATGGCAGTAACGTACACAAGCACAAGAAACAGGCAGGAAACGGCAACCGCGTCCCAGGCGATCCTGAAGGGACTGGCGGATAACGGGGGATTATTTGTTCCTGATTCGATACCTGCCCTGGATGTGGATTTCGGCACGCTGGCACAGATGTCCTATCAGGAGGTTGCGTATGAGGTGATGAGCCGCATGCTGACGGATTTCACAGAGGAAGAACTGAAGCACTGCATCAACAGTGCCTATGATAAAAAATTTGACACGGAAAAGATTGCCCCGCTGGTGAAGAAGGCCGGCGCATGGTATCTGGAGCTCTTTCATGGCTCCACCATCGCGTTTAAGGATATGGCGCTTTCCATTCTCCCGTATCTTCTGGTGACCTCCGCGAGGAAGAACCATGTGGAGAATGAGATCGTGATCCTGACAGCTACCTCAGGCGATACGGGCAAGGCTGCGCTTGCAGGTTTTGCGGATGTGCCGGGAACCCGGATTATCGTCTTTTATCCCAAGAACGGCGTCAGCCCGATCCAGGAGAAGCAGATGGTCACGCAGAAAGGAGCCAATACCTCTGTGGTAGGCATCATCGGCAATTTTGATGACGCCCAGACCGGAGTGAAAAATATGTTCAACGACAAGCAGCTTGCGAAGGAGCTGAATGAGAAGGGCTTCCAGTTTTCATCTGCCAATTCCATCAATATCGGCCGCCTTGTGCCTCAGATGGTCTATTATGTATATGCTTACGCGAGGCTGGTGGCAGAGGGAGAGGTCAAGGCAGGAGATCCCATCAATGTCGTGGTGCCGACCGGTAATTTCGGCAATATTCTTGCGGCGTATTACGCGAAGGAAATGGGGCTTCCGATCAGGAAGTTTATCTGCGCCTCCAATGAGAACAAGGTTCTCTATGATTTCTTTTCCACAGGCGTATATGACAGGAACCGCCCGTTCATCCTGACAAGCTCCCCGTCCATGGATATCCTGATCTCCAGCAATCTGGAGCGCCTGATCTACCGGATCGCGGGGGATGACGCGGAACGGAACGCCGCTTTGATGAAGTCCCTTACTGCGGAAGGAAGATATGAGATCGATGACAATATGCGGCAAAAGCTGTCAGAGTTTTACGGTGGTTACGCGGATGAGGCAGAGACAGCCGCAGCTATCAAGCGGGTATATGAGTCGGATGCCTATGTCATGGATACCCATACCGCTGTGGCGTCCTCTGTGTATGACAAGTACGTGAAGGAAACCGGTGACGGGACACCGACAGTGATCGCGTCGACAGCCAGCCCGTATAAATTCACCAGAAGTGTGATGGAAGCGCTGCGCGGAGACTGCGGAGACGCCTCTGACTTTGAACTGGTGGACGCGTTAAACAGCCTTTCCGGCGTGCCGGTTCCGCAGGCTGTGGAAGAGATCCGTACCGCTCCTGTGCTGCATGATACCGTGTGCGACAAGGCGGATATGGAAAAAATTGTAAGGGGAATCCTGCTGTAAGGATTCAGGAAGCCGTTCGGCCGCTCCGGCTGTGCGGGAAAACTGGATCCGGGGCAGATGCTTGGAATCATAGAAACATCTGCCATTCATGACGGTTTCCGGGACAGTTCGTTAGTGCCATCCTGTCTGTAAACAAAACCAGGACTGAAGACCAATATGAAAACACCTCTGTTTGGGCAGTGACAGGTATTGATGATGATCCCGTTTTACAGGATTCTTTGTGAAGGTCCGGAAAAGGCATATGGTGATATGCTGATGGTTTCCGACGCGCTGTTATTCGCGCGGCACACCGCAAAGAGAACTTTCAGTTGCTTTTGTCGCGAATGCCGGCCAGGGGTGTTTTTTGTAATGCGTGCCGGAAGAGATCACCTTTAACCTGATAACACTGGCATTTTGAGGAGGAATTGTATGTATACATTACAGAGCAGCGCTTGCTTTGACAGCGCGCATTTTTTAAAGGGGTATGACGGAAAATGCAGCAATATCCATGGACACCGTTTTAAGCTGGAGGCAGTGATAGCCTCAGAGGAGCTTTGCGGGGACGGATCAGAGCGCGGGATGATCGTGGATTTCAAGACATTTAAGAAGGATCTCAAAAAGCTTGCGGAGGAGATGGATCACAGCCTGATCCTGGAAGCGGGAAGCCTGAAGGAGAAGACGAGGGCGGCTCTTGAGGAGGAGGGCTTCCGTCTGGTTGAGCTGGGCTTTCGACCGACTGCGGAGAATCTGGCGGAGTATTTTTACGGAGAGCTTGAAGAACGGGGATATCAGGTGGTTTTGGTGAAGGTATACGAGACGCCGGATAACTGCGCTGCATATTCCGCATAGATACAGGAAAACGGGCAGACTGGCATCTGGAAGCCCCAAAAGGCGGCTCTGAAATGCTTTGCAGAGAAGCCGGACAGACTAGCATCTGGAAGCCGGAAAAAGGTGGCCTGAAACAGATTTTACGGAGGAGGAAAGAGATGGCGAAGCTGCAGGTTGTGGAACATTTTGTCAGCATTAACGGGGAGGGGAGAAAAGCGGGACAGCTTGCGCATTTTGTGCGGTTTGCGGGCTGCAACCTCTCCTGCAGCTATTGTGATACCCGCTGGGCCAATGAGGCGGATGTGCCGTATGAACGGATGCGCGCGGGACAGATCTATCAGCTGCTGAAGGACGCGGGAATCTGCAATGTGACATTGACCGGCGGGGAACCGCTGCTGCAGGAAGGGATCGGCGAGCTGCTGGGCCTGCTTAGGGGGGATTCCTTCTTTGAGGTGGAGATTGAGACAAACGGCGCGGTGGATATCTCTCCGTTTCTTCCGGATACGGAGCAGTTCAGTTCGATTTTTAAGAGCGGGAACAGGAGAAACGCGGGCACAGGGCAGCAGCGGGACTGGAACGCGGGTACAGAACAGCCGCAGGACCGGAGCGCGGGCGTGGGGCAGCCGTTGGAGCAGCAGGACAATGTGAGCTTTACGATGGATTACAAGCTGGCTGGCAGCGGGATGGAGCAGAAGATGCTCTTGTCCAATTACGTGTACCTAAGAAGCTGCGATACCGTGAAATTTGTGGTGAGCAGCCGCGAGGAGCTTTTAAAGTGCAGGGAGATCATTGAGCGGTTCAATCTGGCGGAAAGGGGCTGCGGGATATATTTAAGCCCCTGCTTTGGCAGGATTGCCCCGTCAGAGCTTGTGGATTTTATGAAGGAACAGACAATGAATCATGTGAATATGCAGCTGCAGCTTCATAAGCTGATCTGGGATCCGGATCAGCGGGGAGTCTGAAATGGAAGGAGATAGAGATGGCAATTGATCAGGAGGCAATCAGGGAGCATGTCAGGGGTATTCTCATTGCGCTTGGAGATGACCCGGAGAGGGAGGGGTTAAAGGATACGCCGGACCGGGTGGCGAGAATGTACGCTGAGGTCTTCGAGGGCATGAATTACACCAATGATGAGATTGCGAGGATGTTTTCCAAGAGCTTTGAGGTGACGGGTGATGGCGAACAGGATATGGTGGTGGTAAAGGATATAGAGGTTTTCAGCTACTGCGAGCACCATCTGGCGCTGATGTATGACATGAAGGTGACAGTTGCCTATATTCCAAGGGGCAGGGTCATCGGTTTGAGCAAGATTGCGAGGATTGCCGACATGGTGGCCAAGCGGCTGCAGCTTCAGGAACGGATCGGCACTGATATTGCGGAGATTATGACAAAGGCCACCGGATCTTTGGATGTGGCGGTTTATATTGAGGGCAGCCATAGCTGCATGACGGCAAGGGGGATCAAAAAGCCCTCCGCCAAAACCGTTACCACGACCTTCCGGGGGCGTTTTGAAACGGATGCGGCTCTGCAGAACAGGCTGCTGCTCATGCTGCGGTAAAATTGTGGAAGGGAGCTTTGAATATACAATGAATATGAATACAAGAAACAGAGAGACAGCGCTGGTTGTGTTTTCCGGCGGACAGGACAGCACCACTTGCCTGCTTTGGGCTTTGAAACGGTATCGTGAGGTGGTAGCTGTGTCCTTTGACTATGGGCAAAGGCACAGGGAGGAGCTTGCGTGCGCGAAGGAGATCGCGCAGCAGCTGGATGTGGAATGGCATGTGCTTGATATGTCGCTGCTGAATCAGCTTGCGCCCAATTCCCTGACAAGGGAAGGGATCAGCGTGGATCAGGAGGCGCCGGAGGAGGGACCTCCCAACAGTGTCGTTGACGGAAGGAATATGCTGTTTCTGACCTTTGCGGCTGTATTTGCCAAGCAGAGGAGTATCACGGATCTGGTGACAGGCGTTTCACAGAGCGACTTTTCCGGATATCCGGACTGCAGGGATGTGTTTATCAAGTCCCTGAACGCAACGCTGAATCTCGCGATGGACACCACCTTCTGCATAGAGACACCGCTGATGTGGATCGATAAGGCGGATACCTGGAGGCTCGCGCAGGAACTGGGAGGGCTGGAGCTTGTGAAGGAGAAAACGCTTACCTGCTACAATGGCGTGCGGGGGGATGGCTGCGGCCATTGTCCGAGCTGCACGCTCCGCAGAAAGGGGTATGAAGAATTTCTTGCCAGATACAGGAAGGATGAGGTATAATAGCTTTAATTAAATTTAGGCGAATGCGAAACGATATACTATTTTAACCGGCTTTGGGTATGTTATATCTTTTTCCTGGCGACGATCCTGATGCCGGCGAAAAACATAAATCATGCACAAAACCTTAATCTGCATTCCGGGTTTCGCAATTGCCTGGTTTTAATAAGACCATGCAGGAGGAGCAAATATGACCATTTTGGTGACAGGCGGCGCGGGATATATTGCCAGCCATACAAATGTTGAGCTGCTGGAGGAGGGATATGAGGTAATCGTGATGGATAATCTCAGCAATTCCAGCAGGGAATCGATCAGGAGGGTGGAGGAGCTGACGGGAAAAAAGATCCGTTTTTATGAGACAGATATGAGGGATCCGGAGGGCCTTGAGCAGATTTTCAGTGAAAACCCGATTGATGTGATCATCCATTTCGCGGGGTTGAAGGCTGTGGGCGAGTCATGCGTGAAGCCTTTTGAATACTATGATAATAACATTACGGGAACGCTCAATATCATCCGTATGATGAAGAAATATAATGTAAAGAAGCTTGTATTTTCTTCATCCGCGACGGTTTACGGGGATCCGGAGACGGTTCCGATCACAGAGGAGTCAAAGGTGGGCGGCGTGACCAACCCTTATGGCAGAACCAAGTTCATGCTGGAGGAGATTTTCACGGATATCCAGAAGGCGGATCCGGAATTTGATATCGCGCTGCTTCGGTATTTTAATCCGATCGGTGCGCACGAGAGCGGCAGGATCGGTGAGGCGCCTAACGGGATTCCCAACAATCTGCTTCCCTATGTGGCGAAGGTGGCTGCGGGTGTGCTGGAGAAGGTGCATGTGTTTGGAAATGATTATCCAACGCCGGATGGAACCGGCGTGCGGGATTATATCCATGTAGTGGATCTCGCGAAGGGGCATGTATGCGCTGTGAAGAAGCTGATGGAGCATCCGGGGCTTGTGATCTATAATCTGGGAACCGGCATCGGCTATTCCGTGCTTGATGTGATCCGGAATTTTGAGAAGGCCTGCGGGAAAGAGATTCCCTATGTGATCGATCCGAGGCGTCCGGGAGATATCGCGGTGTGCTACGCGGATCCGTCGAAGGCGGAGCGGGAGCTTGGCTGGAAGGCGCAGTATGGGATTGACAGAATGTGCGAGGACACATGGAGATGGCAGTCCGGCAACCCCAATGGATATGAACAGGCTGAATGTGAGTGACAAAGAGGAGCAAAGCAGTGAAGAGATTATTGTTTATCATCAATCCTTCTGCCGGCAAAAAGCATATCAAGGGCAGATTATTTGAGATCGTGGATCTGTTCGTGAAGTCGGATTACCAGGTTCTCGTACATCCGACGCAGGCGAAGGGAGACGCGACGGAGGTTGTCAAGCGTGAGGGGTATCTCTATGACCAGATCGTATGCGCGGGAGGAGACGGCACGCTGGACGAGGTTGTCACAGGCTGCATGCAGTGCGGATGTGAAACCCCCATCGGCTATATTCCCTGCGGTACCACGAATGACTTTGCGAGAAGCCTGGGAATTCCGAAGGATCCGATCAGGGCTGCAAAGCGGATTACAAAATACGAGCCGGAGCCGATCGATATCGGTGCCTTCCTGGCGTTGGATCAGAAGGGCGAGGACGGCAGTATGCAGCCTGTGCCTAAGACAGACTATTTTGTATATGTGGCGGCGTTTGGAGCGTTTACGGATGTGACATATACGACACCGCAGGAGTATAAAAACCATCTGGGGCATATGGCCTATGTGCTGGAGGGAATCCGGAGCATTCCCACACTGACCTCCTACCGGCTTAAGGTGACCTATGACGGACAGGAGATCGAGGAGCAGGATTATTTTATGGGTATGGTGACAAATTCCCTGACCGTCGGCGGATTTCAGAACCCGAACAGCAAGATCGCGGAGCTGGATGACGGACTGTTTGAGGTGCTCCTTGTCAAATTTCCGACGAATCCGCTGGATCTGCAGGCTACGGTTTCGGCTTACGTGATGGGTGAGTTTAATAAGGAGTATATGTACCAGTTCAAGGCGAAGCGTGTCATGATCGAGAGCGCGGAGCCGATCGCGTGGACATTGGATGGGGAGTACGGCGGAACCTGCACGAAGGTGGAGGTTGTGAATGAGCACCACGCGCTCAAAATTGTAAAAAAATAGGCGAAACACAGATTTGACAGAGAAACTGCGCGGATTCGTATCTGTGCGCCAAAAAGAAAAGGTGGAAAAAACCGTTTTATATAGAGGAGGAAAGGTGATGGGGAAATATTTTGGAACAGACGGCTTCCGCGGTGAAGCGAATGTGAATCTGACAGTGGAGCACGCATATAAGGTGGGCAGATATCTCGGTTATTATTACGGAAGGAATCATGAGGACGGCAAGGCGAATATCGTGATCGGGAAGGATACCAGAAGATCCTCCTATATGTTTGAGTATTCGCTGGTAGCGGGGCTGACAGCCAGCGGGGCGGACGTATTCCTGATGCATGTGACGCCTACTCCAAGCGTTTCTTATATCGTGCGGCTGGATGAATTTGACTGCGGGATCATGATCTCGGCGAGCCATAATCCCTTCTACGACAACGGGATCAAGGTGATCAACGGGCAGGGATTCAAGCTGGAGGCGCAGGTGGAGGCCGAGATAGAGGATTATATTGACGGAAGGATTCCGGAAATTCCGTTCGCGAAGCGTGAGAAGATCGGAAGGACAGTCGATTACGCGATGGGACGGAACCGTTATATCGGCTATCTGATGACACTGGCGACCAGATCCTACAAGAATAAGAGGGTAGGGCTCGACTGTGCCAACGGCGCGTCCTCCACGGTGGCAAAGGCAGTGTTTGAGGCACTGGGCGCCAAGACCTATGTGATCTGCAATGATCCGGACGGAACCAATATCAACGCGGGCTGCGGTTCCACGCATATAGAGCGCCTTCAGGAGCTGGTTCGGGAGAAGCAGCTTGACATCGGATTTGCCTATGACGGTGACGCGGACAGATGCCTGGCGGTAGATGAGAACGGCGAGGTCATTGACGGTGATAAGATCCTCTATGCCTGCGGCTGCTACCTGTCAGAGCGGGGAGAGCTTAACAACAATACGGTTGTGACGACGGTCATGTCCAATCTCGGCCTCTACAAGGCGCTGGATAAGAAGGGCATTTCTTATGAGAAGACGGCTGTGGGGGATAAATATGTCTTTGAGAACATGATGGAGCATGACCATTCCCTGGGCGGGGAACAGAGCGGCCATATCATTTTCAGCAAATATGCCACAACGGGTGATGGCGTCCTGACCTCTATTAAGCTGATGGAGGTGATCCTGGAAAAGAAGATGAAGGCTTCCGAGCTGTTCCGTGACCTGAAGATCTATCCGCAGCTTCTTGAAAATGTGCGGGTGAAGAGCAAGCCGGATACCAAGGCGGATCCGGATGTGATGGCAGAGGTGAAGAAGGTGGAGGAGGCTCTTGGCAGCGAGGGCAGGATCCTGCTGCGGGAGAGCGGAACAGAGCCTGTGATCCGCGTGATGGTCGAGGCTTCCACCGACGAGCTGTGCAGGCAGTATGTGGATCAGGTGGTAAATGTGATCAAGCAAAAAGGACATGAGGCGTAGCAGGAGTGAAAAATCAAGTTCGGCAATTGTGTAAGATGGCGGTGCAGAACCTTGTTCTTCCGGTTGTGTACCGCGTATGCTGCATACAGAAGGTAAGGCCCGGTACCGTGATCCTGGCGGACGGACATTCGAGGAAGAGGCCGCAGCGTTTGGCTGTTCTATACGAGGCGCTTGTGAAAAACGGGTATGAGGTGACGGAGTGGTACCGGGATTTTCAGGACATGGGCTATGGCAGGGTGCTGTTTTCCATGCTGCAGTTCATGAAGCTCTATGCTTCCGCGAATTTTGTGGTCATCAGCGATAATTTCCTTCCGGTGGCTTCCTGCCGGAAGAGGAGGAAGACACAGGTGATCCAGCTCTGGCATGGCTGCGGCGCCTTTAAGAAATTCGGGTATGACACTGTAGACGATATTCCCCGGGATTATCTGGGAAATGTCTTCCGGAATTACGATCTGGTTCCGGTGAGCGGGCCGGAGAGCGTGCCGGCATTTTCCAGCGCCATGCGTCTGAAAAAAGGCGTATGCCGTCCGATGGGCGTTTGCAGCACGGATCCTTATTTTGACGGGGCGTATGCTGTTTCCTGCAGGGAGGAGTTTTACAGGCAATGCCCGGAGGCCAGGGGAAGGAAGGTGCTTTTGTGGGCGCCGACTTTCCGGGGAAGGCCACAGGATCCATATGTTCCGGGCATCTCTGTGATGGAGGGGCTTGGAAAGAAGCTGGGGGAGGACTGGTTTGTGATCCTTAAGTACCATCCCCATATGGAGGAGAAGGGATATGTCTCCACAGTTTCCCTGCCGGGAGAAAAGCTTCTGCCGGTCACGGATCTGCTGGTGACGGACTATTCATCCATTGTGTTCACCTATGCGATTTATGAGAGACCGATGCTGTTTTTCGCGCCGGATCTTTCCGGGTATGCGGGAAAGAGGGGATTCTATCTGGATTACCGGACGCTTCCGGGTGAGATCGTGGAACGGGAGGAGGAGCTTCCCGCGGCGGTACGGCGCTGCATGGAGGAGTTCGATCCGGAACCGGTCAGGCGGTTTCGCAGGAAATATATGGGCGGCTGTGACGGCAGGGCGACAGAGCGCCTGATCCGCTGGATGGATAAACAGGACAAATCGAACAAAAAGGACGGACGATAGAAATGTCAGGTGTGAAGAAGGGATTGAAAAACATAGGAAAGGCACTCCTGCTGCATGGCCTGTTCCCGGCAGTATACAGGCTGCATTGCATCCGTCCGGTAAAGAGGGGACAGGTGCTGTTTCTGGAGATCAGGTATGCTGAACTCTCCAACAATTTTACGCTGCTTTATGAGGAATTTTGTAAAAAGGAAGCCTTCCGTGTGAAGGTTTCCTTTTTGGGAAATTCTGTTTTTTCGTTCAGGGAATATACCGTCAGGTGCCTGAAAATGCTGGGGCTTCTTGCGGGTTCGGAGATCGTGTTTGTCAATGAGAGCAGCAATGTGCTGGCAGCCCTGCCCGTGCGCGGACAGACAAAGCTGGTGCAGACCTGGCACGGCTGCGGCGCGTTCAAGCGGTTCGGGTATGACGGCGTTACCCGGTTGAAGGAGCGGTATTACAATGATTACCTGTTTACGACGGTCAGCAGCGAGGAGGTTGTGGACATCTACGCAAGGAGCATGGGACAGGATCGGAGCAGGGTGCTGCCGATCGGTGTCAGCCGGACTGACGTCTTTTTTGACAGGCAGCATGTCGCGGGCTGCCGAAGGCGGATCGAGGAGCGCTTTGGAATCGGCAGCGGGAAAAAGATCATGCTGTACGCGCCTACCTTCCGGGGAAATGTGGGTAACGCGGTTTCTCCCAGGCTGCTTAATCCTGACGTGCTTTACGGGCTGCTGGGAGAGGAGTATGTGGTGCTGTATAAGGGGCATCCTGCGGTCCGGACAAAATGGGAGATACCTGAGCGTTGTTCCAGCTGTTATCAGGACGCCTCCGGTGAGCGGATTGAGGAGCTGTTATGCGCGGCGGATCTGTGCGTGACGGATTACTCCTCCCTGATCTTTGAATTCGCGCTGTTGGAGCGGCCGATGTATTTTTACGCGTATGATTATGAGGCCTACAGCAGGGAGAGGGGATTTTATTATCCTCTGGATACCTTTCTGCCGGGACCGGTCTGCCGCACGGAAGAGGAGCTTGCACAGTCTGTCCTGCATCCGCAGCCTGCGGACCTGGATCGCGTAAGGGTGTTTAGGGAAAAGTTCATGTCAGCCTGCGACGGGCACGCTACCGAGCGCATCATGGAGCGGCTTGCCAAATTATGACAATGATGATATAATAGCTCAATTAAAGATTTTGTATGGAGATGAGAACATGCGCAAACGAGACCAGTTTAAGAGATTGATCACTTTTATGGAG
Organism: uncultured Clostridiaceae bacterium; assembly: GCA_946185495.1. Classification (GTDB taxonomy): domain Bacteria; phylum Bacillota; class Clostridia; order Lachnospirales; family Lachnospiraceae; genus CAG-590. Next base: position 14,540 of record CAMHJT010000005.1, on the reverse strand, counting down.
GATGCGGTGATCCTTGCCGTGCATACGCTGTTGTTCGCGTATTTATGGTATACGGTCTACAGCAATCTGCTGGAGGAGGGATTCTTCAGGAGAGGTGACTGGGCCGTGGTAGGCATTTACGCTCTGATCATGTATCTGTTTGCCAGCCTGTATGGGGGCTTCAAGGTGGGATATCTGAGGCTTATGGACGTGCTGTATTCCCAGATCCTGTCCCTTGTCTGCACCAATGTGATCGCATATATCCAGATCTGCCTGATCAGCCGCGAATATCTGACGGCGAGGCCGCTGATCGGGATGACAGGGGTTCAGGTGATCGCGATTCTGGTATGGGTGTTTGTATGCAAGTCGATCTACGGTCTGCTCTATCCGCCCCGGCAGATGCTTTTGATCTATGACGACATTTCTCCCATGGAGATACTGGACAAGCTCGGTACCAGGCGGGACAAGTATAAGATCTGTGACATTATGCAGCTTTCAGAAGGGCTTGACAATATCTGCGACAGCCTTTCCGAATATGAGGCGGTCCTGATCTATGACATTCCGGCCTATGACCGGAACATCATATTGAAGCGGTGTTTTGAGCTGTCAGTCAGAACCTATGTTACGCCGAAGCTTTCGGATATTCTGCTGGCTGGTTCCGATAAGATCCACCTGTTTGACACGCCTCTGCTGCTCTCGAGAAACAGCGGGCTTTCGGGAGACCAATTGATCTTCAAGCGGCTGATGGATCTTGTCATCACCATACCTGTGACACTGTTGCTGATGCCCCTGTTTTTGCTGATCTCCCTGCTGATCAAGCTCTGCGACGGAGGACCTGTGCTGTATTCCCAGAACCGTCTGACCGTGGACGGCAGGGTTTTCCGGATCTACAAGTTCCGGAGTATGTACATGGATTCCGAGAAGGAGGGAATTGTGCTGGCCAGAAAGGGAGATGACAGGATCACGCCTGTGGGGCGTGTGCTGCGGGCATTGCATTTTGACGAATTTCCGCAGGTCATCAATATTATCAAGGGCGAAATGTCCCTGGTCGGGCCAAGGCCTGAAAGGCCGGAAATCGCGGCGGAGTACCAGAAGCTGATTCCGGAGTTCGATTTCCGTCTCAAGGTGAAGGCAGGCCTGACGGGATACGCGCAGGTCTATGGAAAATACAATACAACGCCCTATGACAAGCTGAAGCTGGATCTGACCTATATTGAAAATTATTCCCTGTGGCTTGATTTCAAGCTGCTGCTTTTAACCTTCAAGATTCTGTTTCAGAAGGAGAACACGGAGGGAATAGACCTGACACAGACAACGGCTGTCAGAGACAGCGGCAGCAAAGAAAACTGATGATGATAATTAGTGTTTTTGAGGAGAACAGGAAACGTGAATCGATTTTTAAATGATGTACGGAAGTATTATGATTATGAAGTGCGCGCGGCTAAGTCCGCGCTGAAGACGGAGGTTGCGGACTCTTTTCTGAACTGGATCTGGTGGGTGCTTGATCCGCTGTTTACGATGGCAATCTATTATGTGGTGTTCGGGCACATCTTTAAAAGCAAGGAACCCAATTTTACTGTATTTCTGTTTATCGGACTGACTATGTGGGGATTTTTCAGTAAAAATGTCCAGCAGAGCGTTAAGCTGGTCAAGAAAAATAAATCCATTATCGCTAAGGTCTATATTCCCAAATTTGTCCTGCTCTTTACCAATATGATGGTGGTTGGCTTCAAGATGCTGATTTCATGGGGCATTGTGGTGCTGATGATGTGCGTGCTCCGGGTAAAGCTATCCCTGTATGTGTTCGCGTTTATCCCGATCATGCTGGTGCTGGTCATTGTCACCTTCGGGTTTTCTATGATCATGCTGCATTTTGGCGTGTTCATAGAGGATTTGTCCAATGTGGTTTCGCTGCTGTTCAAGCTGCTCTACTACGCGACAGGAATCTTTTACAGCATACAAAACCGCGTGGAGCCGGATCATCCGCTTGCGGCCAGGCTGCTGTATAACTGTAATCCCATGGCGCTGCTGATCACGGACATGCGGAATGTTTTGATCTATCAGACGGGACCGAACTGGAGGGGATTATGTGTCTGGACGCTGATCGGACTGGTACTTTCGGTAATCGGCGTAAGGATCATGTATAAAAACGAGAACAGCTACGTGAAGGTGATCTGATCTGCCGGTGACAGGGAAACTGTCCGGGTTGGCGTTTCAGCCGGATGGCGGGCAGGGCATATCGTCGTTTTTAGGGGCCGGACACCTTATCCGCCCGCAACATGGACAGGATAAAAGGTACCGGAATCCGTCTTTATCATGTCGGATAGAAGCTATGGTTTATAGAGGAGAATACTATGAAGAAACAGACTAAGAAGCCTGCGGAAAACAGGGCTGCAAAGCCCGGAGAGGCTGAGAAGAAGACGAAGGCCGCAGCACCGTCGGCGGATAAGGCAGGGGAAGTCCCTGAAGCGGGGGCACAGGCAGATACGCCGCCTGCAGCGCAGGTTGAAAACGCCATTGAAGTGCGGGATCTGGTGATCGGATACAAGAGCATAAAAGCTTATTCCATCAAGAAGAGCCTTCTGAAATTTAAAAAGGTGGAGGTGGATGAGTTCATCGCGGTCAACCATGTGACCTTTGATGTAAAAAAAGGAGAGATCCTTGGCATCATCGGCAAGAACGGAAGCGGGAAATCCACCATGCTCAAGGCACTGGCTGGTATTTTTTCTCCGGATTCGGGAACAATTGATCTGAAGGGACATACGGTTTCCCTGCTGTCCATCGGCGTGGGATTCCAGAAACAGGTGACAGGAAGGGAAAACATCCTTCTGTCAGGCATGCTCTTAGGCTTTTCCGAGGAGGAGGTCAGGGCAAAGATGCCGAAGATCATAGAATTTGCCGGGCTGGGGAAATTCATCGATATGCCGGTCAAGACCTATTCCAGCGGCATGTATTCGAAGCTGGCCTTTTCCATCACCGCGATCCTGGAGACAGAGATCATGCTGATCGATGAGGTGCTGAGTGTAGGGGATGAGCGGTTCAAGCGTAAAAGCTATGATAAGATGAAGGAGCTGATCTCCAACAAGGACCGGACGGTGGTGATCGTTTCCCACAGCATTTCCACGCTGAGGGAGCTGTGTGACAAGGTGATGTGGATGCACGACGGCAAGATCCGGATGATCGGGGAGTCGGGGAAGGTGCTGGACGCGTATAAGGAATTTATGAAGTAGGACAGGAGGAAGATCATGGAGAACAGTAATGTATTTGGAGTGGTTTTGGCAGGCGGACAGGGTACCCGCATGGGCAACGTGGAGAAGCCGAAGCAGTTTATGGAGATCGGGGGCAAGCCTATCATTATTCACACGATTGAAAAATTCGTGCTGAATACGGAGTTTGAGCAGGTGCTGGTGCTGTCGCCCAAGCAGTGGATCAAACATACGCAGGATCTGATCCGGAAATATATCCCCATGCGGGACCGGGTGGTGGTCATCGAAGGCGGAGCCACCAGAAATGAGACGATCATGAATTCCATCGCCTATATTGACAAGCAGGGGAAGCTGAACACGGATACCGTGATCGTGACCCACGATTCGGTGCGCCCGTTTCTGACGCACAGGATCCTTGAGGAGAATATCAGGTTCGCGAAGGAATATGGTGCCTGTGATACGGTCATCGCGGCGACTGATACGATTGTGGCGAGTAAGGATCACGCGCTGATCACGGATATTCCTGACCGCTCCACGATGTATCAGGGGCAGACGCCCCAGTCCTTCAAGGCCCAGCACTTGAGGGAGCTATATGAGTCCCTGACACAGGAGGAGAAGAAGATCCTGACAGACGCCTGCAAGATTCTGGTCATCAAGGGAGAACAGGTGCATCTGGTGGAGGGCGAGGTCTCCAATATCAAGATCACCTATCCATATGACCTGAAGGTTGCAGAGGCACTGCTGGGAGGTGAGTAATCTATGTTAAATGCGGTATATCAGTTAAAAAAACCACGCCAGTTTGAGCTTGTATATAAAGATATCACGCTGGATGACACCCATATTCTTGTCAGGCCCACCCATTTGTCGATCTGTAACGCCGACCAGCGGTATTATCAGGGTAACCGGCCGGAGGAGATTCTCAATAAAAAGCTTCCGATGGCGCTGATCCATGAGGCGATCGGCCAGGTGATCTATGATCCCACAGGAACTTTTGCCATAGGGGACAGGGTTGTCATGATCCCGAATCTTCCCTCCGAGAAGGATGACGTGATCGCGGAAAACTACCTGCGGTCCTCACGTTTCCGCGCAAGCGGTACCGACGGCTTCCTTCAGGAATATGTGCAGACAGTGCCGGACCGGCTTGTGAAGCTGCCGGAGGGGATCAACCTGACGGTGGCGGCATTTACGGAGATCGTGAGTGTCAGCTATCACGCGATCGGCCGTTTCTTTGGCACGGCACACAACAGGAGGGACGCGGTTGGAGTCTGGGGAGACGGCAACCTGGGGTATATCACCTCGTTGCTGATCAAGACAATGTATCCGGAGATCCACCTCTGCGTTATGGGCGTGAATGAGGCGAAGCTCAACGATTTTACATTTGCCGATGAGACATATCTGGTGAACCGGATTCCCGAGGGCTTTGCCATCGACCACGCGTTTGAATGCGTGGGGGGCAATGCGGCGCCGAGGGCGATCAACCAGATCATTGACTATATCAATCCTGAGGGAACGATCGGAATCCTGGGCGTTACGGAGGATCTGGCGCCCCTTAATACAAGGATGATCCTGGAGAAGGGCCTTCGTGTCATTGGCAGCAGCCGGAGCGGAAGGAAGGATTTTGAGGGTCTTGTGGCTCTCTATGAAAGCCATCCGGAGGTTGTGGATTATCTGGAAAATATCGTGGGCGAGCAGGTTACAATCCGTCAGATCAAGGATATTTCAAAGGCGTTTGAGATGGATATTCACAAGCTGATCGGCAAGACGATCATGATATGGGATAAATAGAAAAGGTGGGTGAAGAAATGTCCGCAATCAAGGATAAACTGAGGAAGACCTTTGTATATAAGGGATACAAATATGTGAAGAAGTTGCCGAGGCGGGTAAAAAATAAGGTATATAAGCACTATACCCTGAAATATCTGTATCCGTCTGTCTATAAGAAATACGCGAAGCAGCCGGTGAAAGAGGACAAGGTGGTGTTCATAGAGATCCGCCAGCCACAGATCTCCAACAGCTTCAAGGTAATCTATGACGACCTGAAAAACAATTATAATTTTGATATCCATGAGCATTTTCTGCGCACGACTTTTGTGTCCAGGAAGGAGCATCAGGAGCGGTGCAAGGCGATGATCCGGGATATCGCGGACGCTAAGTATGTGTTCCTCAACGAGGCATCCAACGTGGTAAGCTCTGTGCCGATGCGCAAGGAAACCATACAGACCCAGCTCTGGCATGGCTGCGGCGCGTTCAAGAAATTCGGCATGAGCACAGCGGACCTGATCTTTGGAGAAAACCGTAAAAATATGCTGAAGTATCCGTTTAATAAGAATTACACTTATGTGACGGTCAGCAGCCCGGAGGTTGTCTGGGCGTATGAGGAGGCCATGAACATCAAGCCGGAGGAGCATATTGTGCGGCCGGTGGGTAACAGCCGGACGGACGTATTTTTTGACCCGGCTTATATTGAGGCAGCCAAAAAGAAACTGGAAGAGCTGCTGCCGCAGAGCAAAGGCAAAAAGGTCATTTTGTACGCGCCGACCTTCAGGGGGCGTGTGGCGAAGGCGGCTTCGCCCAAGTGCTTTGATACTGAGCAGTTCTGCAAGGCGTTTTCAGATGAGTATGTGCTGATCTTCAAGCATCACCCGCTTGTGAGAAAGAGACCGCCGATTCCGGAGGAATGCAGCAGCTTTGCTGTGGATTTTACAGATACGATGACAATCGATGAGCTGCTCTGCGTCAGCGATATCTGCATCTCTGATTATTCATCGCTGGTATTCGAGTATTCGCTGTTTGAAAAGCCGATGATCTTCTACGCGTATGATCTGGATAATTATTTTGACTGGAGAGGCTTCTATTATGACTACTACGAGCTGGCTCCGGGACCGATCTGTACGACCAACGAGGAGATGATCGATTATATCAGGCATATAGATACCCGCTTTGAGAAGGAGAAGGTGACGGCGTTCAAGGAGAAATTCATGAGCGCCTGTGACGGACACGCTACGGAGCGGATTGAGAAGATGGTGTTCGGAGACGCCCTGCAGGAGCATGCCAAATGATCCGCGCGGCAGAAGGAACAGATTTGCTGAACAGATACAAATAATTGCAGGGTGAGGGAGGCAGTAAAAATGTCAGAGGTAAAGGTTTCAGTCGTGATGCCGGTGTATAATGTCGCGGAGTATCTTCCGCAGGCATTGGACAGTGTGACGGGGCAGACGCTCCGGGAGATAGAGATCATCTGCGTGGATGACGGATCCACGGACGATTCTCCGGGAATCCTCAATCGGTACGCGGAGGCGGATGACAGGATCCGCGTGCTCTCGCAAAAGAACCAGTACGCCGGGGTGGCCAGAAACCGCGGCCTTTTGGAGGCGTCTGGCAAATATGTGATCTTCTGGGATCCCGATGATTTCTTTGAGGAGAACGCGCTTTCACTGCTTTATGAGGAGGCGGAGCGTGTGGAGGCCCAGATCGTGGTGTGCGGCGCGAACCGTTATGATACAGTGCTGGATGAGACGATTCTGACCAATGTCTACCTGTGGATGGAGCGCGTGCCGGAGCAAAGGCCGTTTTCACGGCAGGATATGGGGCAGTATATTTATAATTTCGCGACCAACGTGCCGTGGAACAAGCTGTATCTGAGAAGCTTTATTGTGGAGCACGGGCTTCAGTTTGAGGCGAGGCGGCAGGCAAATGACACCTATTTTGTGCTGATGGCGTTTTATTATGCGGAGAGAATGTCCGTTGTGGACGAGAGGCTGATCAACTACCGGATCTCCACGAGCACCAGCTTAAGCGATACGGCCTCTAAGGCGCCGCTGTCTGCCTATGAATCCTATGCCGCGGTGATGGAGGAGCTTGAGAAAAAGCCGGATTTTGAGGGAGCGCTGAAACAGAGCTTTCTCAACAGGGCGCTGAGCGGATTCCTGCATATGCTGGACCTGCAGGGAAACTTTGAAACCTACTGCATGGTATACCGGTTTCTTCTGGATACCGGATTCTCTCATTTCGGGTTAGATGTGCCCGGACGGGATTATTTTTACAGCGAATGGATGTATGAGGATATGCAGCTTATGCGAAAGCTTGATCCCGGCGATTTTCTGGTACGGAGGCTCAATGAGAAGAAGGAAGAGGTCAAGCTGAAGAATTCCAGGGTACGCAGGCTGAGGGAGCGCAGGGATGAACTCAAGGAGGAACGTGAGGCCCTGCGGGCGAGAAGGGATGAGTTAAAGGCGAGACGTGATGAGCTCAAGGAGGAGCGCGCACAGCTGAAGGCCGAGCTCAAGGAAAAAAACAAGGTGATCAAGGAGCAGAAAAAGATCCTGGACAGCAATACAGTACAGTATGCGCTGAAGGCCAAGAGGGTGCTGACTCTGAACGGCAGGCTGACGGGACATAGAAAGACAGGAGAAAAGAATGAGTAAGGTATCTGTGATCATACCGGTCTATAATGTGGAGCAGTATATAGAAGAGTGCCTCACATCGGCGCTTAGACAGACGCTTCAGGATATTGAGGTGATCTGTGTGGATGACGGTTCCCCGGATGGATCCATGGAGATTGTTGAGCGCTACGCGCGAAGCGACGGACGGATTCAGATCGTGCGAAAAGAAAACGGCGGCCTGTCCTCTGCCAGAAACGCGGGGCTTGACGCCGCCACTGGCGAGTATGTATATTTTCTCGACAGTGACGACTATATTGCCGACGATATGCTCATGACGCTTTATACCGAATCAAAAAAGCAGGATCTGGACAATATTTATTTTGATGCGGAGGCGTTTTATGAGAGTCCTGAACTGGAACAGAAATTCCCGGTTTATAAGGATTACTATCGCAGGCCCGGACTGTTTGGCGAGGTGGTATCGGGACCGGAGTTGTTTGCCAGGATGGAGAACCTGATCTATTACAGGCCGTCGGCCTGCCTGCAGATGCCAAGACGCTCGCTGTTGATCGAGAATGGAATCCGTTTTTATGAGGGAATCGTTCATGAGGACCAGCTCTTTTCAGCGCAGGTGATTCTGCTCGCGAAGCGCGCGAAGCATATGGCGGTGCCTTTTTATAAAAGGAGAGTCAGGGAAGGCTCCACGATGACGGATGATCAGGCGTTTAAGCGTTCCTACGGGTACTATGTGTGCCTGCGCGAGTATAACAGGTTCCTGTCCGGATTTGATTTTCAGGATGAACTGCTTCAAAAGGCAATTTTCCACAGGTGCTATGTGATGCAGAACAACGCGGCGAAGGAGGTAAAGGGGCTGAAGGCGGAGGAGCTTGACGCAGCCCTTGCGGCGTGTTCCTTTGAGGACAGGCTGGCCTATACACAGCTTGTTCGCAGGCCGCTTGACGAACGGTTGTCACAGGAGAGAAAGCAGAAGGAGATCCGGGAAAAGGAGCAGAAGAAGCTTAAAAAAATCAAGGATTCTTATGCCTACCGGGTTGGAAACGGCCTGACAAAGTATCCGGCGAAGGCTTACCACGCGGGTGTCAATCTCCGGCAGAAGGGGGCGGCCTGCACCCTGTACAGCATCAGGAGAAAGCTGACAGGGGAAAAAAGGGAGCTTCATCCCGACCGGATCTGCGTCAGCGTGATCATTCCCATGTACAATGCCGAAAAGTATCTACGTGAGTGCCTGGACAGGCTGATCCGCCAGACGCTGTCCTCCATTGAGATCGTATGCGTGAATGACGGTTCCACTGACAGCACGCCGGATATTCTGGCGGAGTATGCGGCAAAGGACAGCCGGATCAAGGTGGTGCACCAGAAAAACCAGGGCGCCGGGATTGCCAGAAATCACGGCATGCAGGAGGCGTCGGGAGAGTATTTCCTTTTTCTGGACGCCGACGACATCTTTCATGAGCGCTTGTGTGAGGAGACCTATTATAAGGCCAAATATGAGATGGCGGATATTGTGCTGTTTGAGGCCTGGCGGCTTGATATGAAGACGAACCGCAAGGAGGAGATGAACTGGGTGCTGAGAATGCGGTACCTGCCGGATGTGATCCCGTTTTCTTCCAGATCGGTGCCGGGGCATATCTTCCAGGTGACGACAGCCTGCCCCTGGTCGAAGCTGTTCCGGGCAGAGTTTGTGAGAAAACAGGGGCTGCAATTCCAGAATACGAAGAATGCGAATGATGTTTTTTTTGTGCGTTGCGCGCTTGCGCTGGCAAAGCGGATCACCGTACTTGAAAAGCGCCTGATCACATACCGTTATAATGACGGCTCCAATATCCAGTCGGGAAAGGCAAAGGCGCCGCTGGAGTTCTACAAGGCGTTCTGCGCCTTGAAAAAAGAGTTGGAAAAACGCGGCGTCTACCGGAGGGTTGAGAAGAGCTATGTCAATATGGCACTTGATGAGAGCCTCTTCAACATGGAGACGGCGGGAAGCCCGGAAGCGAGTAAGGCTGTGGAGCAGAAGCTTCTGGAGGAGGGCTTTGCGTTTTTCGGGATTGACAGATGTGACCCTTCGTGGTTTTACAGTGAAAGCAATTACCGGAAATATCTGGAGATGACAGGTTCAAAGGGCGGAAAATGATATTCCGCCCGCATAGACCGGTGCCTGGAGGCCGGAAAGAAAAGGCGGCGGAAAAGCTGCTTTTTTAGAAAAACTGTATGGGCTGGCGTCTGGAAATCAGAAAGAAAAAGCGGCTTTAAGCCGCTTTTACAGAGGAGAGAGTGGACATGGAGGAAGGGCAAAATACAGGCGGGCTTCTTGGGGTGATCAGTAAGTATCGTGAGATCATTTCCTACATTTTCTGGGGTGGCATGACAACGCTTGTGAGCTGGGTGAGCTACAGCCTGTTTGAACTGGCGTTTCAAAAATGGGACCAGGAGTTTCAGATCTTCGGCCTAGGTCTGCAGCTTGATGTGTTCCTGGCGAGCCTTTTGTCGTGGGTGGCGGCAATCGCCTTTGCTTTTGTGACCAACAAGCTCTGGGTGTTTGGCAGCAGGCAGTGGAAGCCGCAGATTGTGATCCCGGAGCTGTTAAGGTTTCTGTCCGCGAGGATCGTGACGGGGATACTGGAGGTGTTCGCAGTGCCGCTGCTGGTGGGCATGGGACTTGACCAGACGGTCTTTGGCGTGGAGGGCATGATCGCGAAGGCGGCGGTGAGCGTGGCAGTGGTCGTGCTTAATTATATATTCAGCAAGCTGTTTGTGTTCCGGAACGGACGGGAGGATGGTTGAGGGCAGAACAGGGAAGATGTGTGAGATAATCCGCGACAGGTCCTAAGGGATGGTTTAAGGGGAAAAAGTGTGTTATAATGATGAAAACTGCATTTTGACAGGAGGACAAGGATATGACAGGAATAAAAAAGGGTTTGTTCATCGTGGCTGTTTCCCTGTGCCTGATGGTTACGGGAGGATCGGCAAAGGCACAGGAGACAAAACAGATCGAGGTTACCTTTGAGGATGGAAGGAGCATTGGCAAGCAGATCCAGCAGGCGCTGGATACGGCGTTGGAGGATCAGTCCGGAGAGGTGCTCTATGAGATTTCGATGCCGGCCGGCACCTATGAACTGGACACGCTGCTAAAGGTATACAGCTATACGACGATCAGGATGAACGGCTGTACGCTGATGCGGGGCGCGGACAAGAGTATGGTCCGCCTCGGCAGGGAGGAGGAATCCTACACCGGGTACGGTGGCTACCACGATATCAGGATTGAGGGCGGAACCTTCAACGGCAACGGTAAGGACAGGAAGTGCGATGTTTCGATGATCCGGCTCGGTCATGGCAGCCATATCGTCTTTCAGAATATGGTTTTTGAGAATGTCTACGAGGGACATCATGTGGAGCTGGCGGGCTGCGAGGACGTGACATTTGAACAGTGTACCTTCCGGGATTTCTATGGCAAAGGGGATACATCCAATACAGCAAACAATGAGGCACTCCAGTTTGACGTGCTGCATAATAAGACACATTTCCCGAAATATCCGGGCTTTGATGACACACCCTGCCGCAACATTACGGTAGACAACTGCGTGTTCTATAATCTGCAGCGCGGCCTGGGTACCCACAGCGCGGTGGCGGGATCCTATTTTACCAACATAAAGTTCACCAATAATACGTTCCATGACATTAAGGGATATGCGATGATCGCGACCAATTTCAAGGATTCGGTGATCAGCGGCAACAAGGTGGACCGATGCGGCGCCGGTATTCTGTTCCGGAGCATGGTACAGGGACACAACAATTTTTATACGCCGCTTTCCGGAGGCATGTCTATTGACAATGACGCGTCATCTGTGATAGAAAATAATCAGATTCAGGTATCTGATTATAAATACAAGACAACGGCCTACGGTATTTCCCTGTACGGTGAGAAGCTGACGGCGAAGAAAAAAGATGCGCCGAAGGGGGATTACACGCTGAAGGGCGTGAAGGTGAGAAATAACTCCATCACCATGAACAACAGCGGATACGGCATCTGGCTGCAGGGAGCGAACGAGTGCGAGGTCTCCGGCAACAGTGTGACAATGGATGTCAAGGCCTCTGCCACCGGCGGCGGCAACAGCGACTGCATCCGCCTGGTAAAGAGCGCGAAGAATGTGATCAGCAGGAATAAGCTGACTCAAAAGAAGAAAAACAAAAAGACGCAGGATGCCTGCGGCATTGTGGTGACCACGAATTCCAGCGCGACTATTGAGAAGAATCAGATCAAAAACAGCCCGAAGGACGGCATTTTTGTCGTGACCAGTTCGAAGGCGACGGTGAAGGGAAATACGATCAAGAAGACCGGAAGATATGGCCTGAATGTATGTGTGAAGTCTACTGTGACATCCAAAAAGAACAAGATGACAAAATGCGGCAAACGGCCCACCAACGTCTATGACCGGAGCAAGATCAAGACAAAATAGAAGGCAATAACAGTACGGGGCTTAAAAGTCCGGAGAGAGATCGAGTAGTTGTTTTTAGAGCGGAAGATGGAAGGTGTAACATGGTTTCAGTGATCATGCCGGTTTACAACAGCCGGGCGACGGTGCGTGAGGCGGTGGATTCAGTGCTGCGGCAGGAGGTGCCGCTTGAGCTGATCGTCATAGAGGACGGATCAGTGGAGCCGGCAGATGATATCATGAAGTCCTATGCAGATGATTCCAGAGTAAGATATCTCAAAAATCACAATAATATGGGTGTATCCGCAACCAGAAACCGCGGGGTGCGTGAGGCGCGCGGAGAGTGGATCGCCTTTCTGGATGCAGATGATTACTGGGCAGACGGAAAGCTTGCCCGGCAGCTTAAGCGGTTGGAACAGACAGGCGGGATTTTGTGCTGTACCGCGAGGGAACTGATGACGGCAGAGGGGATGCTGACAGGTCGTGTCATTCCGGTGAAGGACGTTTTGACCTATGAGGATCTGCTGGGGCAGAATTGGATCAATAATTCCTCTGCCGTTGTAAAACGGGATGTGCTGCTTGAGTTTCCGATGGAAGCAGACGAGGTGCATGAGGATTATCTCCTGTGGCTCAGGGTTATGAAAAAATACAGGAAAGCCTACGGAATCAATGAGCCGCTTCTGAAATACAGGGTGGATAAGCACAGCAAGTCAGGCAATAAGCTGCATTCTGCGGTGATGACCTACCGGACCTATGTAAAGGCAGGGCTTTCAAGACCGAGGGCGGCGGTCAGCTTCCTGCGATATGCGGTGAATGGCGTAAAAAAATACTATGTGTGAGAAAGCGAGACGGCGGAAGATGAAAGAAATGTGGAAGAATGACAAAACGCTTGTTATCAAAAAATGCATATCCATTTTGCTTGTAGTGTTCGGCATGATCTTCATACTGGTTAATAAAGGCGTATATTACAGTGACCATGAGGCGCGTGTCAAGATCTCAAAGAAGAACCTGTTAAATCCTGTGGTCGTGGAGTTTCAGGGAGATAAGACCTTTGAACAGCAGTTCAGGGGCTGGGACGGCAGTCTTGACCGGATCTCCATGCGTTTTTCCAATCAGGGCAACCAGGCTGCCACCGGAAATGTCATCCTTCAGGTGTTGGATGGGGACGGCAGGCTGCTGCAGGCCTCCGAGAAGAAGCTTTCCAAGATCCGGACGACAAAGCCGGTGCATTTCCGGTTTGATGATCCTGTGACTTTTTCAAGGGAGCAATGGTACACGCTGCGGGTGATCGTTGAGGAGGCGCAGAATCCGCAGGGCTTCGGCGTGTTTACGTATCCGCAGAAAGGGAAGCTGTTCGGCCAGCTTACCATAGACGGAGAGGAAAATGAGAACCGCCTGGGCGTTACCTTCAGCTTTCATTATTACAATATGGCGGCTGTGCGTGATATGTATGTCTTTTTCCTGCTGGCGCTGGTCTTTATCTGTTTTCCATTTTCAAGGGTGGATCAATTGATCAGGAAGACCTGCAAGAAGGAATTTGATACCAGCAAGCTGGTATCGAGACTGTTTTTCTTCGCGTCCCCGGTGCTTTGCTATATGATGGCTGACCGGTTTAACGGGTTTTATCTCAAACAGATGCTGAAGCGGATGGATGACTGGGCGTTTGTGTTCAACATGCTGATCTACGTTATGCTCTGGATCGTCTTATACACGATCATCAACCGCACCCAGTACGCCGCTATGACGCTTTTGCTGCTCGTTTTCGCCGCAACGATCGCCAACTATTATGTGTGGGTGTTCAGGGGTTGCCCGATCCTGGCAACGGATATCCAGTCAGCCAAGACGGCGATGAATGTCGCGGCTAATTTTTCCTATTCGCTGGATCTGACAGGCGTATGGGGCGTGGTATACATCATTACCTTTGAGTCCATGCTGTTAAGCCTTAAGGGATACAAGGGCGCCGGTCTGAAAAGAAGGGCTGTGTGCGCGGGGATATGCCTGGCGGTGATTCTCGCCTTTAACGGCATTTTCTTCCACAGCAATATCATCAGGAATCTGGGAATCAAGGCGGAGGTATGGCATCCCCAACAGAAATACGCCAAAAACGGAACGGCGCTATCCTTTGTCCTGTCCTGGTCCTATACAAAGGTCGAGCGTCCGTCAGGCTATTCCGCGAAAAAGATCGCGGAGATCGTGGAGCAGTATCCGTCGGACAAGGTTTCGGATCCTGATGAGGTTGAATTTCATCCTAATATCATCGCGGTCATGAATGAATCCCTTGCGGATCTTAGGTATAACGGGAAGCTGGAGCTGTCAGAGGATTATCTGCCGTTTCTGCACAGCATGAAGGACAATGTGGTGAAAGGAAAACTCTATGTCTCCATTGAGGGAGCGAATACGGCCAATTCAGAGTTTGAGTTTTTGACCGGTAATACGATGGCTTTCCTTCCCTTCCGTTGTATTCCCTACAACCTGTATATCAACCGGAAGACGCCGTCCATGGCGCAGAACCTGCGGGTACAGGGATA
>CAMHJT010000004.1 GCA_946185495.1 uncultured Clostridiaceae bacterium | reverse complement strand
ACCCAGCCTGTTCAGAAACAGCCGATCCCTTTCGATGGTTTCCGTACGCCAGCGGTGTCTGAAATGACATTGGAAGAGTTATGGGATTCCTGCTTGGATATCAGGAACTGAATTCGTTTTTGCGGGTGTTTAGTGCCTGGACTGGCATGAGCATCAGTGAGAAATTAACGGTACCCGGTACCAGGGACCTAGTTATGAGACCATGTTTTATAAAAAAGATTGAAAAAAAGGTACTCCCGTGATTAGAAGTACCTTTGATTTCAATTATTTGTGTTTGCATTAAGTTGATTCCGTAAGGACTCGATTTCTGCTTTGAGCTGATTATTTTCAGCTTCTAAGGCTGTTTTTTCTTCTGTAAGTGTGCCAATCTGCTCATATTGAGATTCTATGGTTTTATTATTCTGCTCATAATTACGCAGAAAACTTGGAAAGTACTTACGCAAGACCAGTGTTTCGATTTCTTTGTATGTAGTTGAAGAAGGATCAATCCTGCCACTCTGTTGATAGAGGATTCTATTGATACTTACAGTTCTGATATCGTTAAGTTTTAACACAGAATCATGTGAAATGAAAGAAAACTCACTGCTTTTCAAAAGAAACATATCGCTTTTGGATGCAGGAAAGTCAACTGGATGATAAACATCTGTATGCTTTGCCGGATCATAGGAAAAGATAGGAAGCACATAAAGAAGCTTTTGTTTGACACCAATCACAAGGCCGCGATGTTCATATGACATCTCTGGGATATAATTCTTGCCGAACTCAAACTGGTAGATTTCTCCCTTTTTTACAGACCTTTGTCGGAAGGATTTCTTTCTGTTATCAGCCCAACGGAAGTCTGACTTTGAAAAACGATCAAGTTCATCGGAACTGATCGTATTTCCGACGATAATCTCATTTGTTTTGCTTTGTGCCTTAAGATACTCTTTCAATATAGGATGTCTCCTTAGTGTAGTAGGTAAAAAATAAGGGTACGGCGCTAACCATACCCTACTCTGGCTAACCAGAGTGACCTCGTCGGTCAAATTATCCTTTCTTATGTGGCCTCGTCGACCAAAAAACACTTATGCAAGTGCGAAAGAACTTCTCATTTGAGAGGACTCATGTTCCTCTATCTATATTATACACAATTCTACTGAAAAATCCAGCATTTTTTATTCGTTTTCTGCGCTTTTGTAAAAATTCTTAATTGCCAAAGTAAAATCCACCCCTCTTCATACTAACAGTGGAATTTACTCTGGCAAACTGACAGGGTGGATTTTAGTCTGACAAATTCTGCTGGAAATCAATATTTTTGCAATTCGCTGCAAATACTTTACGTATAATGATTTTTATGCTATGATAATTTCAAAGGAGGTTGAGCGTATGATACCGACAAAAGAATTGAAAAAGCGCGACCTTTATTTGAATATGCTGATTGCTTTTCAGGACACCGAGCCCGTTAAGGTTATCACAGGAATCCGGCGTTGCGGAAAGTCGAGTTTGATGAAGCTGATGGCGGCTCATCTGCTTGAAAACGGCGTTGCTTCCGAACAAATTATTGAGATGAATTTTGAATCCTATGATTTCAAGGATATGACGTCAAACGGGATTTACGAGTATATCAGATCAAGATTACGGCTCGAAAAAAGAATGTATCTTTTCTTTGACGAGATTCAGCGCGTCGAGGCTTGGGAAGAAGCTGTCAACGCGCTGCGCGTAGATATCGACTGCGATATTTATATCACCGGCTCCAACGCGTTTCTGCTTTCCTCTGAATATTCCACCTATCTTTCCGGCAGAAGCGTTGAGATTAAAATGCTGCCGCTCTCCTTTGCGGAGTTCATTGCTTTTTACGGTTTTGAAATACACGAGAGCACAAGCGCGCTTGGCGGAACACGCAGACGCGCTTATGATACACAGGGCGAAAGCTACGACCTGAAAGAACTGTTTGAGGCGTATCTGCGCTTTGGCGGTATGCCGGGCATTGCAGATGTCGGCCTGGATCAGGAGAAGGCGTTCATGCTTCTTGACGGCATTTACTCAACTGTTATCGTGCGCGACATTCTCGAAAGAGAAAAGCGCAGAGGCAGACGTCAGATAACCGACGCCGTACTTCTGCGCAAGATCATTCTGTTTTTAGCGGACAATATCGGAAGCTCCATCTCCGTATCGTCCATCGGAAATACGCTTGTCAACGAGGGCTTGCTTGATGACGGAAGGAAGAATAGACCCAGCGCGCACACCGTTCAGTCTTATGTCAACGCGCTGCTTGAAGCATATTTTTTCTATGAGATCAAACGCTTTGACATCAAAGGCAAGGACTATCTGCGCACGCTTGGCAAGTATTATATCGTTGATATTGGGCTTAGAAATTATCTGCTCGGCTTCCGCAATCGGGACAGCGGACACATCTTGGAAAACGTTGTTTACTTTGAGTTGCTGCGCCGCGGATTCGATGTTGCGATCGGCAAGCTCGGCGATTCCGAAATAGATTTTATCGCTTCAAACGCCAACGAAAAGATATATTTTCAGGTTACAGAATCCATGAACAGCGAAGCCGTTCGGACGCGCGAGCTCGCGCCTTTGCAAAAGATCAGAGACAATTATGAAAAGATGATCCTGTCACTCGACACAGGATTGGAGAAAGAATTTGACGGAATCAAGTCGGTCAATGTGATGGATTGGCTGCTTGGTTATTAGCGAAAGGCAATAAAAAATGTGGATTGCAGAACCTGAATCGTCGAAGATTGATGTTGTGGTGAAGGACGGGGATAAGATCCACCTGGAGGATGGTAAAATGCATTTCGTTGATGCGAAAGGGATTCTGAACCGCAGCGGCGGATACCTTGGAATGAATATTTACCGTGGCTGTACGCATGGCTGCATATACTGTGACAGCAGGAGCAGGTGCTATCAGTTCACGCATCCTTTTGAAGATATTGAGGTAAAGCGGAATGGACCGGAGCTTCTGGAGAAGGCATTGAAGTCGAAAAGAAAAAAGTGTATGATCGGGACAGGAGCGATGTCGGATCCGTATATGCATTGTGAAGAAGAATTGCGGCTGACAAGACGATGCCTGGAGATCATTCTGAAAAATGGGTTCGGGGTCGTGATTCAGACAAAATCGGATCGTATTCTTCGGGATATCGATCTGCTGTCAGAGATTCACAGGTCTGCAAAATGTGTGGTGCAGATGACACTTACAACCTACGATGATGACCTGTGCCGGATATTGGAGCCGAATGTCTGCAATACAAAGCGCCGGATCGAAGTGCTGGAAGAAATGCGTGAGAAGGGCATTCCTACGATCGTCTGGCTTACGCCGATCCTTCCTTTTATCAATGATACGGAGGATAACATCAAGGCGATATTGAATGAGTGTGTCAGAGCCGGGGTGAAGGGTGTGATCGATTTTGGCATGGGTCTGACGCTTAGGGAAGGTGACCGGGAATATTATTACGCCGCACTTGATAGGCATTTTCCGGGCATGAAAGAACGGTACATCAAACGATATGGGAATGCTTATGAACTGCCAAGCCCGAATGCAAAAGAATTGATGGGGCTGGTCCGGAGGATCTGCAAGGACAATGGAATCCTGTCAACTCCGGATGCGTGTTTCCGGTTTATGCAGGAACTGCCGGAGAAGTATCCGCAGATGAGTATATTCGATCTGTAGAAGCATGGGTTGAGTGTTTTTTTGGTGACAGGAGTGAGAAAGCAGTTCATCCGCACTCAGACTGTTTGGATAGGACGGATGGGAACAGGGAGGATGACATTTCTCTTCAAATGCGGTCTTGAGACCGGGGCTCAGAAGTAATCAGACGACCATTGCGCAGGCGCTCCTTCGGGAGCGCTTTTTTTACATTTTTGGGATGGAAAAATCAGAAGGATCGTGCTATAATTATCTGGTCATAGGTTGACTTCTGAGCAAGGTAATCAAATTGCTGCATAACATTGTTGAACTGGATCTTAAAACACAACTGATAGAGAGCGGTCTGACCCAGACAGAAGTCGCTGATAAGCTCGGCATTTCCTTTTCCTGTGTGAATCGCATTGACAAGGGACGTGACAGATCTTCAATAAAGCCTTTGTGAAGATAATGGATAGGATTGGCTGCGATGTGGAGCTTACATATAAGAGAAGGCAATAGGCAAAAAGCGAGTATTGCTTTGAGTTATTCTAAAGAACTGACGGTTTCTGCTGTGACGTATTGAAAAAGAGGTAACTTAAATGCAAAAAGTATTTCGAAAGTTACATTTAGTAATTCTGGTATTGATGCTGGTTCTTGTCTTGGCGGCTTGCTCATCCGCCTCTCAAACGGTGGGAACGGGTGAGACTGCGTCTCCAGATGATTCAACTGATACAGCTGATATTCCTTCCAAAGAAGACACACCAAAAGAAGTAGAGCCTGTAAGTAGCGTAGTAGATTTTGATCATGAGTTGGATTCGTATATCCCTCAGAAGGATCATTATAGTTTTTATTTTACATATAAAACTGTGCATCCGTGGTGGGATGCCGTAGCACTAGGAATGGAAGAAGCTCAGAGACAGTTTCTGGATAAGGGGATTACTGTTACTTATGAGTATATGGCACCGGAAAGAGCCTCTGCCGACGATCAGACAAAATGGCTTCTTCAGGCAGAACATGAGAATTATGATGTGATCGGCGTCGATGTTGCAGACGAATCGGTTATATCTCCCGTCATTGACGGGATGGCAGACGCAGGTACAAAAGTCATGACTTTTTCCAGTTCGGATGCGGCCGAGGGATGTAAAAGGATAGCATATGTCGGCAATACGCATAATTATGAGGACGGCGCAGGCTTAACGGAAGCCCTTTGTGAAAAGCTGGGGTACAAGGGGAAGGTTGCGATACTTGTGGGAAGCAAAGGTGCTCCTTGTCATGAAGATCGGGCAGAGGGAGCCAGGGACACGATTGCAAAGTATAGTGACATGAAGATCGTAGCCACGGAATATGATATGGATTCCGTTGATCAGGCATATGAGCTGACGCTGAAAATCCTGAAAGACAATCCGGAACTTGATGGCATTATCTGTTGTAATATGAGTAATCCCGTAGGTGCAGCCAGAGCAGTCAAAGAGACAGGCAGCAGTGCTGTTATTGTGGGCATGGATCATGATCGGGAGGCATTGCGCTATCTGGATGAAGGTGTGATCTATTGTCTCGGGGTTCAGGATTGCTACTCGATCGGCTTTGATACGCTTCAGGTAGCAGTGAAAATTGCTGATGGAAATATGCCGGGAGAGTTGTTCCCTGAGAAAACTAATGAAATTACTACCGTGATCTATCAAAAAGACGCGGCACTTATGCTCGAACTATTGTATGGTGATATTTGATGAAAAAAAAGAAACGAATTACGAATAGAACTTTTTTGCTGACGGCCGTCATTGGCAGTTTATTAGTCATAGCCATGGTAACTGTTAATTCTATCTGGTCGTCAAATCAGACACGTCTTGAAACGGACGAAGCAGTTTCTGCAGTGAGCCGTTTTTATCTTGACACGATGGCAGACCGGCGTGCTCAGACAGTTTCCAATCAAATCGATAACGAATTCAACCAGATGGAGAAGGCGTTGGTCTTTATCAAGGATGAAAAAATCGAATCACAGGAAGAATTACGAGAAACCCTCGGTAAAATAAAAAACCTGTTGTCCCTGAACCGTTTTGCACTGGTAGATCAGGATGACGTTGTATACACACAGTATACGACATATACCGGTAAAAGCAGACACGAGTTCTTATCAGAAGAAAAAATGGATGACCGAATTATAAGTACGGTATCCCTGTACGGCTCTTCCAAACAGCTGTGTCTCGCAATCCCGACTCCGGACCTTACAATCATGAGTAAGCCCTTTAAAGCGTGCTTCGTTCAGATAGACATTAAGGAAATCATTGACCTGCTGGCGGTTGATGACCAGGGAAGAACATATTTTGCATTGTATTCAAAAAACGGAAGCAATCTGTCCGGAACGGAGCTTGGACCGATAATTTCAGATCAGAATATCTTTGAAGCAACAAAGGAATTTGTTTCCGAAGATGTCTGGAAAGAGAATTTCAATCGTTTTGCTGAAGATACAAGGGGAAGTATGACGTTTTCTTCCGGAGACGTCAAAGAAACATTGTGTTACGTTCCTATTTGGGGTACGGGCTGGGAGCTTGCCGTATTGATTCATGAGAGCGTTATTCTTGATCAAATCCGCGACATCAGCGAGAAAAATCTCTCAACCAACCGGAATCAGATTGCGTTTACACTTTTGGCTGTGTTGTTTTTTTCTGCTGTTCTTTTGCAGGAGCTAAGAGCATTATCAAAATATGAACTTGATGCAGAGAAAGAAGCCAGCAAGGCTTTTCAGAATATGGCAAGCACGGATTCTATGACAGGGGTAAGAAACAAACATGCGTACTCTGAGTTCGAAAATGCTTTAAATCAGGAAATTCAAAATCGTGAAATTCAGAAGCTGGCTGTTGTGGTGTGCGATATTAACGGTTTAAAATATATCAATGATACACAGGGCCATGCGGCAGGTGATCAACTTATTAAAGAAGCCAGCACCATGATCTGCAATTACTTTATACACGGTGCGGTATTCAGAGTTGGCGGTGATGAGTTTGTGGTCATTCTTCAGGAGAAAGGTTATGATACAATGGATGAGGTGCTTGGCGAACTGAACGAAAAGGTTGAGGCGAATATCAAAGAAAACGGTGTTGTTGTTTCGATTGGTTCTTCGGTGTTACAGCCGGGTGATCAACAGTTACACGATGTGTTTGCGAGGGCAGATCATATGATGTATGAACGTAAGAAGGAATTGAAGTCAATGGGCGCAAAAACGAGAGAAATATGAGTATAAAAAGCTTTACGAAAATAACAGATATATTACTCATTCTTCCCACAGGGATATATTCGACCGCATTATTTGTCAGAAAATTCGCAGTAACTTCAATCTGACGAATACATTTTTTGAAACAGGGTTATGACCGCCCGATCATCATTGGAGGTTCCAATAAGAGCGGAAACACAGCAAGGCTGGAAAAGGAACTGCTTTCCGGAAAAAAATATGAAAAAGCTATTGGCAGGACTTTTGGTATTGGTGCTGACCGATCCGGTGCTTTGTGCTTTCAGCCATATGCCAACACTCTGATTACTGCAGAGATGCAATTATGTACCATTACATAATTGTATCTCTGCAGCTTCATTTTGTCTGAATTTGAAACAACTTTGATCAATTGCCGTACCATCCGTTGCCCTCCATTTCCCTGCCTCGCAGGATGACGGCTTATGCGGCGAAAAACAGGTCTTTGTAATTTGCTGAAAGGAGTATCAGAAATTCATAGAAAGGGCTTACAAAATTGTCACTTGTATGTCACCTGATTCGATGTTATAAAAACAATGTTGTCGGTACAATAAAACCATCCTAACTGCTCAGCAGGTGCTGAACAGTTACGCAGCGGGCAAGGCTGGCGCGTCCTTATTGAAACCGCTGTATGGCAAATATACTGTTTTGGCACAGTCTGTGCAGTGAATGTGCAGACCTGCTGAGTAGTTACAAACCATCAATTAAAGGAGGTACCGACCATGGAAATACTCAAGGTCACTGACCTGAAAAAGACTTATACATCCCGGATTGGAGGAGTGCAGGTTCACGCGCTGAAAGGGATCACTTTTGCTGTAGAGAGCGGTGAATATGTTGCCATTATGGGAGAGTCCGGTTCCGGGAAGACGACATTGCTCAATATTCTTGCCGCGCTGGACAAGCCTACGTCCGGTTCCGTAGAACTGGACGGGAAGCGGCTTGATATGGTAAAAGAAAACGGTTTGGCGGCTTTTCGACGGAAGAATCTGGGCTTTGTGTTTCAGGAATTCAATTTGCTGGATACTTTTACACTGCGGGACAACATTCTTCTGCCGCTGGTGCTTAGCCAAATGAGCGTGCAGGAAATGGAACGGCGCATTGAGCCGATCGCCTCTATGCTCGGGATCGGAGATCTGCTGAACAAATACCCTTACGAGGTTTCCGGCGGACAGAAACAGCGGGCTGCTGCCGCGCGGGCGTTGATCACAAAGCCCCGGCTGATCCTGGCGGATGAACCCACAGGAGCGTTGGACTCCCAATCCTCGGCGGAGCTTCTGCGTGTGTTTTCACAGATGAACGAAAACGGACAGACCATTCTGATGGTCACGCACTCAGTGGATGCGGCGTCTCACGCGAAACGCGTGCTGTTTATCCGGGACGGTGTGGTGTTCCATCAGATCTACCGCGGTGATGCAGGCAACGAAGAGCTGTATAGAAAGATTTCTGACACCCTTACGATGCTGCGCACAGGGGGTGATCTTCGATGAAACACGGGTTCTATGTTAAGATCGCGTCACAAAACATAAGAAACAATACCAGACTGTATCTTCCGCGTATTCTGGCGGAGACCGGACTTTTGGGCTGTTTCTATATCATGCTCACGCTTTCGATGGATCAAAGGCTTTCGGAGGCTCTGGGAGGATCGTATCTGTCGATGTTTATGGGATTTGGTGCGGCTGTGATCGGCCTGCTTTCCCTGATCCTGATCCTGTATGTCAACAGTTTTTTGATGAAAAGGCGGAAAAGCGAATATGGACTGTACAACGTACTGGGTCTGGAGAAGCGGCATATTATCCGGGTGTTGTTTACCGAATCCCTCATTACTTCCTGTATTTCGGTTATGGCAGGCCTCTTCTTCGGGGCACTGTTTTACAAAGCAGCGTCATTATGGATCTGCAGGTTGTTCCGGACAAGTGTTGTAGCGGGATTTTACTATCTCAGGGCTTCGAATTTTTTCCTTTCCGCAATGATCTTCTTTGGAATGGATCTGTTTGCCTTTGTCTGCAATGGTATTTCGATCCACCGGATGAAGCCGGTAGAACTGCTTTCCGAAAGACACACAGGAGAGAAGGAACCCAAAATAAAATGGGTGCTTTTGATCCTCGGGGTGCTCTGCCTTGGCGCAGGCTATACGTTCTCACTTACTGTCAGGAGTCCGCTCGCGGCGGTCGGCGGATTCTTTCTTGCAGTGCTATTGGTCATCATCGGCACATATTTCCTGTATGTGACCGGTACGACATTTGTTCTGAAGTGTTTGAGAAACAATAAAAGCTTCTACTATGACAAACGCCATATGCCTGCTGTTTCGGGGCTCCTGTTCCGAATGAAGCAAAATGCGGTTGGCCTTGCCTCCATCGCGATCCTCGCTACCGGAGTGCTTGTGATGATATCTACCACCGTCAGTCTTTACAGTGGCGTGCAGGATACTGTAAACGCAAACTACCCGCAGCACCTCTATCTCTCGGCATACCAGAACCGTGACGGGGAGATCCGTCACATCTCCTTTGATGAGTTAAGCGGGATCGTATCCGGGGTCGCTGCTGATCACGGCGCTCAGATTGAAAGCATCGAGAATACCCGGATGCTGATCGCGTCCTACCTGTTGAGGGATGATAAGCTTCTTACCAAAACCGAAGTGGAGGGCGGCTGGGATATACAGGAACTTACATCGGTGATCTACATCACGGAAGACACCTATGCGCAGCTCAAGGGGCAGACTTATTTCACGTCGGATGAGAGACATCTGGGTCTTGGCACTGACGAGATCGGGTTCTGCAGGATCATGTCAACGGTTCATGATCTCGGGGAGGCGCCGGAGACATTGACGATCGACGGGAAAGAATACAAGGTTAAGGAAATGATCTCCTATTTTCCGGTCAGCAGTAATTTTGGAAATATCGTGGATGTTGTTGGAATTGTTGTTTCCGACGAAGCTGTATTAAACAGCATCTATATGGCACAGAAAGAGGCGTATGGGGAGTACGCCTCGGAGTATGCAAGCAGGATCGCGGTCACTTTTGCGGATGAAGAAGCAATGCATGCTATCGGCGCGGAATTTGACCGGGATGTCGTCGAAAGGCTCAGAGCACGTTTCCCGGAGGACATTCTCAGCTACACCCTTGATACAAAATGGGAATCGCTGCATAATACGCTGGATATGTATGGCACGTTCCTGTTTCTGGGGATCCTTTTGGGCTTTGTCTGCCTGTTCTCGACGATCCTGATCATTTATTACAAGCAGATCTCCGAAGGATATGAGGACAGAGAGCGTTTTCAGATCATGGAGAAGATCGGTATGGAGGCGTGGGAAGTCAGACAGACGATAAACAGCCAGCTGGTGCTGACCTTTTTTCTTCCGCTGCTCACAGCTGGGATCCATACGGCGTTTGCCTTCCCAATCCTGCTGAAGCTGCTGAAGGTTTTGATGCTGTCAAACACAATGCTTTTCGTGGGATGCAGCCTGATCACCTTTGTGGTATTCGCCGGGGTGTACACAGCCGTGTATCTGATGACGGCAAGAACCTATTACAAAATCGTTTATTAAGCCGAAGGCCATCCGGTATTCCGGGCGGCCCGAAGCCTGTTGGAGGATGGATATGTATCGCATTTTTCTCGTAGAGGACGATCGCACACTTGCGCAGGAGCTGCGAAAGCAGCTGGAACGCTGCGGCTATGAGACGGGCGTGGTATCGGATTTTCGCGCCGTGCAGGAGGAGACCGCGGAATATGATCCGCATTTGATCCTGATGGACATCATGCTGCCGTATCAGACCGGCTATTACTGGACCGCAGAAATACGAAAGACCTCCGCTGTTCCGATCGTCTTTTTGTCCTCTGCCTCGGATGGGATGAACATTGTTATGGCGATCAACATGGGCGGCGATGACTTTATTTCCAAGCCGGTGGAGCCGATGGTACTTTGTGCCAAGGTGCAGGCTGTGCTCCGCCGCAGCTACGAATTAAACGGAACGGCCGCTGCCATGGAGTTTCACGGTGCGCTGCTGAATCTGAACGACTGCACCGTGATCCTTGGCGGAGAGAAACTCGAACTGACAAAGAATGAGTTCCGCATTCTGAGCACTCTTCTTGAAAACAGGGGAAAAATCGTAAGCCGCGATGCACTGATGCTGAGGCTCTGGAATGATGACTGCTATGTGGAGGAGAACACGCTTACGGTCAATGTCACGCGCCTGCGGCACAGACTGGAACATCTTGGACTTCGGGATATCATCGTCACAAAACCGGGAAGAGGATATATGATCTCATGAGAATTTTGAAAGAAGTGCTGCGGAAAAACCGTCTGACGATCGTGCTGTTCATCGCGGTCTCTTTGGTAAACTGGACTGTGTTCACGCTGTATGACATTTTGAGGGAACCGCTGTTTTATGCTGTGTTCCTGGCGTTTCTGATACTGATCGTTTCGCTGGCCATCGATTATTTCCATGAAAAAAAGCGCCATACAGAGCGTATCAGATCGCTGAGCGCGATCCTGTTTGATTGGAAGGAGCTGCCGGAGGCAGACTCACTGTCGGACGAGGATTATCACCGCATGATCGCCGCCCTAGGGAAAGAGCTTGAAGATCAGACCGCAAAAGCCGCATATGAGCGGCAGGATATGCTGGATTATTATACGGCCTGGGTACACCAGATCAAGACGCCGATTGCCGTTATGCGGCTGAAGCTCTCCGAGGATACGCCCGAGCATCATGCTCTTTCCGCGGAGCTTTCGCGTATTGAACGCTATGTGGATATGGTGCTGCAATACATCCGGATCGACAGCAGCAGCGCGGACCTTGTCATCCGGGAATACAAACTGGATGATCTCATCCGGGAGGCGCTGCGAAAACGGGCGGGGCAGTTCGTCGAAAAGAGGCTGAGCCTGAAGTATGCGCCGACGGATGCGGTGATCGTGACAGACAGGAAATGGCTGGTCTTTATCCTGGATCAGCTTCTTTCCAACGCCGTGAAATACACATCTGCAGGAGCGGTTACAGTTTTTTTTCAGGATGGATTACTGACGGTATCCGATACCGGGTGTGGTATCGCCGGGGAGGATCTGCCGCGTATTTTTGAGAAGGGATATACCGGCATGAATGGGCGCCTGGGGCAAAGATCCAGCGGGCTTGGCTTATACCTCGCCGGGAAGGCGGCAGATCTGCTTTCGATTCCTATTAGCGCAGAAAGTACTTTAGGGGTTGGAAGTGCATTTATTCTGGATCTTCGGCAGAAAAAATATTGACTGCCAGAGATGGCGACAAATTCTGGGGCGACAAGATAATGGTAATCTGTGAGGCGTTGAATGTTATCCCGGAACAAATTCTGATTGGAAAATCGCAGGTAGAATGCTTGGGAAAATTGTGCTATAATAAGTAGGTGATTGTGAAAATTACCGGAAAAGGCATTGATAGGAAGGAGTAAATGCGATGGATCATTTAAAAGTTGATGACCGTTTTAAGAGCTGGATGCGCTGGAAGCTTACAGACAGAGAATATGCGGAGAAGGTGATGAAGGCGCTTGTGGAATTGGAAGACTGCACCTTGCTCAAAGTCCATCCACATGCAGCGCTGCCGATACAATCTTCGGAGGATCCGGAAGCAATGATTGGCCTGATCAAGGGACATGACAATGAGAAGGATAAGGATTTCCTTCTGGCAATCTTTGGAGATTGGGATGGATTTAAGGATTTGTCAGAGATTTATATCGGTGCGCTTTGGGGAATGTATGATCCTGTAAGCGATCGTGATTTTGAGCTTCTTCCGGACATCTATGAGGCTGCTTTCATTCACGATGATTCGGAACACCCAATGCATAGGGTCAGATGGACGATGACAAGCCCAGACGGCGACATAGAAAAATTGGAAAATTCGTTTGACAACACAAAGATCAACATTGTAAATATAGGTGTAGACTCTGAAATACTGCGGATTATCACAGGCAGAAAAAAGGATGAAAATGGTGGATAATACTCTTATGCCACCGGCAGGGGAAACAGGGATGACGGATACGCAATAGACGAGGAGGAGTGCGAGTGATTGAAAGCAAAACCACAATTGATATGAAAAAGATAGGCATGAGATTAAAAACGCTCATGCAGCAAAACGGTTTTACAGTAAGGGATATCCAGGAGTATCTCTGCCTTGCATGTCCGCAGGCGGTTTACAAATGGTACAAAGGCGCCGGATTGCCTTCCGTTGATAATCTTCTGAGATTAAGTGAGCTGTTTCATGTGCATATGGATGAATTGCTTGTAAAAGAGCATCGCCCTTTGATTGAATGGTTTGAATATGAGCATGTTCAGAAGGATCATTCTCCGGTTAAAGTGCTTGTAGAGGTGTATGATCAGGAGAGTCACCATGCTGTATGGCTCCGGAGAAAAGAAGCATATGAACGATATTTGCTGCTGTATTCGCAGCTGGGTAGGCGGTGATGCCTGCATTTGACTGCGGATCGATCCGCCATATTATAATGAACCGATAAATTGAAAACCGGACAGCCTGCCCTGATGAAACAGGGCGGTGCTGTCCGGCTTTTTTTATTTTGCGAGGGATCTGTAGATCCCGACATGATCGTAGATACAGCGCCAGGAGCTGTAGGTATCGCCTGTCACACAGACATATTCCCGGCCGGAGGCGCTCTTATAATAGCTTGCGCAGCAAAAGCCTGCCGCGTTGACAAAGCCTGTCTTGGCGCCCAATACCTCGCCGCCGGTATTCTTGTCCTCAATCCTGCGCATGAACCAGTTGGAGATCTCAATGCCGGTGGTGCCGATCAGCTTGAGGGATTCAGGAATCTCCTCCTCGGTGGTGGCTTCCTCGCCGTCTGTCTGGGCGTCAGAGGATGGCGTGGTGTCTTCAGCTGCCTGATTTGCCAGGGAAGCGTCAGCCTGTCCGTCAAGGGAAGCGTCAGCCGGCGTCTCGCCAGCCGCGGAGCTGTCCGGCGCCGTGTCCTCCGGCAGTGTGATGCCAAGCTTTTGTCTGGCTGATTCGGATAACAGGCTGGGATCCGGCGTTGTGCGGTACTTTCTCGTGTTGAGAACCTCCTTCAGCAGGTCATTCTGCATGGCGGTGGCAAGGATGACAGCCATATCCTCCATGGTACAGTGCAGATCCTCGTTGAAGATGCCGACCGGATTCGTGAAATGCGCGGTGCTGCTAAGTCCGAGCTCTTCTACCTTTTCATTCATTTTCTCCACAAAGGCATCCACGCTGCCGCAGCAGTACAGGGCCAGTCCGATGGCCGCGTCGCCTCCGGAGCATACAATGGTTCCGTAGATCAGATCCTTCACGGTGACCGTCTCGCCGTCCACAAATCCGACCGCACTGCAGTCATTGGTGTAGGCGTACTGGATCGCTTCCTGCGGAACCACATAGGTGTCGTCCAGATCTGTGATGAGGTCGGCGGCGGTCAGCACCGTCAGTACCTTGGTCATGGAGGCGGGATAGACAACCAGGTCGCTGTCACGTTTGGCGACGATGGAGTCGTCAGACAGGTCGATGAGCACCATGTATCGGCTGGTCATCTGCTGCGTCTCCGGAATATTGGTGGGATCCGGACTCGTGGAATTGAGGGATCCTTCCACCGGCGAAAATACGATCGCGGGATACAGATCCTCCAGCGTTGGCTCGGGAGCCGGTTCGGAATCGTCGGTCTCCTTTTTCTCCCCTGCATACCGCAGGCTGTAGGGATTGCTGTCAAATACGATCGTATTGTCGGTCGTATGGGGAGAGTGCAGGATATAGTCCTTTGTCGCGTAGGGACCATACACAGGCTCCTCCTCGGTGACTTCCTCCGTTGCGGGCGCGTCTGTTGCCGGGACAGCCTCTGTCGTGGCGTCCTGCTTGATGGGAAGCTGAAGGCTGGGCAGGCCGCCCATCCGGATCAGCGCGTACCCTGTTCCACCCAATATCGCGATAACCAGGATCAGGGAGATAAATACCTCTGCCGGAAGCTTTTTCCGGGATCCGGGGCTTTCAAGGAAATCTTCTTTATTTTTTTTGTGGCTTTCAGGGCGTTCCTGGCTGCTTTTCCTGTGGCTTTCAGGATGCTTCTTTTTATGCTTGCGGAGGGCTGGATCCGGATCCACATAGGGCTCCTGGTCCAGCATGTAATCTCTGGCGCCGGACGGATCCTCATTGTTGAGCTTGTCGATGTAATCAAGATACTCATCAAAGCTTTTATTCAGGATCATATTATCCCGTTCCGGATCTGTGCCGCTATCCGGAAATGGCGTCTTTGTGTCTGTTGGTATCTCATCGTAGTCCATTGGATTATCCTTTCGCTGAATAAAAATAGTGGTACTGAAGGCGCGGCGCCATTGTGCCATGCCTGTCATTACTGCCCTATATTATATACAAACAGAAGGAAAACGGCAAGTAAATCTTCATGTAACTGTTCGGCAGGTACGGAACAGTTACGCAGCGGGTGAAGCTTAAGCATCCTCATTCACCCGCTGCACGGCAAAATAAACTGTTTTTGTCACGGTCTGCGCGGTAAAATGCGCAGACCTGCTGAGTAGTTACACCTTCATGTAATTTCTTTGCCCCTTGTATCCTGTCATAAGTTTTGATATCATAAAATGGAATTGCAACTGAAAAAATGATATATCTGTGCAACAAGGGGAATCGTATGAGGATATTGATGATTGCGTGCACTGCAAGCGGTGTACGGCTGATGCGGCAGGTGCAGCGGGCGTGGGAAGGGATAGAGTGGATCTGCAAGGTCAAATGCGCTGCGCTGCCGGAGCTTTGCATGCCGGAGAGTGTCGCGCAGTGCGTAGGGGAGTGGTTTCACCGCGTAGACGGGATTATTTTTTTTGCGGCAGCGGGAATCGCGGTGCGGTCGGTCGCGCCTTGCCTGACGCATAAGGGGAAGGATCCCGGCGTAGTCGCGGTTGACGCGTCCGGGCGGTTTAGCATTTCCCTCCTGTCCGGGCATATGGGAGGCGGAAATGAGCTGGCAGAGCGCGTTGCCGCGATCTGCGGCGCCATTCCGGTGATCACGACAGCGACGGATCGGGAGGGTCTGTTTTCGGTGGATAACTATGCCAGACGGCACGGGCTGCGGGTGACGGACTGGGAGCTGGCAAAACGGATTTCCGCCGCGCTGCTGGAGGGTGAAAGGATTGGATTTTGCGTCGACGAGGATGACAAGTGGCTGGATAGGGAGGAGTATCTGGAGGATTTTCCGCCGGAAGTCAGGTTGATGCATTGCGCTGGCAGGACGGACGGCATCACGCAATCCGGGGTGGCGGAAAGCGGCGGCTGCGAGGGGAATGGAGGTTCTGAAGGCAGGCCGCCGGGGTTTCAGACCGGAGAGAATGCCCTGCCCGAATCCGTGACGGGAAGGGATTTGTCCGGAATCGGAGCGGAGGGAGGATGTTTGCTTGGCGTATGCGTATCCGGCAGGAGGTCGGTACAGCCTGTGTTTCCGTGTACGCTGCAGCTGGTTCCCTTGCGGTTTGTGGTCGGGATCGGCTGCAGGAAGGGAATACCGGAGGAACAGATCCGGCACGCGGTAGAGGACTGCCTGAAGCTGCTGGACCTGCGCATGGAGGCCGTATCAGCGGTGGCCACGATCGACCTGAAAAAAGAAGAGCCGGGGCTTGTGGTATTTTGCGGAAACAGCGGCCTTTCGCTGCTGACGTTCTCCGCGGAAGAGCTTAGGGGGCTTCCGGGCAGATTCTCGGAATCCGCCTTTGTTGGGAAGGTGACCGGAGTGACTAATGTGTGTGAGAGAAGCGCTGTGGCTGCAGCGGGGGAAGGGGCAAGGCTTGTGTGTCCGAAGCAGATTCACGACGGCGTAACGACGGCGGTCGCGCTGTGTGCAGAGGCAGGGAAAGCGTGAAGGCTTCGCTGTGCTGGGTGTTAAGGCAGAGAAAGGGTGCGTATGAAGGGTTGTCAGAGAAAGCAGTGTCGTGCCGTGTCAGGGCATCGGCGTTTTTGAATGGCGGATCAAACAGCGGAAAGGATATTTGAGAAGCTGCGCGGCAGGAAGGAAAGGGGAATCTATGAGGCGGGTTTATGTAGTGGGAATGGGACCGGGACGTCCGGAGGGCATGACCGTGGAGGCGGCCCGGGCGCTGGAGGACAGCGAGGTGATCGCCGGGTATACGGTGTATGTGGAGCTTTTGAGGGAACAGTATCCGGAACGGGAATGGATCGTGACGGGCATGACGCAGGAGGTGGAGCGCTGCAGGCAGGCACTTTGCGCTGCCACGCAGGGCAGGACAACTTCAATGGTATGCAGCGGGGACGCGGGCGTATACGGCATGGCGGGGCTTATGCTGGAGCTTTCTGAGGAATATCCCGGTGTGGAGGTGGTTGTGGTGTCCGGCGTGACAGCGGCGCTGTCCGGAGCCGCCATACTGGGCGCTCCCCTGGGGCATGATTTTGCGGTGATCAGCTTAAGCGACCTGCTAACGCCATGGGAGCAGATCTTAAAGCGGCTTGCCTGCTGCGCGATGGCTGACATGGCGATGGCGCTGTACAATCCCTCCAGCAAAAAACGGAGGCTGTACTTAAAGCGTGCCTGTGAGGAGATCATGAAGCATCAGGCGCCGGACTTAGTCTGCGGGTATGTGAAAAATATCGGCCGGGAGGGGCAGTGCGGCAGGATCCTGACGCTAAGCGAACTTGCAGAGACGGAGACAGACATGTTTACGACGGTATTTATCGGCAATTCCAGGACGCGCCGGATCGGAGATCATATGGTGACGCCCAGAGGGTATGAGATCTGAGATGACGGAAGTCGCGTGTGAGATCGGCGCGCGGTGGCGCATGGGGAAATACGGTCGCGTGTGAGGTCAGTGCGCAGTGGCGCGTGGGGGAGTGCAGTCGTGAGTGAGATCAGCGGGCAGTGGCGCATGGGAAACATGGGCGCGTGTGAGATCAGCGGGTGGTACACGGAGCAAGGTGGTCGGAAATGAGAGTCGATGTAGCGGAATGGGAAGGAGTCAGGACGGATATGGGAGGAATTATCATTTTTGGCGGAACGGCAGAGGGAAGGTGGCTGGCAGAGCGTCTGGCAGCATATCAGATCCCGCTGCATTATTTTGCCGCGACGGAGTATGGCGCGTCCCTTCCGGATGTGCCTCCGGCTGTGGAGGTACACGCGGGACGCCTGACGCAGGAAGAGATGCGGGAGGCTTTTTCGAAGCTTTCCCCGGACATCTGTCTGGACGCGACGCATCCCTACGCGGTGGAGGTGTCAAAAAACCTGATGTCGGCCTGCCGGGCAGCGGGACTTGACTATTTAAGGGTGCTCCGGAGGGAGATGGCCGGCGCGCCGTTTATGGAAGAAAACATTCATTTTGCCGCTTCTGTGGAGGAAGCGGTGGATTTTCTGGCCGGGCAGGAGGGAAGAATCTTTCTGACAACCGGCAGCAGGGAGCTTGCGCAGTTTTCGAGGATTCCGGATTACAGAGAACGCTGTGTGGCAAGAGTGCTTCCGCTTCTTCAGGTGATGGAAAAATGTCGGTCGCTGGGCTTTGAGGGGAAAAATCTGATCTGCATGCAGGGCCCCTTCAGCGAGGAGATGAATTTCCAGATGTTCCGGGAGGCAGGTGCGGACTGGCTTGTGACAAAAAGCTCCGGCGCGGCGGGGGGATTTTTGGAAAAATGCAGCGCCGCCTGCCGCCTGCATATGGGGATCGTGGTAATCGGACGTCCCGCAGAGCCGGCGGCGGAGGCGGTCGAGGCTGGACAGGTGATGGAGCTTCTCGCGAAGCGGTACGGGTGGCCGGCACCGACACACGAAAAGAAACGAAAGCTCTATCTGGTCGCCATGGGCCCTGGTAGAAAGGAGCTTTTGACGGTGGAGGCAATGGAGGCGCTTAGGGAAAGCGAGGTGCTGATCGGTGCGGAGAGAGTGCTGAAGATCTTTCCGGAGTACCGGGAGAAGCCCTGTTATTTCAGTACCGGGAGGGAGGAGATCCTTTCCTTTCTGCGGGCACACCCGGAGTACCGGACCGCCGCGGCCTGTTTTTCCGGGGATATCGGGTTTTATTCCGGCGCGAAGAGGCTCCGGCAGGCGGTGGAACAGATGGAGGAGCACGAAAGCGTTGAGCTTGTGCCGGTATCCGGAATCTCCTCTGCCTCCTATTTTTTGAACCTTCTGGGGAAGAACCGTGAGCAGGTGACGTGGATGAGCTGCCATGGCAGGCAGGCGGATCCCGCAGCCTGTGTGGGGAAGGGAGAGACGGTCTGCCTCCTGCTGGGGGATGAAACGGATGTGTCCAGGATCTGTGAGGAGCTGCTCCGACAGGGACTTTCCGGAACCACGGTGACGGTCGGCAGCCGCCTTTCCTACGGGGAGGAGCGCGTCATTTCCGGGAAGCCGGAGGAGTTTGCGGGGAAGAGCTTTGACAGGCTTTCAGTGCTTTTGCTGGAACCGTCCGGTGAAGGCGGAAGGTGACATGGCAGATAGAGAGCTGACCGGGATTTCTTTTTGCATCTTGCCGCTGCTTTTTGCATCTTACCGCGCAATTTATTGTCAAAATCAACGCGGCAGGCTATAATCTGCCCATAACAAAACGAAAGGATGATGTGTTATGGGTATTATATTTATGATTCTGTTCACAATAGCGGAGGCTGCGTTGGCTGTGCTGACCTTCACCAGATTCAGGGAGAAAAACGACTGGCTGAAAAACAGAGCGATCATCAGGGCATCAGAGGCTGTTTTGCTGCTGGCGATCGTGCTGGTGCCTGTTACACATATGAAATGGCGCTTTTTCATTGCTCTGGCAATTGTCCTGGCGCGGTGTATCTTCGACGGTGTCATGTGGCTGGTAAGACGCGATAAAGTCACCGGCATGAAGAAGAGGGGATGGACGGCCGTGAATTGTGTACTGTCAATTATACTGATCGCCGGCGCGTTGATGCCTGCCTTTATCTTCACGAATTACAACGGTCTTTCAACGACAGGAGAATATGAAGTAAAACAAGCTGCGGCAATTCTGGTGGACAAAAATCGCACGGATGCCTTTGAAAGCGACGGCTCGTTCCGTGAAGTACCGGCGTACTTCTATTATCCCGAAAACGCAGACGGCAGCTTCCCGCTTGTGATCTTTTCCCATGGAGCGTTTGGGTACTACCAAAGTAATTATTCTACCTATGCCGAGCTGGCGAGTAACGGATATGTGGTTGTCGCGCTCGATCATCCGCACCACGCCTTCTTTACAACAGATACCGACGGCAAGACGGTGACGGTTGATACCGGTTTTTTGGAAGATGTCATGAAAGTCACAGAAGACTCACCGGATGCAGATGTATTTGAACTCTCGCAGGGCTGGCTGAAATTGCGTACAGGGGATATGAATTTTGTGCTTGATACGATTAAAACAGCCTGCGAAACCGCGCAGCTTGACGATTCCTGGCATACGGATGACGCCGGGACGATCCTGAATGTTCTTGCACATACCGATACCGGCAAAATCGGCTTGATGGGGCACTCGCTGGGCGGCGCTACATCCGTAGCTTTAGGCAGAGAGCGCGATGATATTGGAGCGGTCATTGACCTCGACGGCACTATGCTTGGCGAGACCGTTGAAGTGAAGGACGGAAAGAATGTGTATGATCCTGAGCCTTATCCTGTTCCCGTCCTTGATTTCACCAAGGAAACAGACTATAATGGCAGGGAACAGTATAAGAACGAAAACGGTTATCCTTATGTCAACGAATATGTGACCGGGAACGCCAGGGACAGCAAAACCGTTATTTTTAAGGGCGTACAGCATATGGATTTCACCGATCTGCCGCTGATCTCTCCGTTTCTTGCAAATATGCTCGGCAGCGGAGACGTTGACCACGAACAGACGCTGAAAACGGTGAACGGTATCGTATTAAACTGGTTCGACTATTATTTGAAGAACGAGGGAACGCTTGAGAAACGAGCCGAGTATTGATTATGCAGATAAAGATAACAAAAACAGGACGCGATAAGCCTGAGCTTCTTGAAATTCATTGCCATGAGATCAGCGATGAGGTGCGTGAGATCATCACATTTGTCAGGTCGAGACAGGGAAAGCTCACTGCTGTCGCTGATGAAAAGCAGTATGAGATAGCGGTAACGGATGTGTTCTATATCGAATCGGTGGACAACAGAAGCTTCATCTATACGGAGGACAAGGTCTATGAAACCCGCCAGAGACTGTATGAACTCGAGAATATGCTGAATGAAAAGCATTTCCTGCGGGTGTCAAAATCCGTGGTACTCAATCTGATGAAGGTCAGTTCCATCAAACCCGCGCTCAACAGCCGCTTTACGGCAGTGCTATTTTCGGGTGAACAGGTTGTGATTTCGCGGAAGTATGCTCCCGCATTGAAAAAGGCGTTGAAAGGAAGATCCTGATGTCATTCAAAGAGTTTTTGCTGCTGAATATGCAGGTGTACTGCGTGCTTGTAACGCTGATTTTTGCCACGAGCCTGATTGTAGGGCTGATCTTTGCTCCGGAACAAAACCTGAGATACTATCATCTGGCCAGCCCGTTTCTCATGGCGGCGCTGTGTACGCTGCCGTCTTTCATTACATATTTTAAGAATGAGCCTACCTTGAAGCAATATATTTTCCGGCATATCCTTCAGCTGATGGTAATTGAAACGGTCGTTCTGATCATGATCGAACCTCCGGCAGATACAGACAGCACGCTGTTTTATTTGATGATCGGCATCATCACCGTTGTTATTTTTGTTCTTGTGAAGCTGATGATATGGCTGCGAAAATATGCCGAATCCCAAAAGCTTACCGAACAGCTGAAACAGATGCAGAAGAATGCGTGATAGTTTTTCCGGCTGGCATTCCGAATGCCGGAGACATAGCATAATGCGGAAGGGAACTTAACTGCTACAGAATTGTGGGGGACAGGGAGGAATGTGTGAATGCATAGTGGAATACGGGATATTGATTTTATAAGGGGCAGGGTGCCGATGACAAAAGAGGAGATACGCATTCTCTCTCTGGCAAAGCTGGGAATTACCGGTTCCTCCGTTGTATATGATGTGGGAGCCGGAACGGGATCGATCGCCATAGAGGCTGCTCTCGTGGCTTGCGGGGGAGTTGTGTACGCTGTGGAAAAAAATCCGGAGGCGGTCTCCCTGATCCATGCGAACAGGGAAAAATTCGGGGTGGTCAATTTAAAGGTGATAGAGGGCAGGGCGCCGGAGTGTCTAAACCAGCTCCCTGCCCCGACGCATGTTATGATCGGCGGGAGCGGCGGATTGCTTGAGGAGATCGTGGCATACATCCGGGAAAAGAATCCCAATGCCCGTTTTGTGGTTAACGCGGTCACGCTGGAGACCGTCTCGGCGCTTCAGAGGATCAGCCGGGATTACAGCCGGTACGCT
Organism: uncultured Clostridiaceae bacterium; assembly: GCA_946185495.1. Lineage (GTDB taxonomy): Bacteria > Bacillota > Clostridia > Lachnospirales > Lachnospiraceae > CAG-590. The sequence goes on along the minus strand of CAMHJT010000004.1, from coordinate 20,555 downwards.
GACATGGATCTGATACAGGTGGGCATTTCCCGCAGCAGGCTGATGGGGGAACATCACCTGATGCTGGCGGAAAATCCTGTATATATCGCAGCCTTCGGCGGAGAGGAGGCTGGCAGATGATACCGGGGATCGTATTTGCAGCGCCCTCCAGCGGAAGCGGCAAGACAACTGTGTCCTGCGGCATGTTAAGGCTCTTAAGCAGAAATGGAATGCGTCCTGCCGCCTTTAAATGCGGTCCGGATTATATCGATCCCATGTTTCACCGGCAGGTGCTGGGGATTCCGACGGGGAATCTGGACGCATGGCTGATGGACCGGGAGCGGATTCCGGAGCGGATCAGGGAACAGGAGGGGACGGCAGGGTTTGTTGTGATCGAGGGTGTCATGGGATATTATGACGGCCTGGGAGGCGTGTCCCTGCAGGCCAGCACATGGGATGTGGCGGACGCTGCCGGCATACCTGTGATCTTAGTGGTGGATGCGGGGCGCGCAGGAAGTTTTCGCCAGACAGGCGTGAAAAGCCCGGAAGCTGGCGGGATGGCGGACGCGGGGCGCGCAGGCGGCTTTCACCAGACAGGCACGAAAAGTCTGGAAATTGGCGGGACGGCGGATGCGGGGCGCGCAGGCCGCTCTCACCAGACAGGCACGAAAAGTCTGGAAGCTGGTGGAACTGCAAGCATGAAAAATCCGGAATCCGGGAGGGAGAGCGGAGCCCGTCTGTCTGCGGTGGTAAAGGAGATCCTTGCATTCCGGCAGGATCACGGGATCAGGGGTGTTGTGCTTAACCGTGTTTCCGGTGAGGCGTATGGGGAGCTGAAACAAATGATGGAGGCGGACTGCGGGATACCGGTGCTTGGGTATCTTCCGGATCTGCCTGAGCTGACGCTTCCGTCCAGGCATCTGGGCCTGTTCGCGCCGGAGGAATTACAGGATTTCAGGGGATGGGCGGACGCTGTGGCCGATCAGATGGAGCGGACGGTGGATTGGAACCGGATCGTGGAGATCGCGAAAAGCGGCCGGTCATGCAGGAACGGGGAAGAGACGCGGGACAAAAGGATAAATGGCGGCAGCGTGGACGGTGTCATCCCGGGCCGCGTCAGTCGGACGGTGCGCCTGGCAGTGGCCAGGGATGAGGCATTTTCATTTTATTATGTGGAAAACCAGGAGCTGCTGGAGAAAATGGGAGCAGAGCTTCAGTTTTTCTCCCCCCTGCATGACGCGGAAATTCCGCCGGACACGGACGGGCTGGTTCTGTGGGGCGGATATCCGGAGCGGTATGCTGCGGCGCTGGAGCGCAACAGCTCGATGCGGCACAGCATCCTGCGGGCCTGCCGGGACGGAATGCCCTGCGTCGCGGAATGCGGAGGTTTTTTGTATCTGCAGGACAGTCTGGAGGGCGTAGATGGAAAGAGGTACCGGATGGCGGGGGTGCTGCCCGGGCACGGTGTCCGGAAGGAAAAGCTGGTCCGGTTTGGATACATGGAGGCGAGAAGCCTTGGCGCGGGCCTTGCAGGCGGTAAGGATACTGTGCTGCGCGGGCACGAGTTCCACTACTGGGACTGTACGCTGCCGGGAAAGGATTTCCTTGCGGCGAAGCCGACGCGGAACCAGTCTTATGTGTGCATGGTGCACACGCCGTCCATGCTTGCGGGCTTTCCGCATTTTTATTATCCCGGGAATCCGCTTCCAGCGCTTCACTTCCTTGAGCAGTGCCTGCGTTATCAGAGCGGACGGCTTGCTGCGGCCCGCTGGGATTCCATCGCCAAACCCATCGACAGCCTTGGACTATTAGAGGACTACATTAAAAAGATCAGCAGGATCAAGTGCAGCGCCGGGCCTCATGACCTGCGAAGGAAGGGGCTTTTGATCTACTGCGCGGATCACGGCGTGGTGGAGGAGGGCGTGACTCAGACCGGTCAGGAGGTCACCCGGATTGTCAGTGAGAATTTCGCGAGGGGTTGCTCCACGGTGAATTATCTGGCGCAGAAGGCGGGGGCGGATGTATTTGTGACGGATGTGGGAATCCGTACGGCGCGTTATCCGGAAAAACGTCTTGTGACGGGCGCGGTGGTGGACAGGAAGGTGGCGACGGGTACCGCCAATCTGGCAGCGGGACCCGCCATGTCGGTTGAGCAGTGCAGGCAGGCGCTGGATATCGGAAGAAGCCAGGTGCGGGAGCTGGCAAAGCGCGGATATGGAATCCTTGCCGCGGGTGAGATGGGAATTGGCAACACGACGCCCGCGAGTGCGCTTGCCGCTGTTTTTCTCGGTCTGGAGCCTGACCGGGTGACGGGCAGGGGCGCGGGTCTCTCAGAGGAGGGACTGGCCAGAAAGCGGGAGGTGGTGCGCAGGGCAGTCGCTCGCGTGCGGGAAAAAGGAATGGACGATCCGGTGGAAATTCTGGCGGAGGTGGGAGGCCTGGAGATCGTGGCCATGGCCGGTGCGTGCCTCGGCGCGATGGAGTGCGGCGTTCCGCTGGTGATAGATGGCGCGATCTGCGCGGTAGCGGCGCTTTGCGCCATGCGGATGGACTGCAGGGTAACGGATTACCTGCTGGCTTCCCATGTCTCTCAGGAGCCGGTCGGAGGGCTGGCGCTTTCCGGGCTCGGCTTGGAGGCGATCCTCCATGGAAGAATGTGCCTGGGAGAAGGAAGCGGCGCTGTGATGCTGTATCCGTTGCTGGACATGGCGGAGGCGGTGTATCAGGGCATGGGCAGCTTCGCGGACTATGAGATCACTGCGTATGAACGCTATGAACGGGAGGACATCGGATGCTGATATTGGTTACGGGAGGCAGCGGCAGTGGGAAATCCGCGTTTGCGGAACAGCTGGCGGTGCGCTTTGCAGGGCAAATCTGCCGGGAGCGGGGCGGGCTTTATTATCTTGCGACCATGACAGCGCGTGACGGGGAGAGCCTTGCGCGGATCGCAAGGCACCGCGCGCAGCGGGCGGGGTACGGTTTCCGCACGGTTGAGTGCGGGCCGGATTTTTTCCTGTCCTGCGCGGCAGGCGAGGATGCGGTCCTGGCACCTGCGCCTGTCGGGACAAGTGAGACAGGACAGGCGGTATTTGGGGAGCAGTCGGTCGTCATGCTGGAGGATCTGTCCAACCTGCTTGCGGGATGCCTGTACCCGGAGCCGTTATGGAAGGCGGGGGAGGATGCCTGCAGGATGCCGGAGATCCTGGGCGGCCTTGCGGCTGCCGCAGGCTGCATGGTCATTGTGACAAATGAGATTTTCTCCGAGCCGATGGCGTGGGGGGAGGAAACCCTGAACTATATCCGCCTGCTGGGAGCGTGGAACGCGAGGCTTGCGGCCGCCGCTGACGGCGTGGCTGAGGTTGTCTGCGGCATCCCTGTCTGGCACAAGGCGCGGGGAACGCTTGGCATTTTAAAAAACAGCAGGGAAAGGGAACCGGAACAAGGGAAACCGGTCAGGAAAGGAGCACGGATGGAGAACGGAAAAACGATCCTGGTGATCGGCGGGGCGTATCAGGGAAAGGGAGCGTATGTGCGGGCGCATTTCCCGCAGGGATACGAGGTGGTTTCGGGCTATCATGAACAGATCCGGCGGCAGCTTCTGGAGGGAAGGGACTGCGAACGGGAAGCGGAGGCGCTGCTTCAAAAAAAAGGCGGGCTGGTCATTATAAGCGATGAGATCGGAGGCGGGCTTGTGCCGATGAATCCCTTTGAGCGGGCATACCGGGAGACGGTCGGCAGAATCCACTGCATGCTTGCGGGGGAGGCAGACAGCGTGATTCGCGTAGTCTGCGGAATCGGGGAGGTGCTCAAGGGCTATTTGTGAACGCCGGTCCTTGGTGAGCAGCTAAGCGAAAGCGTACCCGGAGTGTAAATGAACGACCCGTTGGGAGCCATCCGGCATGTGACAGTTTCTTTCAGAAGAGAAGCGATGCCCATAATATTTTAATGTGGGCTTGTCAGACAGGAGATAGTGTGCTACAATAAGCACTTGTGGTAACTATTCAGCAAGTTAGTTACCCCTTTTGAAGAAAAAGGAGTCAGGTGTCAGAAGGATGGAACGGCTTGGTGCCGGTTCATCGGTTCTGGTGAAAAGGGAAACAGGTGAGAATCCTGTACGAACTCGTCACCGTATTTAGGGAGCAGAGGCCGATATATCACTGGGCAACTGGGAAGATGGCGGATGCGAAGATCTATGAGTCGGGAGACCTGCCTGACTGCTGTACAGAAGCTGCCTGCAGCGCGTGCGCGCCGGTATGACGGCTTCAAGGCCACGAGTAATTGGCTGTACGTCAGGAATACAGGAAGAAATTCGGCGGCTGTCCGGGAAAGGCCGGGCAACTGCGTTGTGTTTTGAGTACAGGCCCTTTGCCGGATGCGGAAAAGGGTTTTTCTTATGGTGTCCAAAAGGAGCTGCGCCATAGATTGCAATTTTCGGGGCTTTTACGATCATTTGAAACCATATTTGGAAAGAAGGAGAAAGAACATGAAGAAGAAAGTTGCAGCAGTATTGATGGCTTCCCTGATGGGGATTTTTTGCGTGACCGGATGCGGCGGTGGAACCGGTGCAAAGCCGGAAGCCACGCAGGAGGCAGAAAAGGACGAGGTGCAGGATGAGGAGACCGAAGAGGCCGGACAGGACGAAGAGGCTGAAGAGGTCGGACAGGATGAGGCGGATTCCGCTTCAAAGGAGGACCAGGAAAAGGCAGAGGACACAGCGATCCTGGTAGTCAGCTTCGGTACCAGTTATAACGAGTCGAGGGATCTGACGATCGGCGCGATTGAGAAAAAGATCGCGGACGCTTTTCCGGAGTATGAGGTGCGGCGTGCCTTTACAAGCCAGATCATTATCGATAAGCTCAAGGAGAGGGACGGCCTGGAGATCGACAATGTGGAGCAGGCGTTAGACCGGGCGGTAGAAGACGGGATCAAAACTTTGATCGTGCAGCCGACCCATTTGATGAATGGTTTTGAGTACACGGATCTGGCAGATGCTTTGGACAAATATAAGGACAAGTTTGACAAGACCGTTCTGGCACAGCCGCTGTTGATGGAGGATGCGGATATTGACGCCGTGATCCAGGCTGTCACAAAGAAGACAGCTTCCTATGATGACGGCGAGACGGCAATCTGTTTCATGGGACATGGAACCGAGGCAGATTCCAACCAGGTGTACGCGAAGATTCAGGGGCGCCTGACGGAGCAGGGATTTGACAACTATTATATTGGAACCGTGGAGGCGGAGCCATCTTTGGAGGATGTGATCGCTGCCCTGAAGGAAAAAGGAACCTATAAGCGGGTGGTACTGGAGCCGCTGATGGTTGTGGCAGGCGACCACGCCAACAACGATATGGCCGGTGATGAGGACGATTCTTGGAAATCCATCCTGACCAAAGAGGGATATGAGGTTGAGTGCATTCTGGAAGGACTTGGACAGGTTCCGGACATTCAGGATATTTATGTAGAGCATACCAAGAAGGCGATGGAGTAGCAGGAACTACGGCTGGTCGTTGAATGGACGGACGGTTTTTGGTGATATAGCTGAAAAGACGCGCTGGTAAAAGTCCCGCAGGTACCTGCGGGACTTTTCTTTCAGGAGAAAAACTGCTTAGCTGATACGATGTTGAACGGACAGTACGCAGAAAAGGAGAGGAAAACAGATGAAAACATGGGTAAGGATATGGCTGGTCATTCTATGCGTGATAGGGATGTGGTTTCCGGTCTCGGCAGAAGGGATTACGGGGCAGGAGGTGCAGGATGGTACATATTCCATTGAGGTGTCTTCCAGCTCCTCCATGTTCCGGATTGTTAAGGCAGACCTGACGGTGTCAGGGGGAGAGATGCAGGCGGTCCTGACACTGAGCGGAACGGGCTACGAGAAGCTCTTTATGGGAACAGGAGAGGAGGCGGCGCAGGCCGCAGAGGAGGAAATGATCCCCTATGTGGAGGATGCGGATGGCGCCTATACCTATACGGTGCCGGTGGAGACGCTGGACAGCGACATCGCGTGCGCGGCGTTCAGCAAGCGGAAGCAGCAGTGGTATGACAGGACACTTGTATTTCAGTCGGCTTCCCTTCCGGCAGAAGCGCTGCCTGAAAGGACAGGAAATCCTGCAGACGAAGCCGGGGAGATTTCATCAGACGGAAGCGGGGACACAAAACAGGCAGAAGCGGAGAAACAAAGCGCCGGAGAACAGGACGCTGCGAAAGATGCGGAGAACGGATCTGAGGAGCAGGACGCTGCGAAAGATGCGGAGAACGGATCTGAGGAGCAGGACGCCTCAAAGGATGCGGAAAACGGATCCGAGGAGCAGGACGCCTCAAAGGATGTGGAAAACGGCTCCAAGGGACAGGAGCCGTCGGCAAAGACGGAGGATCCGGAGCTTAAGCCGTTGAAGCTTGAGGAAAAGGACGGGACCTATACCGTAGAGGTTTCTCTTGAGGGCGGCAGCGGAAGGGCAACCGTGGATTCCCCGGCAGTGCTTGAGGTCAGGGACGGAACAGCGATGGTAAGGATTGCGTGGAGCAGTCCTAATTATGACTATATGTATGTCAACGGTAAGCAGTATTTTCCAGTGAATAAGGAAGGGAATTCCGTGTTTCTGGTTCCGCTGCTGGCGTTTGACGGCATGGAGGTGGTGGCGGATACGACTGCCATGAGCAGGCCTCATGAGATTGCGTATACGCTGGTATTTGACCCTGCGACATTGAAAAAGGCGGAAACGGGCACTGCGGCGGTCTGGATCGTGGCTGCTGTGATCCTGTTGGCTATCGTGATCTGCGCCTGCGTGTATTTGCGCAGGCGGAAACAGAAGGAATAACGTAACTACTCAGCAGGTCTGCGCATTCACTGCGCAGACCGTACCCAAACAGTATATTTTGCCGAGCAGTTACGGATCAGGATGAAAGGCGGCGGCAACCCGCGCATAAATGAGGTGAGACAGATGAAACGGACAGGTTGGATCCTGCTTGCGGCGCTGTGCCTGGCGGCGCTTACGGCCTGCGGCGGTGGAGGCGGGACAGAGAACGCTGTAGCGGACAGGGAAACGGAAATCAGCGCGCAGCTTACGTATGTAAGAAGCCTGGAGCCGGAATTTGCCAGGGAATTTGCGGTGGATTATTACAGGGACGGCTATGCCCTTCTCACCGTGGGAGATGGAAGAAGATATCTGGTTGTTCCGGAGCAGAAGGAGATTCCGGAGGATCTGCCGGAGGATGTCATTTTGCTGCAGCGCCCGATTCAAAACGTCTATCTGGTCGCGTCCGCGGCGATGGACATGGTATGCGCGCTGGACGCGCTTCCCATGGTCTGTTTTTCCGGCCAGAAGGCGGAGAACTGGTGCATTCCGGAGGCAAAAGCCGCAATGGAGGAGGGCACTCTTTCCTATGCCGGAAAATACAATATGCCGGATTATGAGCTTCTGGTCTCCGGACATTGCGGCATTGCCATAGAGAACAGCATGATCCTGCATTCGCCTGCGGTTGTGGAAAAGCTGGAGAGCTTTGGCATTCCGGTGCTGGTGGACCGCGCAAGCTATGAGACGCACCCTCTTGGGCGGGTGGAGTGGATCTTGGTGTACGGTCTGCTGTTTGACAGGGAGGAAGAGGCCGCGGAGGTCGTAAAAGCCCAGAAGGCGGTCGTGGAACGGGTAAAGCAGGAAGACTCTGCCGGCAGTACAGTCGCGTTTTTCTATATTACGGCAAACGGAAGCGTCAATGTCAGGCGGTCGTCGGACTATGTGCCGAGAATGATCGAGCTGGCTGGCGGCACGTATGTCTTCTCCGGGGAGGATGACGGGGAGAACAGGCGCTCTACGGTGAATATGCAGCAGGAGGAATTCTACCGCAGGGCGAGGGAGGCGGATTACCTGATCTATAACAGCACGATCGGCGGCGCCCCGCAGTCCCTGGAGGAATTGCTGGACGAGATGAGGCCTCTTGAGGATTTTAAGGCTGTGAAGGAGGGAAAGGTCTGGTGCACCACGCAGGATCTATACCAGCAGTCCCTTTCGGCCGGCGGGATGATAGAGGATCTCCATGCGATGCTGGCAGGGGAGACGGAAGCGCTGACCTATCTGTATCCGTTAAAATGAGGGAAGCGCAACAGGATGCCTGAGTGATGGAGAGGTGGCGGAAATCCCTGTCCGGCGGCAGGCATGGAGATAATAGATAAGCGGGAGGAGTATGGAAATGAGGGAGCGATCATCGAATGCGGTGCGGCGTGCCGCGGCTTTGTTTCTGCTGGCGGCGGGCTGTGTCCTGTGCATGGCGTGCAGTATTTTATACGGCAGCATTTCTATCCCTCTCCACGAGGCGGTGGAGACGCTTCTGGGACAGTCGGTGGATGAGGTGGCGTCCAGGATCGTGATAGAGATACGGCTCCCGCGGGCCTGCGAGGCATGGATCCTCGGCGGCGCCCTGGCGCTTTCCGGATATCTGCTCCAGACGTTTTTTCACAATCCGATCGCGGGACCCTTTGTGCTGGGCATATCGTCCGGCGCGAAGCTTACGGTGGCGCTTTCCATGATCTTTCTGCTGGGGCGGTCGGTCCGCGTCAGCCAGGGAATGCTGATCGTATCCGCCTTTGCCGGGGCAGTGGCCTCCCTTGCGCTGGTGCTTGCGCTCTCGGGAAAGGTCCGGAGCATGGCAAAGCTGGTGGTGGGCGGAGTGATGATCGGATATATCTGCTCGGCGGTCACGGAACTGGTTGTCACATTTGCGGATGACGCCGATATCGTCAATCTGCACAACTGGTCAAGGGGAAGCTTTTCCGGCATGACCTGGGAGCATGTGCGGATCTCGGCAGTGCTGGTTTTTGCGGCGGCGGTGCTGGTGTCTTTGATCTCGAAGCCGATCAACGCCTACCGGATGGGGGAGAGCCATGCGGCCGGGCTTGGCGTGAACATCCGCCTGCTGAGGGTGGAGCTGATCCTTTTGTCCAGCATCCTGTCCGCCTGTGTGGTCGCGTTTGCCGGGCCCATTTCCTTTGTGGGGATCGCCGTTCCGCATCTGATCAGGCGGTGTCTGAAAACGGAGGCACCGGGCTGGATGATCCCGGGAACCTTTTTGGGAGGCGGTCTGTTCTGCCTGGCCTGTGACCTGATCGCCAGGATGGTACTGGCTCCGGTGGAGCTTTCCATCAGCACAGTGACGGCGGTGTTTGGAGCGCCTGTCGTGATCTGGCTTTTGATGGATCGGAAGAGGGAGGACTGAGCATGGAACAGATTTTTTTTCAGGCGGAAAAGCTGACGGCCGGCTACCACGGCCTTCCGCTGATCCGGGATCTGACATTTTCTCTGAAGAAAGGGGAGATCCTGACCGTCATCGGCCCGAACGGAGCCGGAAAATCCACCCTGCTAAAGAGCATAGCCGGACTTCTGGAACCCCTTGGGGGAAAGGTGGTGCTCGGGGACGGGGAGCTGGATTCCCTGCCGCGCGCGGAGCGTGCGAAACGGGTAGCCTTCGTGTTTACGGACAGGGTGAGATCGGAGTATCTCACCTGCGGGGAGGTGGTGGCCTCCGGACGCTATCCCTATACCGGCAGGTTCGGCCTGCTTTCCAACAGGGACCGGGATGTGATCGAGGAGGGAATAGAGCTTTTGCGGATCAGGGAACTCCGGGACCGGGAGTTTGATACGTTAAGCGACGGTCAGCGCCAGCGGGTCCTGCTGGCAAGGGCGTTTTGCCAGGAGCCGGAGCTGCTTTTGCTGGACGAGCCCACCTCCTTTCTGGATATCCGGTATAAGCTGGAATTTTTATCCCTCCTGCAGGAAATGAGGCGCGGCAGGGACATGACCGTGATCCTCTCCCTGCATGAGCTGGAGCTGGCGCGCAGGATCTCGGACCGGCTTCTCTGCCTTAAGGACGGCCGTATGGACCGCTTCGGCGAGCCGCAGTCTATCTTTTCCGGAGATTATATAAGACACCTGTTTGACCTTCAGGCAGACTGGTTTGATGAGACAGGACTTGCCCGGCTGTCTGATGGAATATGACGAAATTATGGTAACGGCTCAGCAGGTGTCAAGCAGATACGCAGCGGGCAAAGCTGGCGCATCTTAGTACCGTTGCGTGAGCAACTAAGCGAGAGCGTGCCCGGAGTGCAAATGAACTATCCGCCGGAAGCCGTCCGGTAAGCCAAAACCGAAACGAAATCTGTGTCAAAAGAGTGAAACAGGAAGGAAAAGGTTGAAAACAAAAATCAATTCTGTTATACTTGGTGTACTTATGAAAAATTTCAGGAGGCGATACTATGGATAAAAAGATCATGCTCAAGGTTTTTGCCGAGGCGTTCCTTCGATCTTTGATTGTGCTGATGGCTGCCCTGATTGTTGGATTCGCGGCCTTTTTCCTTATTAAGGTGAATTCTGATCGCAACCGGCCATCCGGGAATAACGACATGTATGCGCAAAACCAGGAGCCGACAACAGAGGAGCCCATGACGGAAGAACCGACGACGGAGGAGCCGACGACAGAGGAAATCCTGACGGAGGAGCCGACAGAGGAGGCGACAACCGAAGAACAGGCGATCCCGTCTACGGACAGGAAGATTCTGGTGCTTAACAGCACGGGTGTGGCAGGCATAGCGAAGGCATGGATGGACAAGCTTACAGGTAACGGCTTTACAGATGTCGCTACGGGCAACTATTCCATTTCAAGTGAGCAGCAGACCAGGATTTTTGTACCTCAGGAGGGAATGGGCCAGGATCTGGCCGGATATTTCCAGGACGCGGTGATCGAGGTTGGAAGCGTGGATTCCGGCGTCGATGTGTCTACTGAGGGCGTTGAGATATTTGTGATAGTTGGCAGGAATGACACGACTGTCCAGTAACAGGGGTAACTTATGAGTGATAGGATTAAACTGCTGGATGTGATGGTTGACATCGCATCGACAGAGACTGCCATCAGCACAGCGTTTGACTGTATGCAGCGGGAGGGCAGTCATGTGGTATATTTCGTGAACAGTAATACGCTGCTGCTGTTGAAAGAGCATCCGGAGTGGAAGGCACAGGTGGAGGAGAGTGAGCTTGTGCTTCCCGGTAATCCGGGCGTCAACAGCAGCATCAATCAGGTGCTCGGATATCAGAGACAGTCGTTCTTTCCGGATGGTTTTTTTGACAATATTCTGGACCGGGCGGTTGAGATGGGCTATGAGTTTATGCTGATCGCGGCAGATGAGGAGAAGTATACCTCCGTGCAGAAGAACGTGCATGAGAAGCGGCCGTATCTGACCTTTGGCGGCTTCTCCCTTGCGGAGAAGGAGCTTACGCCGGAGCATATTGTGAATGAGATCAACTCGGTCGCGCCCGACATTCTGCTGTTTGCCCTGGAGGATCAGCAGCAGCTTGAGCTTTTGGAGAAGTTCAGAAGCCAGATGAATGCGGGGCTCATTTTGTTTACAGGCAATCTTTTGTATGAGAAGGCTGTTCTGGAGGACAACATCCCCTCCGGCGCGGAAAGGTTCCGGATTCAGAACATATACAGATGGTTCCGCCGCAGCGGCGGGATCAAGGCCTGGATGAGTAATCTGAGGATGAAGCGCGAGCTAAAGCGCCAGCGCAGGTCGTCGGATGAATAGGACGTACTTTGGGCATTTTACATAAAAAGAATTCAAAAATAGGGAAATCGGAGCAGGAATAGTTAGATAATTTGCATGACTTTGCGAAAAAAGCAGATAGAAACAGTTAAAATTCGGGTTGTTTTCGGTATATATTGATAATAAACAATATGTTATCATGGTCAATTTTTACAGTTTATTTTGCTAAATGACATTTTGAACAAAGAATTGAAAATGAATTTGTCGAATAGTAATATTCCCAAAAAAAAATAAATGATGTATCATAAGGATATGTTGTTACAAAAACTATATATCTGAGGAGGAAATAAAAACATGGCTAGTTTATCACTCAAAAACATTTATAAGATTTATTCCAACGGTTTTAACGCCGTGAAGGATTTCAATCTTGAGATCGAGGACAAGGAGTTCATCATCTTTGTAGGTCCTTCAGGATGTGGTAAGTCCACAACCCTTCGTATGATCGCAGGTTTGGAGGATATCAGCTCCGGTGAGCTGTGGATCGGCGACAAGATGGTAAATGATGTAGAACCGAAGGATCGTGATATTGCGATGGTATTCCAGAACTACGCTTTGTATCCGCATATGTCCGTATATGACAATATGGCGTTTGGTCTGAAGCTTCGTAAGGTTCCGAAGGAGAGAATTGACAAGCAGGTGCATGAGGCTGCCAAGATTTTGGATATTGAGCATTTGTTAGACCGTAAGCCGAAGGCTTTATCAGGTGGTCAGAGACAGCGTGTGGCGATGGGACGTGCAATCGTGCGTGAGCCGAAGGTATTCCTGATGGACGAGCCTTTGTCAAACCTGGATGCAAAGCTTCGTGTGCAGATGCGTGTTGAGATCTCCAAGCTGCATCAGAGACTGCAGACAACCATCATCTATGTAACACATGACCAGACCGAGGCTATGACACTTGGTACCAGAATCGTAGTTATGAAGGACGGTATTGTTCAGCAGGTAGATTCTCCTCAGAATTTATATGATAAGCCAAACAACCTGTTCGTAGCCGGATTCATGGGCATGCCTCCGATGAACTTTGTTGAGTGCCGTGTTGTTAAGTCAGGTGCTGACGTACTGCTTATGTTCGGTGCGCATTCCATCAAGGTACCGGATTCCAAGGCTCAGATCCTGATTGATCAGAACTATATTGACCGTGAGGTAATTCTTGGTATCCGTCCTGAGGATATTCATGATGAGCAGCTGTTCATCGAGTCTTCACCGGAGAGTATCATCGATGCGAGAATTACGATCTACGAGATGTTAGGTGCCGAGGTTTATCTGTACTTTACGATTGATTCGTTTGATATTACAGCGAGAGTTAACGCGCGTACAACTGCAAGACCGGGAGATACCGTTACACTTGCATTTGACGTGAGCAAGATCCATATCTTTGATAAGGACACAGAGCAGAAGATTCTTGATTGATCTGAATAGAGCGTGATTATTTTGGCGGCTGCGTATGCGGCCGCCTTTTTTTGTGAAAAAAGAGTAAATTTTTATAACATTTGCTTTCTTTTTTCTCCATCTTCCGTTAAAATAAAGAGTGGACTATGCTCGATCCGGTCCGGATTGTTACGATAGCAGTTCTGCCGGAGGCGGCAGAAGATAAAAATGAGAAGGGGTGACAGGATGATATCAAATCAGATCTTGCAGGATACCATTGAGGGGATCAAGGCGATCACCAGAATCGATCTGTGTGTGATGGATACAGAGGGGAAGGCGCTGGCGGCAACCCTGCGTGATACGAACGAGTATGAGGAATCCGTGCTCGCGTTTGTAAATTCCGCTGCGGAGAGTCAGATGCTGCAGGGATATCAGTTTTTTAAGGTATTTGACGAGAACCAGCTGGAATATGTGATCATTGCGAAGGGGGAAGCGGACGATGTCTATATGATCGGCAAGATCGCGGCCTTCCAGGTGCAGAATCTGCTGGTAGCCTATAAGGAGCGGTTTGACAAGGATAACTTTATCAAGAACCTTTTGCTTGACAATCTGCTGCTTGTGGATATTTATAACAGGGCGAAGAAGCTTCATATCGACACCGACGTCAAGCGCATCGTCTTTATTGTGGAGACCAAGACCGAGAAGGATACCAATGCGATGGAGACGATCCGGAATCTCTTTTCCACCAAGGTGAAGGATTTTGTGACAGCTGTGGATGAGAAGAATATCATTTTGGTCAAGGAAGTGAAGCAGAATGAGACTTATGAGGATATGAACAAGACGGCAAAGGTGATTGTAGATATGTTGAATTCTGAGGCAATGTCCTCTGTACATGTGGCCTTTGGTACGATTGTCAATGAGATCAAGGAGGTATCACGTTCATATAAGGAGGCGAAGATGGCTCTGGATGTGGGCAAGATCTTTTATGGTAACCGCAATATCATAGCCTACAGCAATCTTGGAATCGGGCGTCTGATCTATCAGCTTCCCATTCCGCTTTGTAAGATGTTCATCAAGGAAATTTTTGAGAACCGGTCTCCGGATGATTTCGATGAGGAGACACTGACGACGATCAACAAATTTTTTGAGAACAGCCTGAATGTATCAGAGACTTCCAGACAGCTTTATATCCACAGGAACACGCTGGTGTACAGGCTGGATAAGCTCCAGAAGAGTACCGGGCTGGATCTGCGTGTCTTTGAGGATGCCATTACATTTAAGATTGCATTGATGGTAGTCAAGTATATGAAGTATATGGAATCACTGGATTATTAAGATCATATGTATTATGTTCAGAAGAGGGGTACTTTGTTATGATTATGCTGGATCATGTGACCATGCGGTATCCGACGGTGACGGCACTGGATGATGTGTCCTTTCGCGTGAGGGAGGGCGAGTTTGTATTTATTGTGGGCAGCAGCGGGTCAGGCAAGACTACGCTGATCAAGCTTTTGCTGCAGGAGATCAAGCCGACCGTGGGAGAGATCGTAGTAGACGGAATGGAATACAGCCGGATGAAGAAGAACGAGATCCCGATGCTCAGGCGCAAGATCGGGGTGGTGTTTCAGAATTTCAGGCTTTTGAAGGACCGCACTGTATTTGAAAATGTGGCATTTGCGCAGCAGGTCATTGAGAAGACGCAGAAGGAGATACGGAGGCAGGTGCCTGCCACACTGACGATGGTGGGGCTTGCGGATAAATACAAGCAGTATCCGAGGGAGTTGTCGGGCGGTGAACAACAGAGAGTTGCGCTGGCCAGGGCGATCGTCAATGAACCGAAGATCATTCTCGCGGATGAGCCGACGGGAAATCTGGATCCAAAGAAATCCCTAGAGAGCATGCGGCTGCTGGAGGAGATCAACCGGAGAGGGACAACGGTGCTGGTTGTGACACATGACAGGGAGATTGTGAACCTGATGCAGAAGCGCGTGATCGTCCTGAAGAAGGGCAGGCTGATCAGCGATATGGAAAAAGGTGGTTATTTAGATGAAGATTAGTACATTGGGATATAGTATCCGGCAGGGACTGAAAAATATCAGGAGAAATCTGTTGTTTTCACTAGCATCGATCGGAACCATCGTCGCCTGTATTTTTTTGTTTGGCGTATTCTATGCCATAGTGCAGAATGTAGAGCTAACGGTGCGGTCTATTGAGGATTCCCTCACGGTGTCCGTGTTTTTTGATGAAGGGCTGACAGACGAACAGATTTTGAAGATCGGGGAGGAGCTGCAGACGATTCCCAATATTGCCTCCATTGAATACATTTCTGCCGACAAGGCGTGGGAGGCCTATGTGCAGGAGATGTACCACGGGGATATGGAATATGTGAATTCCGTGTTTGGAGATGACAATCCCCTGCAGAACAGCTCATCCTTTGAACTGACGTTCCGGAATATCGGCGAGCAGGCCGAGACGGTGGATCAGGTGAAGAACATTTCGGGAGTGAGGAAGGTAAACAGCAGCGATACGGTGGCTAACAGTGTCAGCTCCCTCAACCGGCTGGTAGGGTATGCTTCGATCAGCGTGATCCTGATCCTTTTGCTGGTATCCCTCTTCCTGATCAGCAACACAATCACGATCGGCATTTCGGTACGGAAGGAAGAGATCGCAATTATGAAGCTGATCGGCGCGACGGATCTGTTCGTGCGGGCGCCCTTCCTGATCGAGGGTATGCTGCTGGGGCTGGTTGGTTCCATTTTACCGTTGTTTGGACTGTATTTTCTGTACAATGCAGTCACAAAATATCTGATGGGGCATTTCCTGATTGTTGAGAATATGATCCGGTTCGCTCCGGCGGGAGAAGTGTTTGCCCGGCTGGTTCCGATTTCCATCCTGTTTGGCGTGGGCGTCGGCTTCCTGGGAAGCTTTGTAACAACGCATAAGCATTTGAGAGTTTGAGTGAGGGGGTGCGTGTGATGAGGGTACATGGCAGGAAATGCATGGCTTCCATGCTGGTTGTACTGAGCCTTGCGCTGGGATGTTTTTCGCATGCCACGGCGACAGAGAATGCTGGAGAAGCACCGGAGGCGGAAACCGCGGAAACGATCGGAGAGCCTGTCACGGAGTTGCTGCAGCCGGAGACAGCGGCGCCTGTGACCGAAGCCCCCCAGCCCCAGACATCAGCGCCTGCGACAGAGGCGCTCCAGCCCCAGACGTCAGCGCCTGTGACCGAAGCTCCTGCTGATTCAGGGAAGCCTGCGAAGGAGGCTGTCACAACCGAAAAAAAGGATGACGGAAAGAAAAACTCCGGAAAAAAGGATAAAAAAACGACAGAGAAGCAGAAGGGCAGCACGGAGGCCGGGACGACTGAGGCTGCTACGCAGGCTGCGACGAACCTGCCGATTCAGATTGAATATTATACGCCGACGATAGATGTACAGCAGGCGGTAAACGACGCGGAGATTGCGGCGAAGAAGCGTCAGGAGGCGCAGAAAATCCTTGACAAGCTGGAAGTAGCCAAAGAGAGTGTGGTTCAATATATCACGCAGCTCGATGAATCCCTCAACGAGATGCAGGATACGATCCGGGAGCTCGAGCAAAACGAGGTGATCCTCAAGCAGACCATTGAGGATACGCAGGATCAGTTCGTGGAAGCCAAACAGGCACAGCTTGAACAATATGAAGCGATGAAGCTGCGGATCCAGATGGTATATGAATCCGGCCAGATGAGCTATATGGATGTGCTGCTTACGGCCAATAACATGTCGGATATGTTGAATAGGTCAGAATATGTGAACCAGGTGTCCTTTTACGATTATAACCTGTTAAAGCAGCTGAAGGAGGCAAAGGAGCAGGTTGCAAACCTGCGTGAAAAGATGGACCGCGATCTGGTGCGGAATCAGAAGCTGCACGCGGAGCTTAAAGGACAACAGGAGGCGCTGGAGATCCTGTTGGTGGAGAAGCAGAAGCAGATGGAGCAATATGCGGAATCCATCCGTAATCAGAATGAGGAGATCCGGAAATATACCAGGGCGGAGCAGGAGGCGGACGCACTGATCGCTTCAGCAGAGATGACTGCGAGCAGGAGCGTAAGCAGCACCTATACAGGTGGGATTTTTGTATGGCCTGTCCCCGGATATTCACAGATATCCTCCTACTTTGGAGGAAGGGAGGCGCCGATCGCAGGCGCGAGTACCTACCACAGGGGAATTGATATCGGCTGTGACTATGGCGCCTCGATTGTGGCGGCCGCGCCGGGAACTGTGATCGTCGCGACGTACAATTACGCAGCGGGCAACTATATCTGTATTGACCATGGCGGCGGAGTTGTGACCGTCTACATGCACAATTCCTCCATGCTGGTGT
Organism: uncultured Clostridiaceae bacterium; assembly: GCA_946185495.1. Lineage (GTDB taxonomy): Bacteria > Bacillota > Clostridia > Lachnospirales > Lachnospiraceae > CAG-590. The sequence goes on along the minus strand of CAMHJT010000004.1, from coordinate 3,256 downwards.
CGGTAGGTGATGTGGTGCAGGCAGGACAGCAGATCGCGCTGGCGGGATCTACGGGCGTATCTACCGGCCCGCACTGCCATTTCGGTGTGCGTCTCGACGGCGAATATGTGGACCCGCTTCCATATCTGCAGTGAGGGGACGGATTCCATGTTGTTTTTGAAATGAGAATGAAATCAGCAGATCTGCGCGTTTGCTGCGCAGACTGTGTCAACAGTGTATTATGCCATGCAGCGGATGAATCAGGATGTGCCGGCTTCACCCGCTGCGTATCTGTTCAGTACCTGCTGAACAGATACCCTTGTGACAATAATAGGAAAGAGGTTTTAGAATGAGGAGATTTCAGGCAAAAAGGGCGATTCTGACAATGATGGTTTCTGTCATCGCGCTGGGGGCGGCAGGATGCGGAAAGGTGAAGATGACGCTGCCGCAGGACCAGGAGGAGCCCGAAAAAGCGGAAACCGAGGTAAGGATGCTGAGCGACAGTTCAGTGGTGGGGAAGCAGACAAATGAAAAGCTGGAGGCGATCAGCGGGCTGATCGACAAGAATTTTTATTTTGAGGAAGAGGAGAAGAAGCTTCAGGATGGCATCATCAGGGGCTATATGGAAGCGCTCGATGATCCGTATTCGGTTTATTACAATGCGGAGGAATACGCCAGCTTTCTGGAGGACAGCGGCGGGGAATATGTCGGCGTCGGCGTCCAGGTGTCACAGAATCCGGACACCAATGTGATCACCGTGGTCAAGGTGTTTGAAGACGGGCCGGCAGAGAAAGCCGGACTTATGGCAGAGGATGTCATTGACAAGGTAGATGGCGAGGATATCTCGAATCAGGATATCGACACAGTAGTCAAAAAGATCCGGGGACAGGAGGGCACTGACGTGACGCTGACTGTGTACCGGAGCTCTGACGGCAAGACCTACGACCTGCAGATGAAGCGGCGTAAGGTTGAAAATCCCACTGTAACCTCGAAAATGCTGGATCACAACATCGGATATGTCAGCGTGTCCAGTTTTTATGAGGTGACGGCGAACCAGTACATTCAGGCGGTGGACGAACTGAAGCAGCAGGGAATGGAAGGCCTGATCGTTGACCTGCGGGACAATGGCGGAGGGCTACTGGATATCGCGGTGGATATGCTGGATTACATGCTGCCGGAGGGCAAGCTGGTATATACGGAAGACAAGGACGGGAATGTGACAAGTGAGTATAGTTCAACGGATGATGAACAGTTTACGCTTCCATTGGTGGTGCTGGTCAACGGTTACAGTGCCTCTGCTTCGGAGATATTTGCCGGGGCGATCAAGGATTATGGAACCGGAATGCTTGTGGGCACCAACACCTTTGGAAAAGGCATCGTGCAGAGAATGTTTCCGTTAAATGACGGTTCCGCGGTAAAGCTGACCATTGCCAAGTATTTTACGCCGAATGGAAATGACATCCACAAGATCGGGATCAAGCCGGATGTGGAGGTGGAATTTGACGCGCAGGCTTACCGGGAGTCCAACGGGGAGAAGGATAACCAGCTGGAAAAAGCAGTAGAGTGCATTTTGGGGCAGATGGGCGTTCAGGTTCCTGAGAAGACGACAGAGCAGGAAGAAGAAGGGCAGGAAGCTGAATAAGACAGCGGAAGAGAGGACGTTTCCGGTTGGAAGTTGTTTTATAAGAAAACAGGAAAGAAAAGGCGGCCTGAAACCGGGATTATACAGAGGAGAGAAGACGTGGATAAGGAATTAGTGATAGTATTAGATTTTGGCGGGCAGTATAACCAGCTGATCGCGAGAAGGGTACGGGAATGCAGGGTGTACTGCGAGGTTCATCCATATACGATGGATCCGGAGCAGATCCGGAAGCTGAACCCGAAGGGAATTATTTTTACCGGAGGTCCCAACAGTGTATACGAGGAGGAGTCACCCAGATGCGGGAAGGAGCTTCTGGAAATGGGCATTCCGATTCTCGGCATCTGCTATGGCTCCCAGCTCATGAGCTATCTTCTGGGCGGAGAGGTTGCAACCGCGCCGGTATCCGAGTATGGAAGGACGCAGGTGGAGATAACGGATAGGGAGTCCGCACTGTTTAGGAAGGTGTCGGAGCAGACGGTTTGCTGGATGAGCCATACCGACTATATCGCAAAGGCTCCGGAGGGCTTCCGGATCACAGCGTGTACGCCGGTCTGCCCGGTTGCCGCCATGGAATGTCCGGAAAAGAAGCTGTATGCGGTACAGTTCCATCCGGAGGTCATGCATACGGCGGAGGGAATGCAGATGCTTTCCAATTTTGTGTATGAAGTCTGCGGCTGCAGCGGGGACTGGGTAATGTCCTCCTTTGTCGAGGATACGATCGGAGCGCTGCGTCAGAGAATCGGCGATGGAAAGGTACTGTGTGCGCTGTCGGGCGGCGTGGATTCTTCCGTAGCGGCGGTTCTGCTCTCCAAGGCGGTAGGAAAGCAGCTCACCTGCGTGTTTGTGGATCACGGCCTTTTGCGGAAGGATGAGGGCGATGAAGTCGAGGCTGTATTTGGTCCGGAGGGACCCTACGATCTGAATTTTATCCGTGTCAACGCACAGGAGCGCTTTTATCAGAAGCTGGCAGGCGTGACAGAGCCGGAGCAGAAAAGAAAGATCATTGGCGAGGAATTCATCCGCGTCTTTGAGGAGCAGGCAAATCAGATCGGCGCTGTCGATTTTCTGGTGCAGGGCACCATTTATCCGGATGTGATTGAGTCCGGACTTGGCAAGTCCGCCGTGATCAAGAGCCATCACAATGTGGGAGGTCTGCCGGATCATGTGAATTTCAAGGAGATCGTGGAGCCGCTTCGCCTGCTGTTTAAAGACGAGGTGCGGAATGCGGGGCGTGAGCTTGGTATTCCGGAATATCTGGTAAGCAGGCAGCCCTTCCCGGGACCGGGGCTAGGGGTTCGGATTGTCGGCGAGGTGACGGCCGAGAAGGTGCGGATCGTGCAGGAGGCAGACGCGATCTACCGCGAGGAGATTGCGAAGGCCGGCATTGACCGGGAGCTTGGCCAGTATTTTGCGGCTCTCACCAATATGCGCAGCGTCGGCGTCATGGGCGATGACCGCACCTACGACTATGCGGTTGCGCTGCGTGCGGTCAACACCAGCGATTTTATGACCGCCGAGTCCGCGCAGCTTCCATGGGAGGTGCTTGGCGTTGTGACAGGCAGGATCGTAAATGAGGTGAAGGGGGTTAACCGCGTGCTGTATGACTGTACGGGGAAGCCGCCGGCGACGATTGAG
>CAMHJT010000003.1 GCA_946185495.1 uncultured Clostridiaceae bacterium | reverse complement strand
TTATTCTCTCCAGTTTCGTTGCCATTAGTCACCTACCATCTGTGTGTAGCTAATGATTCCCCTTTAAGTTTGTTCCGTATGGGGTTTCCACCCATTATCTATAGCGTCCTACACGGACGCACTACACGGTACCCTCAAGGATCCGTTCAAGATCCAGGCTTTCCCGCAGGCACGCAGCCAGCCTGTCGTACTCCCGCTGCTTAAAGGCTGTGTAATCCTGCCTGTTTTCCTCCGGATTCAGTCCCTTTCTGCCGCACAAAAGCCTGACCAAGGCGCCCCGGAAATCATCCCCGTCAAAAATGCCATGCAGATAGGTTCCGGCCACGCCGCCCTGTACGCAGCCCTCCCGCAGCGGCACTCCATTTTCTCCGGAAAGCTCCAAAAATCCGTCCCCATACAGAATGGTTTGTCCCATGTGGATCTCGTATCCCCCAACCGGCTGCCCCGAAAGCGCCTCAAACGCCCCGCGAAGCGCAAGCGTCTTTCCCTGTACCTGCCTTGTGGTCTTGGCCGCCTGCAGGCAGGTCTCCACCGGAAGAAGATCCAGGCCGGAAACAGAGCCGCCCCCCTCCACGCCTTCCGGGTCGCTGATGGTACGGCCGAGCATCTGATAGCCTCCGCAGATTCCGAAGATCAGGGGAGCATGTTCCTGCGGCATCGCTGCCAGGCGAAGCAGTGCGGCCGCAAGCCCGCTTTCCCGCAGCCAGTTCATATCGCTTATGGTGCTCTTGGTGCCGGGCAGAACAACAAGATCCGGCGTCCCAAGCTCCCGCACCGAGGACACATACCGGACCGACACAAGCGGTTCCATGGAAAGCGCCTGAAAATCCGTATAATTGGATATCCTTGGCAGCCGGATCACCGCCACATCCAGCTCCTTTTCCATCCTGTACTGCCGCAGGCTGTCCCCCAGGGAATCCTCCTCCTCCAGGCTGACATCAAGATACGGCACCACCCCCAGCACAGGCTTCCCGCACCGCTCCTCCAGCATGGAAAGCCCCGGCGCAAGAAGGGCTCTGTCCCCCCGGAACTTATTGATGATAAGTCCGCGGATTCGTTCCCGCTCCTCCGGCTCCAGCAGCATGACCGTTCCCACCATCTGGGCGAACACGCCACCGCGGTCGATATCTCCCACCAGCAGCACCGGCGCGTCGGCGATTTCCGCCATGCCCATGTTCACGATGTCATCCTGCTTCAGATTGATCTCCGCCGGGCTTCCGGCGCCCTCGATCACAATGATATCATGAGAGGCCGCTAGGCTTTCATACGCGGATCGTATCACCGGGATAAACTCCTTCTTCCTCCTGAAATAATCCGCCGCACGCATATTTCCCATCACCCTGCCGTTCACGATCACCTGGGATCCCATGTCCGTCACAGGCTTCAGCAAAATGGGATTCATCGCCGCCACCGGCTCCACGCCGGCCGCCTCCGCCTGAACCGCCTGCGCCCTCCCGATCTCCAGTCCGTCCTTTGTGATATAGGAATTAAGCGCCATATTCTGGGACTTAAACGGCGCCACACGGTATCCGTCCTGCAAAAATATCCTGCAAAGCCCCGCCGTGATCAGGCTCTTTCCCACATTTGACATCGTTCCCTGGATCATGATCGGTTTTGCACGCATCTGTTCTCCCCTCCTCTGATAATACGGCCCGCTTTCTACAAACTGAGCCCTTCTGTCTGTTCCCGATACACCCGGTAAGCCGGATGAGATCCCGGTCAGTATACAGCGCGCAATGGTCTGGTTCCATATATACCGGTAAGCTGCGCAGCCGCTTACCTGCCGGATCAGGTTTCACCGTCCAGCAGCCTCCAGAAGCGGATCAGCTCCTCATTTTCCGCCCTCGTCCGCACCGCGATCCGGAAATATCCTTCTCGCAGGTTCCGGTAATCATCGCAGGAGCGGATCAGAATGCCCTGTTTTTGCAGGCGCTCTGCCAGGTCAGGCCTGCCCTTAAAAAAAATAAAATTTGCCCCGGAACCGTAGATTTTCTCCGCAAGCCCCTGTTCCATCTGCCGCAGGAGAAACTCCTTCTGTTCCTGCACATAAGCCCTGGTGCGGGCGGCAAAGGCGACATCCTGAAGCGCTGCGATCCCTGCCATTTGCGCAGGCGCGGAAATCCTCCAGGGCGGCAGGCACATTTCGATCCGCTCCCTCAGCTCCTCCCCGGCGGCCAGGGCGTACCCCAGCCTTAGCCCCGGCATGCCGTAAAACTTGGTAAACGCGCGAAGCACCACCAGATTCGGGTATCTGTCAAGCAGATTTTTCATGCTAAGCTCCTTCTCCCGCTCTAAAAAGGGAAGAAAACACTCGTCCACGCACAGGGCTGCCCCTGCCTCCACACAACGTTCCGCAATCTGCTCCATCTGTGCCTTCGTGATCGTAACGCCGGTAGGATTATTGGGATTGCAGACAAAAACGAGCTGAACGTCCTCCGTGATCCCGTCCGCAAAGCGATCCGCGGGAAACCGGAAGCCCTCCTCCTCCCTCAGCGGGCAGTACGCCATATCGCCGCCGGAAGCCCTCACCGCGGCTTCATATTCCGAAAAGGCCGGAGCTGTCACAAGCGCCCTCCGGGGCCTGACCGCCCGGCATAAGCCGTAGATCAGTTCAGAAGCTCCATTTCCCGGCACTACCTGTCTTTTATCCACCTGTTCCGCTTCCGCTATGGCAAGGCACAGCTCCTCCGCTTCCGGATCCGGATACCGGGACGCCATGGAAAAAGAGGACAGGAACGCGTCCCTGCAGCCGGCAGGCATGCCAAGCGGATTGACGTTTGTCGAAAAATCCAGCCTCACAGCCTGCCTGTAGATATCTCCCCCATGCTTTGCCCGCGCCATCTTCCATCCTCCCTGTAATCTTCCTGACTATTTACCAACTCGTGGTTGATATTTATAAACTCACAGAACAAGAATCTGTTCTGCTCTTTTCATGGCATAAGCCTGATGCCTCTACCTGATGCGACTCAGGCTGCCTGTATACTTTGAATATCGAACAAGGCCTTTGCCAGTACACTATTCGAGGATATTTTAGAAAGCAACCCCATATCTTTTGTTCGATATAAACTTTTATAGCCATCTTCTTTATAGGCAATTGTGGAACTCAAAATATAGACTGAGGCTTTTGTGCAAGCCCTCCATACAAGGCGCCTCTCAGTTCCAGACGCCACAGAGCATGAGCAGCTGTGACAATGCAATGCCCGCTGCCAGCGCCAGAAAGGAGGCACCCATCATCAGCCTGTTGGCCCTTCCGATATCTGAAGCCTCCACAGGCCGGAGCGCGTCCCCGATCAGCGGCTTGTGGACCGTTTTCCCGAAATACACCGCATCCCCCGCAAGCTGGATTCCCAGCGCGCCCGCGCAGGCTGCCTCGGTCTGCGCCGAATTGGGGCTCTTGTGCCGGTACCTGTCCCTGCGAAAAATCCTCCATGCGCCTGCGGCATCCATTCCGAGCAGACCGGACGCGGCAACCATGCAGAGCCCGGAAATTCTGGCCGGCAGCCAATTCAGCACATCATCCAGCCTGGCTGCAGCCGTCCCGAAATAACAATACCTGTCATTCCTGTATCCGATCATGGAGTCCATCGTGTTGACCGCCTTGTAAAACACACCGCCAAGCGGGCCAAATGCCAGCATATAGAGTATTGGAGCCACAACCCCGTCAGAGGTATTCTCGGCCACGGTCTCCACTGCGGCCCGGATCACTCCCTCACGCGTCAGGCAGGCGGTATCCCTTCCCACGATCATGGACACCGCCTGTCTCGCCGCGGAAAGCCCCTGCCCTTCAAGCTCCTTAGCCACCTTCATGCTCTCATCCCTCAGGGAACGCATGGCAAGCATCTGATAGCAGAGCACCACGTCGAACAGACAGCCCGCAAGGCTTCCAGCCTCAAAAAACAGACAGCGAAGACCTGCCGCGATCCCCACAGATACCGCGGGCACCCAGACCGCGAGGACTGCTCCGGCAGCCCGCTTTCTCCCACGGTGGAGCTCCCTCTCCTCCGCGATTGAAAACGCCCTGCGAAGCGCCGTTTCCGTCCGTTCTATCAGCCAGCCGATCCCCCTGACCGGATGCCACAGACCATGCGGATCTCCCAGCGCAAGATCCAGAACCACTCCCAGACAAAGTACCACTATTCTTTCCTTCATGCCAACTCCGTTTCCATGTATTTTTCGCATTTTTTATCCTTCATGCAGCAGTTCATCCCATAGATCGACCTGTTACATACCCGGCTTCTCCCGGCAGATCGTTTTTTCGCGCCTCGGCATGAAATCCGATCACTACACGGCGTTCCTGTACTCCGTCCGCAGCCTTTATGCGTGACCGTACATGAAACGCGGTGCCTTTGTGCCGGTCTCTGATCAGAATTCAGACACTTCCATGATCCGGCAGGGCATCTCTCCCACCCGGCCGCCAATGACAAGCTCCGCCGCGTAGCCCCTCCCGTTTTCCACCTGCCAGCAGTAGTAATCCCTGTGCGGTACCGCAAAGCATTCCATAACCGACATGATCGTTCCTCCATGCACGACAAGCGCCGCTGCCTGCACCCTGGAAAACACGGGAAGCCAGCCCTCGAACGCGTTCCGGCATCTTTGCCGGAATTCCCCCGGCTGCTCGCCTCCTGGAAACTCGCTCTGTCCACAGGTGTCAATGAACCTCTGATAGTCTGGATTTCCCTGCAGTTCCACATAATTGCGGTACTCAAAGGCCCCAAAATCACACTCCCTGAAATCCGTTTCGACCTGAAGCGGCTGGTCCGGAAACAGGATTTCAGCCGTCTGCCTGCACCGCAGCATCGGGCTTGCAACCACCAGCTCCACCTGCCCAAGCAGCCTGCCCTTCTCCTCACGGCAGTGCCGGAGCATCCGCTCCGCCCGTGGAAGCAGCACCTCATCTGTGGTGCCCACATAGCGTTTTTCCATGTTTCCCCTCGTCATTCCATGCCGGATCAAATAAAGCCTCATCTTCCTGCCCCGCCCATCCAATTCTCTTCCAGGCCATGCACACATTCCTACACTGCGTAATAAACGTCCTGTTCCAGCAGCATGTTCCCCGCCGGTGCGGCCTCCGGAACAGGCCTTGCGCCGCAAAAGGGCCTGAAGATCAATGATCCCCAGGCCCCGCCATACAGCCTGCCGGGCGAAAAACGCCTCACGGCAGGAAATCCATCAAAGCCTACCCCAATGCCGTTTCCTGCTTCCACAGCATTTCAGGAAAAGCTCTTCCTTTTACTTATCTTCATCCAGAAGCTTCACAAACTCACTCTCCGGAATCGGCCGGTAATAATAATACCCCTGTATCATGTCACAGTCCGCATCCAGAAGGAAACTGCTCTGCTCAATCGTCTCCACGCCCTCCGCAGTCACCCTGGCTCCCATGGCGTGTGAAAGCTCGATCGTGGACCGGATAATTGCCTCCGCCTTCCTGCTGACGCCGATCTTCCTGATAAATCCCATATCCAGCTTCACCACGTCAAACGCAAAGCTCTCCAGCGTGGACAGCGACGACATGCCGCTTCCATAATCGTCCAGCAGGATCTGAATCCCGTTGCGCTTCATCTCGCTCAAAAATTCCATCGCGTTGTTTTCCAGCATGGCGTAGGCGGACTCTGTCACCTCGATCTTGATCTCCCTCTGCAGGGAATCCGATCCGCCGACCCTATGAAGGATCTGGTTCATAAGCTGCGAGTCAAAGAAATCCATTCTGGAGAGATTCACGGCACAGGGAACGACATGCTTGCGCATCATGCACCGGTCCTGCGTAAAGTCCATCACATGATTTACCATGAACTTGTCCAGCTTGGAGATCATTCCCTCCTTCTCAAACACGGGAATAAACTCTCCCGGGGAAACCATGCCGAAATCATGGTGCTTCCAGCGGATCAGCGCTTCCGCGCCGCAGATCTTCCCGGTCTTCGTTTCCACCACGGGCTGGTAGAAAATCTTAAACTCCTCATCCCTGAGCGCCGCCTGCATATCCGACATCAGCACCCGCTGTTTCACGTAATTCACGCGGACATTCTCATCATAATACGCATAGGGGCACGCAAAATGATTGGCAATGGACTTCTCCGCAAGCTTGGCCCGATCCACCATATGGTTGACGCTGATCTCGCGTTTCTGGATCCGGTAGATCCCGCACTGGATCCGGAACACATACCGCTTGTCGCCCTCCACATAGGTCTGGTTGCACAGCCGTTTCAGATTCTCATGCGTCAGCTTATGATCTCTAGTGATCAGCACAAACTGGTCATTCTCGAAGCGACCCAAAATAATGGGATCCAGAATGTCCCGCAGCATATCCCGTACCTGAAACAGCACCATGTCACCGCTCTGCGTCCCAAACAGGTCATTGATCGCCTTGAATCCGCTCACATTCGTGTAGACGAGAGAATATCCCTTCTCAATCTGAAGCGTATTGATCAGCTTCGTGGCGTTCTCCAAAAATCCGCTTCTCGCGTACTCATCCGTCATCCAGTCATGATCCAGCGCCGCAGTAATGTCAAATATGGTACACAAAAGCTTGTCCGAAGTGCCTGGCACCTTATAAATCCTGACGCTCTTGGCCTTTCTCCCATCCTCTGAATGCGCGTGTACCGTGCGCACATAGCTTCCCTTTGTCCTGACCTCATCCTCCACGACAGAAAATTCCGCCTGATCCCTAAACGGCTTCTTTTCCTCCGCTACGACCATCTTGTCGCTTACCGTGCCTATAAATTCCGAAAAATACTCCATGGGCTCCGGGCAATCGAGCGCATCCAGCATCTGCAGCCCTATGTGCAGGAAATGGATCCTCTGATCCTTCGGAGAAATATCAAACACACAGTCATAGCCGTGCTGCAGCAGCGTCTCCCATGTCGGCCTGTCCACCACCTCATCTGATCCTGAAATCTCACCCTGCATCAGCGGCCTGCTGATTCCCTTCTCCACAATCTCGCCCCTGCCGTAAAACTCAGTCCGGCCATCCCGGATCAGAAAATAGCTTCCGTCTGAGATCAGGTACAACGTCCGCTCCATGCTGGCCGGCAGAAGGATATCCTCCATAAAGCGCAGGCCGTCCAGCTTTTTATCTATAAAATAATCCCTGTGCGGTACAATATGCAGCTTCGTAAGCCCCAATCCCGCTTCCGTCCGGGCAAACTTTGGATCTGCCGCTTCTCCCGGAAACTCCGGCAGCATATACGCCTCATCTGCCGCGTTCAGGGAACCGGCGCTTAATCCCAGCAAAATTCCGTCAAAACTGTTAAGCTTCTCCTTCAGTCCGCATTCCCGCATATAAGCGTTCTGCGTAGGCGCATGTCCACCCGCCAGATACAGCACATCCGCCCATGCCAGAAGCTCCTGCAGCGGAGTCTCATTCCTTCTGTCCACAATGCGAAGCTCCTCCAGCTCAAATCCCGAAAGGGAAAAGGAATCCCTCAGTTCACGCGCCTTAAAATCATTCTCCTCCGCATCCTCCGGATTCGAAGCAAACAGCACAAAACGCGCCGGCTTCTTCCAATATTCCCGCAGACGGTCTTCAAATCCATTCTCATTGATCAGCGGAGCTGCTTTATATTCTTTTCTATTTTGATATACGATAAAACTACTCGTCAAAAATGCAACCATACCCATACCCGCTCTTCTCATAAACAATCCCTGCTGTCACCGGCCACATCCGCCCCTGAATCCGTCCCCTGCAAGGCTCAAACTATGTATAAAACAGAACATCACCCGCGCCTCCCGGAGCTGTCCCGTTATTTTTCAAACCAATATCTTATTATAACATTATCTGGCAAACCCGGTCAAGTACCCTGCGGCATATGGGAAAACTTTTTCCAGCATCCCTCCCTCAAAACGCGGCCGCACAGACCACGTCAGAGCTTTTAAGGGGAGTATGACAGGGAAATATAGAAAAAGCGAAGGTATCATGCCTGATACAATTCCTTACGAATCAAAAAAATGCTGTCCATCCTCTGTGACAAGCCGCTCAGCCCTGGGATACTCAAAGATTTCACTGTTTTCCGGGTTTGCCTCCAGATAATCAGCGAACTCCTTAGCATACCATTTTGCCATCTCGAGGTTGTGCATACGGCAGTACCCGCAATTCTCCGGAGCAGTTCCGGGAACCTCCTGCACATTGCCGACATGCTGAAACGCTCCCAGCACCAGCCCGTAAAGCTCTTTCGGAGTCCGGCTGCCCTTGAGGATGAGATAAAAGCCTGTAAGGCAGCCCATCGGTCCCCAGTAAATAACCTCGTCTTTCCAATCAGGATTATTGCGAAGATAAGTCGCGATAATGTGTTCCAGTGAATGCATGGCCGCTACATCAATGACCGGCTCCCTGTTAGGCCTTTTCAGCCGTATGTCATAGGTTGTAACTGAATAGTCGCCCAAATGATCCACCCGGCTGGTGAATATACCGGGCACAATGCGCATATGGTCTACTGAAAAGCTCTGTATTAATTCCATTTCTGTCTCTCCTGCTTAAAAAACATCATTTATTAGTTCGTTAGATCCCAGCTTCTCTGCCATCACAACGCCTTCGTAATTGCGGCCAGCAGCTCATCATACGTATCAAACGCCGGAAGATCCGGATTATCCTGCCGGATATTCTCCGGGCTCTTAAACAGGAAGCCCGCCTTGCTGGCGCGGATCATGCCGAGGTCATTGTAGCTGTCGCCGCTGGCAATCGTCTCAAAGCCGACAGACTGCAGGGCCTTTACGGTAGAGAGCTTCGACTGCTCAACCCGCATCCGGAATCCGGTAATGGTTCCATCCTCTCCAACCTCCAGCGTATTGCAGAAGATCGTCGGCCATCCAAGCTTCTTCATCAGCGGCGTTGCAAACTGCTCAAAGGTGTCGCTGATAATGATCACCTGCGTCTGCTCCCGCAGCGCGTCCAGAAATTCCTTTGCGCCGGGAATAGGATCGATCTTCGCGATCGTCTCCTGAATCTGCCGGATGCCAAGCCCATGCTCCTTCAGGATGCCCAGCCTCCAGTTCATCAGCTTGTCATAATCAGGCTCATCCCTTGTCGTTTTTTTCAGCTCGGGAATCCCGCTCTCCTCAGCAAACGCAATCCAGATCTCCGGAACCAGCACTCCCTCTAAATCCAGGCATACAATATTCATCATTTTTATCCTCCATTTTTTTTATTTGTTTTCAGAAAATCACAAAACTCAAAATGTATATCATGCACAAAGCCGGTGAAAAAGTGTATTGTTTGGCAAATGTCTGACAAAAGTCGCCTATAACCAGATATTCAAAAGTCCGAGCACGAAACCGATCCCCGCGCCCAGATTCACGATGCCATCCAGCTCCTTCTTCATTACCGACAGCACCAGCCTTTCCAGCTCCTCTACATCCATCTCGTCAACCTTGCGCTGCACGGTTCCCGCGATATCAAAATCCGCGAGCAGCTTATCCGTATGCTCCTCGATCAGCCTGCCGTAAAGCGACTGGAGCTTTCCCCTGAGACTGGAAAGCTCCAGCCCGATCAGCGCGGCTCCGTCCGCAAGCGGGGCATTCTCAAGCTCCGCCACCTGCCGGTCGATCACAGGCATCAGCATTTCCTCCCCATGATCCTCTACATATTTTCTGACCTGCCCACCGATGGGTTCCGCTAAAGACGCGACCAGATCATCCGTGATAAACATGGAAAGCATGCTGCCCTGCAGCCTTTCCCTCGCCGCAGCCATGCCGCCCTCCCTGACGAGCCCCTCAATATCCAGCTTCAGAACCTCCTCCACGATCCTGTCACTGACAAGCTCCTCCAGCATCTGCTTCTTTTCCTCATACATCTCCTGCCCTGCGTAAGCCACAGCAAGCTCCGAAACCGACTGTTCAAGAAACTGCCCGAGCTTGTCCATGATGCCTTCCACTACCCTTGTCTCCAGCGGCTCGCTCATCAACAGCTTTTTCACATCATCCCTGGTAAAAAGATTCTCTCCCACTGCCTTGCCCAGCGCCCGCGCAAGCTCCGGCTTCCGTTTCGGTATCATGCCCGGCGTAAATGGCAGCGTCCTGCCGCCAAGCTTCACCGGATGAAGGGGACGAAACAGCATTTTTACCGCTATGTAATTGGTAAAATATCCTATCACGCTGCCGATCAGCGGCCCCGCAATGATATTGACCACAGACATTCCCTCTGCCTCCTCAATCCCATTCTATTCGTTCCGGCAGCACACAGCTGTGCAATTTCTGCTCCCTCATATCCGGCAGAGCAATCCACAACTGTCCCTGTTTCTCTGAACAATTACAACACTTCCAATATACCAAATCCATGCCCCTTTTGCAAGGACAGGTTTCCGTGAGAATTTTGATTCTCAGCAAAGTGTGCATAACTGTTCACCTGCATCCAACACACCGGCTCCAGGAGGACGTATCATATCCAGCGCCCCGCCTGCATACAATAATGAAAAACCGGAGCGCCTTCATTGCGAAACCATGCACTTCCATTGATCGGGAGCCTGCTGCTCCTTCTCATCATCTGCGCACTTCAGAAAAGCTCCGTCCGGGAAACCGCATCCACCGGCACGCCGGCCAGCTGCATCGTAATTGACGTCGGCCACGGCGGACCGGATCCGGGCAAGGTCAGTCCGGACGGAATCCGTGAAAAAGACATCAACCTTCAGATCGCCCTCTGCCTGAAGAAATGCCTTGAAAAAAAACACTATGCCGTATGGCTGACGCGGGAAACCGACTGCGATCTCAGCACTCCCACCACTACGAACCGAAAAGCCTCAGATCTGAATAACCGTATCGCCTTTGTCAAGGAAAAACAGCCCTTCTGCCTGGTCAGCATCCACCAGAACAGTTATCCGGATCCGGGTCCCCATGGCGCGCAGGCCTTCTACTATTCCGGCAGCGAAAACGGACGCCTGCTAGCCGAAAGCATCCAGATCGCGCTGCTGTCCGCCGACCCGGACAACACCAGGCAGATCAAGGCGGCAGACAGCTACTTTATCCTGAAGCACGCGCCCGTCCCCTCGGTCATCGTGGAATGCGGATTTTTATCCAACGAAGCCGAGACAAAGAAGCTGGCCGAGCCCATGTATCAGGAGGAACTGGCAGCCTCCATCTGCGAGGGTATCTGCGCGTATGACAGCGCAGTCAGATAACGCTTCCGCCATCCGGCGGACACGCGGGGGCGTTCGCGAAATGACAGGAAAAAGGGACTGCCGCACAAAGTGACCCGCGCAGCAGCCCCTGTTTAAATCGTTACCCTGTATTTTCTGTCATGATCCCGAGCCCAGATCCAGTTCCCGCACAACCTTGCGGATCGGCAGGATCGACTTGGGATTCACGGACAGCTCGTCTACGCCCATCCGGAGGAATGTCTCCGTCAGCGTCATATCAGCTCCCAGCTCACCGCAGATGCCAACCCAGATGCCATGCCTGTGTCCCGCCTCCACCGTCATCTGAATCGCTTTCAAAACCGCTGGATGATGCGTATCCAGGAACGGCTCAAGCTTTGCGTTCTGGCGGTCGATGGCCAGCGTGTACTGTGTCAGGTCATTGGTACCGATGGAGAAGAAGTCGCAGATCTGCGCCAGCTCATCCGCGCACAAAACCGCGGCAGGCGTCTCAATCATGATGCCGACCTGATATTCCCCGACAGCGACGCCCTCCTTTACCAGCTCCTCCCTGCATTCCTCCAGCAGCTTTTTGGCTTCCTCCAGCTCCCATTTGCTGATGATCATCGGAAACATGATCGCCAGGTTACCAAAGGCAGAAGCGCGTAAAAGCGCACGCAGCTGCGTCTTAAAGAAATCCTTTCTGCTGAGTCCGATCCGGATCGCCCGGAAGCCCAACGCTGGATTGTCCTCGTCTCCAAGATCCATATATTCCACCATCTTGTCCGCGCCGATGTCGCAGGTACGGATCACAACCTGCTTTGGAGCAAGCGTCTCCACCGCCTGCCTGTAGGCGGCAAACTGCGCTTCCTCCGATGGATAATCCTTGCTGTTCAGATAGACAAATTCCGAACGGAACAGGCCCACGCCGCCCGCGTCATTTTCCTGCACCATGCCAAGATCCGACGGACCTCCGATATTCGCGTAGATCTTAATCTTCGTTCCGTCCTTCGTCACGTTTTCCTGCCCCTTTAATTCCTGCAGCAAAAGCCGTTTTTTCTCATCCTCCTGCATCTTCGCGGTAAGCTCGGCAAGCAGCTTCTCATCAGGATCCACATATACCTTTGAATGGTACCCGTCTATAATCCCAAGATGTCCTTCCCAGCTATCGTCGATCTCCTTGCACTGAATGATCGCCGGAAGATTCATGCTGCGCGCGAGAATCGCGGTATGGCTGTTGGAGCTCCCCTCCCTGGTGATCATGCCCAACAGGAGGGATTTGTCCAGGCGTACCGTCTCAGACGGTGCCAGGTCCTCTGCCACAAGAATGGCAGGCTCGCTGCCCTGCATGGAATCCGGATCCACCCCGAACAATACATCCAGCACCGCCTGCTTGATGTCCCTGACATCCGCGCTTCTCTCCTTCATATAGGCGTCGTCCATCTGCGCGAACACCTCCGCCTGCTCATCAAAGGCTTCCCGAACCGCATATTCCGCGGTCTTCTTCTGCCCGGAAATGATATCACGCACCGCGTCCTGCAAATCCTCATCCTCCAGCATCATGCCATGTACCTCAAAAATCGCAGCGCTGTCCTCGCCTGCTGTTTCCAGCGCTTTTTCGTACAGCACGTTCTGCTGGTCGATCGCCTTCTGAATGGCCTGCTCGAACCGGGCGGTCTCACTCTCTATATCTTCAATCTCGGCTTCGCTGATCTCATACTTGGGTGCATGATACAGCTTCAGCTTGCCGATCGCGATGCCGTTCAAAATACTTTTCCCTGTTCCTACCTGCATACTACTCCTTTCTGCTCCCTATCGTGACAGAACCCGCAGCTGCTGCTGCCATACCACTGTCGCCGTGAATGAGGACGCGGCAGACAGACAGCGTCTTCCGGACCTGCCGCACAGCAGCAGATCCGGAAGAGCTAAAACCGGTAACCGGAATTCAGTCCGGAGCATCTGTCCTATTACGGAAAGGGCCGCAGAACTCATCCGCGGCTCCCCCCGCCTTGTCAGAAGTTAGACTCAAACGCCTTCTGCGCAGCCTCAGCAGCAGCTTCCTCATCCGGTCCCTCTACCTTGACGGTAATGGTATCCCCCTTCTTGATTCCCATGCCCATCAGCTTCATCAGCTTCTTCATGTCGCAGCTCTTATCGCCCTTCCACACGGTAAAGGAGCTCTCAAAGCCCTTGATCTCTTTTACGAGGATCCCCGCCGGACGCGCATGAATGCCATTCTCGTCATTAATTGTGTACTGAAATTCCTTCATAGTAAAGTACCTCCTTTTTATTGAGTGTTGGCTAAAATGCCAATACAATTCTTTTTTATACCGGCTCCGCCAGCTTCACATTTTCATAGTCATCACTGTTGGTCAGCATTACCACCACGACATCAGGATGTCCCGCTGCCGCGATCTTGCCCTTGTCAAACTCCATCAGCTTCTGTCCCTTCTTCACCTCCTGGTCCTCTGCAACCAGACAGTGGAAGCCGTCGCCGTTCATGCTCACCGTCTCAACGCCCACATGGATCAGAAGCTCCATCTCGCCCGGACCGGTGATGCCGATCGCGTGTTTCGATTCCGCCACAGACGAGATCACTCCGTCATAAGGCGCGTATACCACTCCGAATTCCGGTTCAATGCCGACGCCCTCTCCCAGAACGCCTGAGGCAAAGGTCTCATCCGGAATATCTGCCTGCGCGACGATCTTTCCAACGACAGGCGCTGTAACCTCACCGGCTGAACAGCGGATGACCACCTGATCCGGCTTCGGCAGATCCGCCTTCGGCGCGGATGACGCAGCCGCCGGCTTTTCCTCGTCCTTATATACGATAAAGGACAGGGTAAATGCGATGCCGCCTGAAATCAGAAGCACGATTGTATATTTTAACGGGTCATTGATCGTCAGGTAACCCGGAATACCTGTCACGCCATATGCCGACGCGCCGATCTTCAGCCACGCGCTGACCATCGCGCCGATGCCGCCGCCGATCACGCCGCAGACAAACGGCTTCATCAGGCGGAAATTCACGCCGAAGATCGCTGGCTCTGTAATTCCAAGCGCCGCTGAAAGAGAGGATGGAATCGCGATGGATCTTGTCTTTGCGTTCTTCGTCTTAATGCCGACCGCGAGACACGCGCCGAACTGCGCGAAGTTTGCCGCCGTCGCAATAGGCATCCATGTGTTCAGGCCGCCTTCTCCCGCCAGCATTCCTGCCTCAATGACATTGTACATATGATGCAGGCCCATGACCACGGTAAGCGGATACAGGGCGCCCATCAGCAGGGATCCGATTCCAAAGCCCACGGTGATCAACCACTGCGCGAACTGCAGAATATAGGACTCTGCGGTAGAAAAGATCGGTCCGATAATGGTAAAGGTAACAAATGTGGTCACAAACACTGTCGTGATCGGGGTGACAAACAGGTCGATCACCTCCGGCACATGCTTGTGCAGCCATTTTTCTATCATGCTCATAAACCAGACGGCTATGATGACCGGAATAACATGTCCCTGATAGCCAACCGTCTTCACATCAAATACCAGCAGATGCCATCTCGGAATATCCGAAGCTTCCATGCCCGACACAGCCCACGCGTTGATCAGGTTGCTGTGGATCATCGCAAGTCCGATGACAGCGCCCAGAAAGATATTGCCGCCAAATACCCTGGCCGCGCTGATCGCTACCAGCACCGGCAGATAAGCAAACGCGGTATTGGAGATCATATCCAGAAACGCGTACCAGTCTGTATCCGCAAAATTCGGGATCGCCTTGCCGAGCGCCTCCACAGCGCCCATCAGCAGGCCTGAAGCGACGATCGCGGGAAGGATCGGTACAAATACATCTCCGAGTGATTTCAGCATCCGCTTTGGCAACGGCTGTTTCGCGGCAGCGGCTGCCTTTACCTCGTCCTTTGTCGCCGCCGTCATTCCTGTCACAGCCAGGAATTCCTCATACACCTTGTTCACGGTTCCTGTTCCAATGATCAGCTGAAGCTGGCCGTTGGAATTGAACATTCCCTTGACGCCCTCCACTTCCTCCAACTCCTTGGCGTCGATCTTGCTGTTATCCGCAATGACCAGCCGAAGCCTTGTCGCGCAGTGGGCCGCGCTGATGATATTCTCCCTGCCTCCGAGGTGGCTGAAGATCTCTTCCGCGCATTTGTGGTAATCCAGTGCCATACTCATCCCTCCTTCTCATTTTCTGTTCCCGGTCAGATCAGTCCCAGCGCCTCAAAGGCTTTGGCAAGTCCGTCCTCCTCCACGGACGGACAGATCAGCTTGCTGTGCTTTTTGAGCGCCTCAGATCCATTTTCCATGCATACGCCGGTTCCCACTGTCTGGATCATCTCCAGATCGTTCATGCTGTCGCCGAAGCCGTAGGTATTTTTCTTCTCCACGCCAAGGCGCTCACAGATCCTTAAAATCGCCCTGCCCTTGTCAAACGCCCTGTTGATCAACTCTCCGTTGACACAGCCATGCTCCGGCACCTCCTGTACGCAGAAATTGAAATCCTTCCCCAGCGCCTTCTCCGCCTCCTTAAGCTGTTCCTCCTTCAGGCACATGATCACAACCTTGTACACCGGCCTTCCGTCATACTCGCTCATCGGCCTGATGTTCAGGCTCTCCGACAGCGCCTTGCGCCACCGTTCAATCTCGCTGTTGCCGTCCTTCTGCTCCTTCAGGAAATCCTGCAGGTTCTCGTCGCCATACGCGCAGTCCCTGGACTCGATAGTACAGAACACCCCGTTTTTATGGAGCAGGGAAAGCGCAAGCTCCACATCCTCCTGCTTCATCGGGCAGTCAAAGATCACTTCCTCCCCGACAATGACATGTCCGCCGGCGCAGGCCACCACGCCGTCAAAGCCGTAAGCAAGCACAGGTGCGAGCATGCCCGGATTTCTTCCGGTACACAGAAATACCTTGTTCCCTTTCTCTCGCGCTTTTTCGATCGCGGCAAGCGCCGATGCGGGAGGCTCATTGGAGCCCGCTTTCGTCAGCGTTCCGTCGATGTCCAGAAAGATCAGCTTCATGCCCTCACGGCGTTTGCGGATCGTTTCCATCACTTCCTCCGTGCTCTTCCGGAAATCATAGAACAGCCACGCAAAGCTGTGTCCCGGTATTCCCACCGCCTTGGCAGCCCTGCGGTTCCCTGTCAGGAGATCGACATAGTCCTCCTCCTCATTGATCCACGCAGTCTGGTCCTCCTCGCTGAAATTGAACAGCGCCAGCAGCTTTTCGCCCCGGAAATAACGTCCGATGCCCAGCACATGATCGTTATAGGTCTCCAGTGTCCAGCAGTCCGCATCGCTCTCAAACACCTGATAAGCGGCACGGATCTCCCGCAGTTCTTTCAGTGCCTGAAAGATCCTTCCCTGGCGGCTGTCCCTGTCATTTCTCGCCTCAACTTCCTTCCAGTTCAGATCTCCCCGGTGCAGATACCTGCTGTCCTCCCGTTTATAGGATACGCTGTGGTAATCATAATCATTCAGCTGCCCGATCTCGTCACCGCTGTATACCACCGGTATGCCGCTCTGAGTGAGCAGGAAAGCGTGCAGCATCTCATCCAGCCGGATCGCTGAGGTCAGCCTGCTCGCGGACCGGTCAGCCTCCGCGGCCTCCACGCCGCAGAGGGAAGCCGTCGTCCCGCAGAGCCTCGCGTCCCCAAGCCTTGGATCATCATTGTAAAGCTCTCCCCGGCTGTCGCTCCCCGGCCATTTCCCCGTAAAGTAATCGTTCAGATATTTCTTATGAGGAACCTCCTCCATGCCAAACTGCTGCAGGAACTGGTAATCCAGCCCCCAGCCGATATCGTCATGGCACCGCAGGTAATTCAAAAACGTGTACTGCGCCGGAAGCGCGAACACGGAATCAAGCTGATACTTCAACAGCCGGACATCCCTTGTCGCCACCGTATGCCAGGTGCTCGCCATCGTCGTGACATTGTAGAGCATATGGCATTCAGGCTTGTCCACGCTGCCAAAATACGGTACGACCTTGGAGGGCTCCATCACAACCTCCCCCAGCAGCAGCGTGCCCGGGCACACCACCTCTGCCGCCATGCGCATCAGGCGCACCAGCGTATGCACCTGCGGAAGGTTCCTGCAGGAGGTGCCGAGCGTCTTCCAGATATACGGCACCGCGTCCAGCCGGATGATGTCCACGCCGTGATTGCACAGGTTCAGCATATTGGCTGTCATATCATTAAACACCATGGGATTTCTGTAATTCAAGTCCCACTGGTACGGATAAAAGGTCGTCATGACTACCTTGCCTGCTTCCTCACACCAGGAGAAATTTCCCGGCGCCGTCTGCGGAAATACCTGCGGCACCGTCTTCTCATACTCCTCCGGTTCCGTCCAGTCGTCATAGAAGAAATACCGGCTCTGCGCCTGGGCGTCCCCCTGTCTGGCGCGCTTCGCCCACTCATGCTCGTCCGAGGTGTGGTTCATCACAAAGTCCAGGCAGATGCCGATCCCGTTCTCATGCGCCAGGTCGGCCAGCGCCGCCAGATCCTCCATGGTTCCAAGCTCCGGCTGCACCTTCCTGAAATCCGCAACCGCGTATCCGCCGTCCCCCTTCTCCTTCGGGCTCTCCAGAAGCGGCATGAGGTGCAGGTAATTGATCCCGCACTCCTTCAGGTAATCCATATGGCTCCGGATTCCGTTGAGGTCTCCCGCAAACGCATTCACATACATCAGCATGCCGTACATATCATTTCCCTTGAACCAGTCCGGGACAGACAGCCGCGCGTCATCCCACTCCTTCAGCACCGGGCTGCGGTCCATATAATACTCGCGCAGCATTGATACAAAATATTCAAATCCGGCCAGATCCTCATGATACAGCTCGAAATACAGCCATTTCATCTCATCATAATGCCGTTTCAACCGTTCCTTAAACACTTCCTCCATATCCGGCTCCTTCGCCATACACACACCCCCGATCCTGTTACACCCTTCCACCTGCCATCTATATGACAGCTGTTTCCCATCTCTTCCCGGCACACGCCGTCCGCGCCGTTACGCTTCCGCCTGTTTTTCCTTTAAAAACGCCTCGATCTCCGCCTGTTTCGGCATCACCCGCAGCGCGCCCTTTCTGGTGGTAATGATGGAAGCCGCCGCATTGGCAAAGGTCAGCGCCTGCTTCAGCCTGTCCGCATCCAGCCCGTCAAGCCCGTACCGCAGTACATGATGCAGCATGCTTCCCATAAAGGTATCGCCGGCTCCCGTCGTCTCTATGGTTCCCTCCTGCAAAAATGCCGGAACAAAAACCCTGGTCACCTGATCCATCGGCTGCCCCGGCTCCCTCCTGTAAAAACCGAGGCTGCCGCCCGGCCCTAAGGAAACCAGCAGAAGGCGCAATCCGGGATTATTTTCCAGGAGCACAGCCGCGCCCTCGTCAAAATCCTCCTTCCCCGTAAACCACTGGATCTCATTGTCCGAAATCTTCATCAGGTCACAGTGCGCCATGCCGATCGCAATCTGTTCCTTCGCAAGCTCCAGGCTGTCCCAAAGCGGAATCCTGAGATTCGGATCAAACGAGATCATGGCTCCGCTTTCCTCCGCCAGGCTGATCGCCCGCATGGTGGCGCTTCGCACCGGCTCATCCGTCATGGACAGCGATCCAAAATGAAACAGCCTTGCGCTCCTGATCCTGTCCTCAAGAAGCTCCCCGGCCGTCAGGCGCATATCCGCCCCGGGCTTCCGGTAAAAGGAAAAATCCCTGTCCCCGTTCTCCAAACGGTGCACCAGCGCAAGCGTGGTATGCACCACGCCGTCAAATACCAGTCCGCCAACATCGATCCCCTGCTCCTTCACCGCCGTGCATAACTGCCTTCCAAAACCGTCCTCTCCGACCTTGCCGACAAACGCCGTGCGGTTTCCCAGCCCCGCCAGCATGGACAGCACATTACAGGGCGCTCCTCCAGGATTTGCCTCAAACAGGGGATTTCCCTGCTCCGACATGCCGTACTGGATAAAATCAATCAACAGTTCCCCAATGGCTGTCACGTCAAACTGCTTCTCCTCCATCTGCATACCCCCTTCTCCGGTCTCTGCCAAACATATAAACGGTAACTCCTACCGTTCAAATCGAAATCTGTTATTAATTAAGCGCATACCCGCGCGCTGACATCAAATTGTAAAACTGTGGAAATCTCTTGCGAATACCGGCCTCCGAAGGCCATAACGAGCTGCATTTCAAAGCTACCCTCAACGGGTACAATAGCTGTGTTTCAAGAACTGCCCGGTCGGGCACAATAGCTGCGTTTCAAGAACTGCCCATACGGGCACAACAATATAGCTAAACCATAACACAATTTGTGACTTTTGTCAAGAAATGCATTACATTTCAAAAGTTTTTCGTCAATTAGACGATGGTTTTTCATTTGCTGCGCATTGCCAATTTCCGGCTTTTATGTTACAGTTAAGAATACAAACGAAGGGCTCTGTATTTCGCTTCATAACAGGGCTGTTACAGCAGGGAGTGAACTAGACTTGATCGCATCTAAGAACATACAAACGGACCATAAGCAAAAGCGAGCGCTGTCCGGCACCGCAAAGGGCATCCTGTGCGTCATCGCGGCTGCCTTCGGCTTTTCCTGGATGACATTTTTTGTGCGGGCGGCAGGGGATCTGCCCACCATGCAGAAGGCATTTTTCAGAAACGCGGTGGCGGGACTGGTTGCCATATCCATGTTGTTTCGTACCGACGAGGGGCTTCACATCAAAAAGGAGAGCTATACCGATCTCACGTTCCGTTGCCTGTTCGGCACCTCCGGCCTGATCGCCAATTTTTACGCCATTGACAGGCTTGACATCGCGGACGCCAATATGCTGAACAAGCTCTCCCCGTTTTTCGCGATCCTGGTCTCGATCCCGCTGCTTCAGGAGAAACCGTCGAAGAAGGATCTGCTCGCGACTATGGTGGCCTTCACCGGCGCGCTGTTCATCATCCGTCCGACCGCTGACCTGAGCGTGATTCCCGCGCTGGCGGGCCTGTACGGGGGATTCGGAGCCGGCACCGCTTATGTATTTGTCAGAAGGCTTGGCAAAAAAGGAGAACGCACGGCCATCATCGTATTCTGCTTCTCCATGTTTTCCTGTCTGGTCACGGCGCCGTTTCTGCTGCTCGATTACCATCCCATGACCGCAAGGCAGACGTTTTGCCTGCTGATGGCCGGCGTCTCGGCCTCGCTGGGACAGTTTTCCATCACCACGGCGTATAAATTCGCGCCCGCGAAGGAGATCTCCGTTTACGACTACACGCAGGTGATCTTCGCGGCGATGTGGGGCATGCTGTTTCTGGGAGAAACGCCGGTTCCCCTAAGCATCGTGGGCTATATTCTGATCATCGGCTCCGCCGTGGCAAAGAAACGGGCCTCATCCGATGTGATTTCCCGCAGGTAACGGTTCCCTCCTCGGCCGGAAACCGTCCGGTCAACCTACGAACAGTAATTGATACAGGAAGGAGTACTTTTATGAAAGAATTCGATGTAGAAAAAACAAGAAAAGATGTCGTACAATGGATACGGGATTTTTTTGAAGAAAACGGAAAGGGCTGCAACGCAGTAGTCGGCATCTCCGGCGGAAAGGACAGCTCCGTGGTTGCCGCTCTCTGCGTGGAGGCGCTCGGCAAAGACCGGGTCATCGGCGTGCTGATGCCCTGCGGAGAACAGAGCGACATTTCCTTCTCCCATATGCTGGTAGAGCATCTCGGCATCGTAAACTACACCATCAATATCCAGAAGGCTGTGGAGGGAGTTTCCAATGAGCTGAAGCAGGCCGGACTCACCGCGAGCTCCCAGACTCAGATCAACCTGCCGCCAAGGATCCGAATGTCCACGCTCTACGCGGTATCCCAAAGCGTAAACGGCCGTGTGGCCAACACCTGCAACCTCTCTGAGGACTGGGTGGGCTATTCCACAAGATACGGGGACGCCGCCGGGGATTTCAGCCCGCTCTGCGACCTGACCGTGACAGAGATCCGTATGCTCGGACGCGCTCTGGGGCTCCCGTCAGCGCTGATCGAAAAGGCTCCCTCAGACGGGCTTTGCGGCAAGACCGACGAGGACAACCTCGGTTTTACCTATGAGGTACTGGACCGGTACATCCGCGAAGGCGTCTGTGACGATCCCGCGACTAAGGAGCGGATCGACCGCCTGCACCGCATGAACCTGTTCAAGCTTGAAATGATGCCCGGGTTCCATCAGGCATAGGCAGCAGCAGGCTCACAACAGACAACCAATCCAACGGCAGATGAAAAGGGGAGGAAAGCATGAATAAAACTGTTATGATCATTGGCGGAGGAGTCGCAGGACTATCCGCCGGAATCCATGCGCGCCAGGCCGGCTACAAGGTTGAGCTTTATGAGATGAATCCGGGCGTCGGCGGACAGTGTTCCGCCTGGAAACGAAAGGGCTACCATATCGACAATTGTCTGCGGTTCCTGGCAGGCTGCCAGAATACAGAACCGCTTTACGAGGTCTGGCGAAACACGGGCATATTTCCGGATGACATCCGCCTGTTCCGCGATCCATATCTTTGCTGTATCGAGATGAACAGGAATACTCTGCACCTGTGGAGCGATCTGGAGCGGGCAAGAAAAGAGCTGCTGAAAGCCGCGCCGGAGGACAAAACCGCTCTTTCTACATTTTTTTCCAATGTAGCGAAGCTGCAGCGCGCTTCCATCCCCTGCGAAAGCTCTCAGGCAGATGCAGGCGTCATCAAACGGTTCCATGCCTTTTTGGCGGATCCCGCCGTCAGCAAGATCAAAAAAGATTACAGCAGCATTACCCTTGGCAAATACGCCGATGCCTTCAAGAATGAAGCTGTCCGGACCATGTTCAGGTCATACGCCGCGAACACGCTTCCCGCCCTGACGCTTCTGCAGGATTACGCATTGTACGCTTCAGGCTCCGCGGCATTTCCGGCCGGAGGCTCCGCAGTGATGATCAGCCGGATGCGAGACCGGCTGGAAACACTGGGCGGCAGGATCTATACCTCCTCCCGCGTCCAGTCAATTTCCTGCGCGCATAACGGAATCCGGGACGTCACGCTTTCAGACGGCAAAAAAATAAAGGCAGACTACTACATCTGGGCGGCCGATCCCTATTCTCTCTTTTTCGACCACATCGGAACACGCTATCTGGATCCGGCGCTCCGGGCAGTCTACGAGCATCCCGATAAATATCCGGCCAGCACCGGATTTCAGGTATTTTTCGGAATTGACACAGATGAGGAGCTTACGCTTCCATCCGGTTTATTTATCTTTCCCTGCGAGCCGTTTACCGCGGCGGGACGAACCTGCAAGGTATGCCGGATCCGGCTGTCAGACAGCGACGTCTCCCTGTTTTCGCGCGAGCGCAGGGTACTTCGCTGCTCGATTCCGGAATCCGCTTCCCAGTTCTCATTCTGGGAACAGCTGGCTTCTGACAAGGATGCCTATCACACAGAAAAATACAGGATCGGACAGGAAATGCGGGAGCGCATTGAGAAACGCTTTCCCGCCCTCAAAGATCATCTGGTCATCCTGAACACCTGCTCACCGGTCACCTTCAGCAGATGGTGCAATGCGTATCAGGGCTGTTATAAAGGCTTCCGCTGTCTGGACGGCAGGGCAGACCATTCTATTCCCAATACCGTCAGGCACCTGCACAATCTCTTTCTGGCCAGCCAGTGGCTGCAGAGCGGCGGCGGCCTTCACAGCGCGGTACTCGAGGGAAAATTTGCAGTACAGGCGATTCAAAAACACGAACAGGGCAGGCGGTAACACCGCCTGCCCTGTTCAAACCACATATATTCTTTCGGCGCTTTCTATTCCGCCTCCGGATATTTTTTCGTCGCGAACAGATATTCATTTGCCTCCGTTCCCGGAACCAGCATGATACAAAATTCCATGGGCACATATCCGTCCCCGTCTTCAAGGATCCGGAACACAGACTCCACATATCCGCTTCCATTTGTCTCGATCCGGCTCCTGATCGTCGACACATCCATAAATCTCATGCACCGTTCCCTGTCCTCCGGCATGACGCGGTTACAGACGAGGCTTTCAATGCTTTCCGCCAGCTTTATGCTGTTTGAGCCATCCGCCTCAAAATATTTGAACCTGCCAAGGATCGGCACCAAGGTATTCCCGCTCAGATTACCCAGAATGATATTGTCAAAAATGAGGTTCATGTCTCTCAGCTTGACATCGAGCCTCTCCCGTTCTCCCTTGTCCCTGTCCAGATCCAGGTTCGTGATCGTGGCCTCAATGATATAGTGAGTTCCGCAATGCGCGAGCACCTCCCCCTCAAACCGCATGTAGCTGCCCTTACAGGTATAATAGAAAGTCTCCCGCCTGCCGCTGCTTTCCATCTGGTTTGCAAATTCACGGTATTTTTTGAGCAGCGGCGAATGCGTATGATAAATTTTCCGGTCCAATGCGGCCAGATCCAGTTCCTCCTCATCGATCTGCCGGCGAAATCCGCTGTTCATGAAAAGCGTCCTGAATTCCCTGCCGTCATCCTCCACGATCTCAAGCGGCACATCCGTCAGAATCGCGTGGAAACCCGCAGTCTCATAAAACGCCCGCCACTCCGGCTGCTCAATGGCAATACCCTTTTCCTCCAGATGACGGAATACATCCTCCAGCGGCTCAGGCCTGCCGAAATAATATCCCTGGATCATGCCGCAGCCGATGGAGCTTAAGAAATCAAACTGCTCCTTGGTCTCCACGCCCTCCGCAAGCGTGCGCATCCCGATATTCTTGGCCATCACGATCGTGGACCGCATGATGCTCCTGGACTTCTCCGTAAAGGATGTCAGAAACCGCATATCCATTTTCAAGGTGTCAAACTGGAAATCCTTCAGGACTGTCAGCGATGAGTATCCGCTGCCGAAATCATCCATCCAGATCTGGTATCCCGCCTCGCGGAACTGATCCACCACCCTGTGCATGAGCTCCTCATCCGAAGCGATCATGCTCTCCGTGATCTCAATGTGGATGTATTCACGGGGAATCCCGTACCGCTTCACAATATCCTCCACGATGGTCAGCATGTCGCACAGCAGGAAATCCAGGCGGGAAAAATTCACGGATACCGGCACCACCGGCAGTCCCTGTGACATCCGCTCATGCAGTGACTCACAGACGCGCTCCACCATATAGACGTCCAGCTTGTGGATACACCGTTCCTTCTCCAGTGTCGAGATAAAACGGTCCGGCGGAAGAAATCCAACCACAGGATCGATCCAGCGCACCAGGGACTCAAACCCGCAAAGACACCCGGTAAGTGACCGGATCACAGGCTGGTAATACACCTTGATCCACCGGTTTTCAATCGCGTCATCGATCTTGCCGACCACATACTCCGAGGTACGGATCTTCTCCGCCAAAGACACTGAATACTCCGCGATATCCGTATTCATATTATACTTGACATAATCACATGCCATCTTAGCCAGCGATAGCGCGGACTCCACATCCACCTTTGCCTCGGAGCGAAACCTATAAATACCGAACTTTCCATTCACATTGAACAGGTTCCCATAGGTTTCCCCAAAGATCCGCTCCACCTCCGCAGTCCGCTCAAAGATGCCCTTATAGGGACAGAACACCACAAAGTGGTCATCCGAAAGACGTGCCACAAACCCGTCCCCGAACACTCTGCTTAAGATCCCGGCCATCACCTGCAGGCACTTGTCGCCCTCTGCCACGCCCTTCTCGATATTGAGCAGCTTGAAATTCACCAGGTTAATGTATAGCATCGCGTAATCCTCAATCTGTACATTCACCTCCTGGCGGAGCATTTCCTCGATATGCCGCCTGAGCCTCTTCTTCCCTGAAAGGCTGGTCACCGCGTCAAAATCCACGCCCATGTTGTCGATCATATGCAGGTAGACAGATCCGTAAAACAGCATTCCATCCGTCGCGTCCTCCACAAGCGTCCAGTGCATCACCACCCTGTGCAGGTTCTCAAACCGCGTCGTGATATTGAAAAACAGATAGCCGAAGACGGCATGCGCATCGTGAATCTGATAATTCAGCTCCTTGGCTACGATCTGAAGCTGCGACGTCTCCATCATCCCGTCAAAGGTCCCGCCTGTATATTTCAAAAATTCCTCTTCCGACTCACACTCATACATACGGAGCAGCTCCTGATTGACGTACAGCAGCGCATGTTCCCCTGCCGCGCGGCATACAAAAACGCCCCCCACCATTCTTGCCGTAAAATCTTCGGAAAACCGATCATTCAATTGATTGTTCTGCCCATCTGCCATATTCTGCCCTCCTAAACCGTTTTCCTCTTGTATCCCGTTCCTCTGCTTTTAAAACAATACAGCTTAATGTTTTAAGCATACTTGTATTCAGTATAACATATCTTGCTCTGTTTGACTATCAAAACCTCACTGTTTTACAGCTCATATTTACTTAATGATAACAGTTTACCCTTTGACTAATCTGTTACCTTTATAGTTACCGTCTGTCCCTTTCAGATCACGGGATTGATTCATAGTTCCTGTAAATAACAGAGCAACGAAAAAAGGAGCCATCCAATCCGGACTGCTCCTTCTTCCTGTCAGACAACGATCCCTGTATTTCATATATTTCCTACAGATACCGAATATTCCGCCCAAAGTACGGGTGGAACCGGTATCCGTCTCCCTCATTCCCCGGAAGTACGTTTCCCCCACAGGGTGCCGGTCTTCGTATGGTTGATGATGCCATGCGCCATCTCCCGGACAACCACAGGACTGAAGGGTTTCGTGATATAATCGTTGATCCGAAGCTTTTTCATCTTTTTCAGTGTGTCCTTGCTCTTCTCCTCGGTGATCACAACCACCGGAACGCCATACCGGCTGCAAATCTCCTGGTAAAGTACAAAGCCGTCCTGCCCCTTCATGTCCAGGTTGAGCAGGACCAGCGACACATTCCCGTTCCCTAAAACGGCGTCCGCCTCCTCTATCGTCCGGACGCTCAGCACCATCACATTCGGCAGCTCACTGAAGATATAATCCAGCATATTCGTGTTGATGGAATCTTCATCGAGAATCAGGATTTCTACCGCAGCCTTTTCCTTCTGGCACATCCGGTACTCCTTGTCCTCATCTATCATCTCGATCATGATGTCCGCGATCTTCGGATCAAACTGTTTCCCCCTGCCCTTCACAAATTCCTCGCGGATCACATTTTGCGGCAGGGCGTTCCTGTAGCTCCGGTTGCTAGCCATGGCGTCATAGGCGTCCGCCACGCCGATAATCCTCGCCACCTCCGGTATGTCCTCTCCCTTCAGCCCGTTCGGGTATCCATGTCCGTCATATCTCTCATGGTGGTATTTTGCGCCCTCTCCTATCCTCTCATCCTCATGGATATCCCGCAGGATATGATAGCCGCTCACCGGATGCAGCTTGATCTGGTCAAACTCCTCATCCGTCAGCCGTCCGGGCTTATTGATCACCTCATTCGGCACCCTGATCTTGCCCACGTCATGCAGCAGGGCGGCATAGAGGATCACCTTCTGCTCCTCCTCTGACTTGCCCATCCGCTGCGCGATCGCAAGCGCATACTCCGCCACGCGCTGCGAATGGCCGCTTGTATACCGGTCCTTCGCGTCGATGGTGGTGGCCAGCGCGCGGATAATGTTGCTGTTCATATGGTCGAGCTTCTCCAGGCTCTCTGTCTCACTGTTTTGCGCCTTCTTGATCCTGCGCACAGAAAAGACACAGAAGGCCACAATCACCAGAAATACCATGACGGACAGCGCGCAGCCGACGAAAATCTGTTTTCGCAGATCCTCGAATAACAGCTCGTCCCTGCACACGATCACCACATACCAATCCTCTACGATCTGGTGCGAAAATATTGTGCTGGCCTCGCCATCCACATTCATCTCAAACTCATCCCCGTCTCCGTTCATGATCTCCCGGATCAGGTCCGCATGTCCGACCTCCTGATAATAGTTCTTTCCCACCTCGCTCCTGTCGCAGTGCGAGATCACAAGACCGTCGCGGTTCACAATAAAGCCATAGCCCATGCCGCCCATCGTCATATTCTCAACAGTATTCTGCACCTCATTGAGCACGATATCCAGAGAGATCACGCTCTCTCCGTCTGAGAGCTGGCAGCTGATCGAGATAATGATCTCCCCGGTCTGCGCGTCCACATAAGGCGGCGAGATCACCATGCTTCCTCTCTTTTTCATGGCTTCGATATACCACTCCCTGGCAGCCGGTTCATAGTCTTCTGGCGGGATCCAGCCGCTGCCGTCTATGTAATGCCCGTCGATCAGACCATAGATACCCGTAAAATTGACGTCAAACCGCTCCTGCATCTTGACCGTGGCGCCCTTCAGATAATCCAGAATGTCCTCCTGATCCATGCGCTGCCCGACCATAAAATCCACAGTCTCCGCGGCAAGCCACAGCACATCCCGCCCATGCCCCAGATAATCCTCCACCATGGTAGCCTGACTTTTCATGTTACTGATTCCCATCTCCTTGATATTCCCCGCGGAATCCTTGTAAAAGGTGGTAAAAATATAGGCAAGCATCATTATCTGCATGATAAATATCAAAAGAACTGTCTTCATAAACTGCTTTACAATCGTATCTTTCATGTAAATCGGCCACCTCCCCGGGCAAACAATCATCAGCACACGGCATACGGTCCAATGACGGTCAGGTCTCGCTTTATGTATCAAGCTTGTAAATTATCACGAACAAGAAGAAAATGTACAGACATTTTTATTATATCACATTTTCTTTATTTTGGGAAAAAAACTAATTATTCAACCCGCAGCCAATACACACACAATAACCTTCAAAGGTTCATGCCTTGTTGATATCGCCGCAGCATGGTATAATCATGTCACGCTGACAGAGGAATTTCGTTCCCGCTTAAACGACGGCACATCCTTTACCGCCACAGCAGGCGCCGACACCTATACCTGGAATCCGGGCGCCCCCCTGCCCAACCCTCTGCCGAGGCCGGGCGCAGGCTTATCCTATTCCTTCCGCAACCTGTTTTACGGGCTTTCGCAGCCGGTGAACCTGACCGCCTTCTCGACCGGACAGGTGGCAGACATGAGCGATATGTTTATGAGCGCGCAGGTCACATCCCTGAATCTGACCGGACTCGACACCTCCCATGTCCTGCAGATGAGCGACATGTTCGCAAGCTGCATTTGCTTAAGCTCGGTCACCTTCGGCTCCGGCTTTGACACCTCCAGCGTACAGACTATGCAAAATATGTTCTCCTTCTGCAGCTCACTCACAACGCTTGATGTATCGGGCTTTGACACAGGAGCTGTCACCAACATGAACGGAATGTTCAATGAGTGCTCCACGCTGTCCTCCCTTGACGTGTCAGGCTTCAACACGGAAGCCGTCACCGACATGGAGCGGATGTTCTTTGATTGTGCCTCCCTGACCGCGCTCGACGTCTCCCACTTTGACACAAAAAATGTCACCACCATGAACAGCATGTTTTATTCCTGCAGGAAACTGAATGCGCTGGATGTCTCCCACTTTAACACCGGCAGCGTCACAGACATGAATTCCATGTTTTCCGGCTGTGAAGCCCTTGCCGCGCTGGACGTCTCCCATTTTGACACCGGCAGGGTTACAGACATGAATTCCATGTTTTCCGGCTGTGAAGCCCTTGCCGCACTCGATGCCACCCATTTCGACACGTCCAAGGTCACCGACATGAAATTCATGTTCAACTCCTGCAAGTCGCTGGCAGCGCTTGATGTGTCCGGCTTTGACACCTCCGCAGCCTCCCTGCGTTCCATGTTCAACGGCTGCCAGACACTCACATCGCTTGACGTCTCTCATTTTGACACGGGCAGCGCCACCAGCATGAGCTCCATGTTTTCCAACTGCTCGTCCCTGACTTCCCTGAATCTGTCCTCCTTCGACACGTCAAAGGTCACCGACATGGAAGCGATGTTTAACGGATGCATGTCGCTCTCTTCCCTGGATCTGTCCGGATTCCACACAGAACAGGTCACAAATATGAACTATATGTTTAGCTATTGTAAGAGCCTGACCTCCCTGAACCTGGACTCCTTCCAGACAGGACACGTCACCGGCATGTATGGCATGTTCTACAGCTGCAATGCCCTGACCTCGCTCAATCTGGCCTCGTTCGACACGTCAAATGTCACCGAAATGACCGAAATGTTTTTTGAATGCGCCGCGCTGGCCAGCCTGAACCTGTCCTCCTTTGACACCCGAAATGTCACCGGCATGGAATCCATGTTCAGCGGATGCACTGCCCTGGCCTCGCTCGACCTGACCTCCTTTGACACATCAAAGGTCGGCAGCTTTCACATGATATTTTCCAATTGCAGCCAGCTGACCACCCTGAAGCTTCCTCCGTCCTTCGTAACCTCAAAGGCCTATACGCTGGACAGAATGTTCTACCAATGTGAGAAGCTGTCGTCAATTGACCTCTCTGGCTTTCACACCGGAAGCGTCACAGACTTTACATATATGTTTTATGGCTGCCAGATGCTTAACAGCGTGTCCTTTCCCGCGTCTTTTACCACAGCAAAAGCCTCCACAATGCGTGGCATGTTCTCCGGATGCACAGCCCTTTCCGCTGTCGATGTATCCGGCTTTGATACCGGAAATGTAACCGATTTCAGAGAGATGTTCCAAAATACGGGAATCACAGACTTCTCAGCAGGCGCAAGCTTTGTGTCACACAAGGCCAAATCCATGGATTTCATGTTTGCGTACTGCCCCACCCTGATCTCCTGCAGCCTTCCCGCCTTTACCGGAGAAGCCCTGCTTAGCGCGGATCATATGTTCAACGGCTGCTCAGGCCTGCTGTCCATCGACTTGAGAAGCCTGGATTTCCGACCGCAGACCACTCTAAATAACATGCTGTATGAAGCTGGGATCGGAAGCTCTGCCATGATCATGGCCGCCTCCGAAGCCTCGAAGCAGCGCCTGGCCAACAGCAGCGAAACCAGCTACGAACTCACCAGATTCCTGCTCGACGCCATGGCTCGCCCGCAGGAACTGAATGACGCAGACCTTGCGCTGTTCTACAAATACGAGGAGATCGCCACAGACCAGTATAAGCTTTCCCTGACGCCCTCCTTCCAGGCACAGCTAAACAGCACAAGCGGCACCTTTTCCTCCATCAACGGCACCTATACCTGGCACGCGGGGGAGCCGCTGCCCAATCCCGATTCCAGATACGGTGCGCATCACGGAAAGCTCACCAGCTTAAGCGGGCTGTTTGACGGGCTGGATAAAGCCTCCGCCATAGATATCAGCCTGTTCAACATGGAAACCGTGACCGACGTAAGCTGCATGTTCAAAAACTGCAGCTCACTGGCCGCCTTGAATCTGTACAGTTTCCCGATTACGGAAACCATGAACCTGACCGGGATGTTTACCGGCACCTGCTCCTCCAACACCGGAGAACCCATACAGGCAGCCACCAACAACCACGACGCCCTGGCCAGCCTGAACGACGCCGCCATCACCGGCATTGATACCGCAAAGCTATCCTTTATCGCCCGCGTGACGTTGTGCTTTGACCTTAACGGCCATGGCAGCGCAGCGCCAGCGCCAGTCACAGTGACATACGACAACGCCGTTTCCGCTCCCTCCACTGCCTCCATGGAAGAATATGACTGGAGCTTTGACGGATGGTATCTGGAGCCATCCTGTGAACATGCGTATGATTTCACCTCACCGCTCCGGAAGGACACTACCCTATACGCGCATTGGACCCAGGTCTGCCTGTCCGACCACCAGCTGGAATCCATCTATTCCTATACTCCCGTCAACATCGATGGTATGGAGGGCTGGGCGCTCTCCCTCTGCGGGGAGCTTGGAACCGCTCTGTCCGTAGAGGCTCCTGATGCCGTCAGCATTGCAGCCGACGGGGCTTACGCTGCCTACACCTGGAAGACCGGAGATCCGCTGCCCAACCCGAAACCGGTATGGGATGGAAAACCTGTCCTCAGCCTGGCAAACCTGTTCCAGTCAAAATACATGAAGCATCTGGATCTCTCCCTTTACGATACCTCCAACGCGCGGAATATGTCCGAACTGTTCTATTCCTGCTATGGAGATACCATAAGCCTTGACGGGCTGGATACGGCACAGGTGACAGATTTTAACGGCATGTTCTCCAACTGTACCGGCCTGACGGAGCTTGACCTGGCGCCCCTTGACCTGCAGCATGCCAGCGACCTGGAACAGATGTTCCTGTACTGCTCGTCCCTGCGCAAGCTCCGGATGGAAAACAATGTCATTCCCCCTTCCGCTTCACTGGCCGGTATGTTTACCTATGCCGGAGCCACCGACGAGGAAGGCCGGCCGGCTCTTTGCGTCACAAAGGATGCCTCCACCGCCCTGCGGCTGTCGGATCCAGAGCTGACAGATATCTCTGCCAGCTCGATGAAAGCGGTATCCGCGATTAACCAGGTCAAGCTGTCCATCCCTAACGCGGACAAACAAAAGGGAAGCTTCACAGCAGACCATGTAAAGGATGTCGCCTGCGGAACCAAGGTCACGCTGTCCGCTGTACCCAAGGAGGGCGAGGCATTTGTCTCCTATACCCTCTTAAGCCCCGCAGATCTCGCCATCACCGATAACAGCTTTACCATGCCCTATGAGGACGTTGAGATCGTCGCCAATTTCCACTCCCACCAATATGTGGAACAGGAAAAGGAAGACTGCCTCGAAGCAGGGCAGGAATCGGTGGAGATCACCTGTTCATCCGGAAGAATATACCACAAATCCTGCGCGGTCTGCGGCATCCAGGATCCGGATCCCGCAGCGGTATTTGAGGGAACCAGAAAAGAGCATGCCTGGGATGAGGGTTGCGTCACAACAGAGCCGACCTGCTTAGATACGGGTCTGAAAATCTATTCCTGCACCATCTGCGGCACAAGCAAAGAGGAAATCCTTCCCAAGCTGCCGCACACTATCGAACCGGTAGCGGAAATACCTTCCAGCTGTTATGTCCATGGCACCGCTTCGCATTACATCTGTACCGTATGCACCGTAACCTTCTCGGACGCGGCAGGAACGATTCCTGTCAGTGCAGAGGATCTGGAGCTGCCCTATGCAAGCCATACTACGGAAAAAACAGACCGCGTGGAACCGTCCGAGACAGAAAACGGCGTCGAAGAATACTACCTGTGCTCCGTCTGCGGCCATTACTACGCGGACGCGGAATGCCTGGAAGAGATCTCCGAGCCGGTTGTGATTCCCGCGCTCGGACACAGCCACAGCCTCACCCCTGTCGCCGCAAAGCCCGCCACCTGCGAGGAGGACGGCTGCAAGGCATACTGGTTCTGTGACGGCTGCGGGCTGTTCTTTGAGGACGAGAATGCATCTGTCATCATTAAAAATAAAAATATGGTAGTACTTCCATCTACAGGCCATGACTGGGGAGATTGGACTATCGCAAAGGAAGCCACAGAGACAGAGGACGGCGAGGAGATCTGTGTATGCCGCAATGATCCAACCCATATCCTGAAAAATCCAATACCAAAAACAGGAGGCAGCGGATCTGATGAGCCGTCTGAGAATACCGGCTCCGAGGATTCCGGCAGCTCCGGTTCCGATAACTCCGGTTCTGATAACTCCGGCAATTCCGGTTCCGATAACTCCGGCAATTCCGATTCCGATAACTCCGGTTCCGACAACTCCGGCAATTCCGGTTCCGGCAGCTCAGGTTCTGATAACTCCGGCTCCGGTTCCGATACCTCCGGCAATTCCGGTTCCGACAACTCCGGTTCCGGTAACTCCGGTTCCGGCAATTCCAGCTCCGGCACACAGAACGGTTCTTCCGGCAACGGCAGCTCAGGAAAAAACCAGCCCGCCCCTGTCGCCACAAAACTGAACGATCCTGTAACAAAAACCGTTTATGTGGTGATCTCCTCATCAGGAGAACAGCCCGCAGCCGCATTTCAGGCTTCTTCAGGACCTGACACGTCCACCGTCACGATACCGGACACTGTCACCGTTGACGGCGTAAGCTACCAGATCACATCCATCGCATCCGGGGCGTTTCAAAACCGCAGGAACCTGAAAAACGTCAAGATCGGAAAACATGTGAAAATCATCGAAAAGAACGCTTTTAAAAACTGCAAAAAACTGGCCTCTGTCCGGATCGGCAAAAATGTGGAGCGCATCGGAGACTATGCCCTTGCTGGCTGCGTCTCCCTCAAAAAGATTACGCTGCCCGCAAAAGTAACCTTTCTTGGCAAATGCGTGTTCAGCAATTGTCCAAAGCTGAAGACCATTACCCTGAAGACCAAAAAGCTAGCCTCCAAAACTGTCAGCAAAAACGCGTGGAAGGGCGTCAGCAAAAAGGCTGTCCTCAAAGTGCCAAAGGCTGTGAAGAAAAGGTACGCCAGCCTGTTCCGAAAAAAAGGGCTGCCCAAAAAGACAACCATCAAAGATTGAAATAATGGCAACCGCAATCCCACCGGCTTTAGACAATGCATAGTTCACTTAAATAGCCAATCACGCTATACTGTCTATAAAGGAAAATCACCCGCTCCAAAGCGGGTGCTCCCGGTTGGTCCTATTACGAAAAAGAACCGCCTCTCCCGTATGCAGACGAGAGAGGCGGTTTTATGCTTGTTTGTCGCTTAAATCTACAAGTTCAAAGGTGCCCAAAACTATTTGTTGCACAAGAAATCCCACTTGTTCTATAACAGATTCCGTTCCCGCTTCGATCGAGGACATTTATCCCCTGATCCTCCTTACCTGCCTCACATCAGAAAATCCTCTCTGTGGCGCAGAAACACCTCCACCAGCTTTGGATCAAAATGCGCTCCGGCACCCTCCTGTATAATCCGGAGAGCCTCCTCCAGCGGCATGGGCTTCTTATAACAGCGCTCAGAGATCAGCGCGTCAAACACGTCTGCTATCGCCATGATCCTTGCAGAAAGCGGGATTTCCTCACCGGAAAGCCCTGAAGGATATCCGCTTCCGTCCCATTTTTCATGGTGATGCACCGCGATATCAGTCGCGAACGCAATGTATTCCTCATCCGTAATCCCTTCCAGTATCTGCCCGATCACGGTTCCTCCGGCAGACGCATGCCTTTTCATCTGCTCAAATTCCTCAGGCGTCAGCCTGCCCGGCTTTTTCAGGATCTGATCTGAAACGACAATCTTTCCGACATCGTGCAGCGGCGCAAGGGAATAGAGAAGCTCAATAAAATGGGTGTCTATCACATCCGCGTACACACCGTCCATTACGGCATCCTCCGCCAGTGTTTTCACATACCTGGCCGTCCGGGCCACATGCTCCCCGGTCTCTGTGTCGCGGTTTTCAATCAGGCTGGACAGCCCCGATATGATATGCGTCTGCATATCTGAGAGCTTATTCTGGTTGGACACCAGCTCCAGCTTCGTGTCCTGCTGGATCAGGTCATTGTAGTAAATATAGCAAAGGCAGGCGCTGATCCCGACCGAAACGTAGGTGATATTGATCTTATATAACGTCATGGGGATGATCCCGCCTAAAAGCACCACCACAACCATGATGATCGTCAGGATATCCCGGTGGTTGAATTTTCTGCCTACGATGACCAGGCTGATCGCCAGATATACCAGTCCCACCGTATATAAGATCTCATAAATGAAAAAATATTCCCCCCTGAAATATCCATCCTCGTTAAAATAAAAAATCAATCCGGACGGCGCGCAGACCACTTCCACAAGGAGGCTAAAAAAGAAAAACCAGCTCGCCTTTCTCGCCTGGCGGTGCAGACCCAGCGCTCCGGAAAACAGAACCGCAAGCATCGGCGCGATGGAGAACTGTATTACGGTAATCACTGTGAGCAGCCCGGCGAAGGAAGGTTTATAATAGCCGCAGTGAACCGCAAGTTCCGAACCGGCGCATATCATGATGGATAGAAATGTTATCGTAAACCATTTCTTCTGAATCCTGTTAAACCCGGAATAGGTCAGGACATGCATCGCCATCGCAATCATCAGCAGTCCCGTCAGCATAATACCACAAATATATATCGTCATTCCCAGAACCTCTCCTCTGTCAGAGCGGATGTTCCGCCGTTTCCCGCATTCTTGCCTCCGTCAACCCTAAAAGCACCTGTCTCTCATTTTTCTCAGGATCCTCGAGCACGCTTTCCAGCAGATATTGAAGCATCTCCCCCATCTGCTTTCCGGGCTGCATGCCAAGCTCCATCAGGTCACGGCCTGTCACCTTCAGATCCTTTAACGTCAGACACTGTTCGCTGTGCATGACCTCCGCGTAGTATTCCTGCAGCTTCTCAAGCTGAAGGAGCTTCTGCTCCCGCATATAATCGCTCTGCGCCAGGATATCCGCCCGCTTTAACAGCGCGTACTCCTCAAAAAGATCCGCGCCCATGCGGCTTAACGCCTTGCGGAAAGAGCACAGGGAGGGCGTCTGCCCCATGCCATAGTCATGCCAGAGCACCAGCCTCTTGATCCGGTCCGCCGTCGCGTTATCAAATTTAAGCCGTTTCAGGATCTCTTCGGCCAGCTCCACTCCCTTTTCACTGTGCCCGTAGAAATGATCTCCTCTCTCATCCGTAACGCGCATGGCCGGCTTGGCAACGTCATGCAGCAGCGCCGCCCAGCGCAGCGCCTTCCCGGCGGGAACCTCCTCCACCACTCGCAGGGAATGCTCCCCTACGCTGTAGCAGTGGTGCGGATTGTGCTGCGGTGTCTCCATCATCCGGTCAAATTCGGGCATTACCACGCCGGTAATGCCAAGCTCATAGGCTTCCTTAAGGCGCGCCGGATGTCCGGACAGCAGCAGCTTGTCAAGCTCCGTATGAATCCGCTCCGCGCTGATTTCCCGCAGGAACCCGGCCTGCGCGCGGATCGCCTCCCGCGTGCGCCCGTCAATAGAAAAATCAAGCTGCGCCGCGAACCTCACCGCGCGAAGCATCCGCAGCGCGTCCTCATCAAACCGCTCCGACGGCTCGCCTACACAGCGGATGCAGCCTGCCTCCAGATCCTCCATACCACCGAAGTGGTCGATCACGCCCTCCTCATCGTTATAGGCCATGGCGTTGATCGTAAAATCCCTCCGCTGCATATCCTCCTTCAGGCTGGCTGTAAAGGTGACTGTCTCCGGCCTTCTGTGGTCGCTGTATTTCCCGTCCACGCGGTAGGTCGTCACCTCATACCCCGTATCCCCCATCATCACCGTCACCGTTCCATGGGCAATTCCGGTATCAATGGTCCGCCGGAACAGCGCCTTTACCTCCTCCGGCCTTGCAGATGTCGTAATATCCCAGTCATCCGGCATCCTTCCAAGCACCGCGTCCCGGACACATCCGCCCACAATATACGCCTCAAACCCTGCCTCCTGCAGCACACGGATGATCCGCTCCGCCGCCTCCGGCATCCTGATCCGTTTCATTTTTTCATACATATCCATTCCCTTAAAGCACCTGATAATACACCGCCGAATAAGGCTTTAAGTCAAACAGGAACGCATCTCCCTCACCGCGCTGTACCTGCCCGCTCTCCTCATCACTTGCAAACAAAAGCTTCAAGTCTGCGATTCCCGGAATCTCCAGCTGATACCGCTCCCACTCCTGATCCGAGAAGTTGAAAATCGCTGCCACCTTCTCCGTCGGGCACGAGCGCAGCATCGCGTAGATGCATTTCTCCTCCTGATGGCAGTCCAGCCAGGCGAAGCCATCCGTCACCTCGTCGCACTCATAAAACGCCGGATGCTCCAGATAAAACCGGTTGAGCCCCTGCATAAAGTCATGGAAGGCATGATGCTGCGGCTGATCCAGCAGCTCCCAGTCCTGCTGCCGTTTCTCATCCCACTCGCGGAGCTGTCCAAGCTCATTTCCCATGAAGTTGAGCTTCTTTCCCGGGTGCGCGTACATGTACATATAAAACGCCCTCGCCTGCGGGAATTTCACAGGCAGGTCCCCGCTCATCTTCTGCAGGATCGTGGCCTTGCCATGCACCACCTCGTCATGAGAAAGGGGCAGCAGGTAATGCTCGTCATAATAATACATCATGGAGAAGGTCAGCTTGTGGTATTCTGTATTCCTGTGCTTTGGCTCGGTACGGAAATAGTTCAGGGAATCATTCATCCAGCCCATATCCCACTTGTAGTCAAATCCAAGACCGCCCTTTTCCACCGGCTTAGTCACGCCCGGAAAGGCCGTGGAATCCTCCGCCGTCAGGATCACGTTCGGATGGCGCTCCTTTAGTCCCTTGTTCATATTCTTTAAGAAATCTACAGCGTTGCCGTTCACGCCCCGGTTGGGATCCCCCTGCCAGTAAATTGCCCGGCTGATGGCGTCCATGCGCAGGCCGTCAAAATGAAATTCGTCTATCCAGAAATTCGCCGCTGACTGCAGGAAGCTCCTCACCTCGCCCCTGGAATGCATGAAGTTCTTGCTGCCCCATTCGCTGTCGCCCACAGCCTCATTGGGATATTCATAAAGCGGCGTGCCGTCATAGTTGGCAAGCCCGTACGCGTCCACCGCGAAATGCACCGCCACAAAATCCATGATCACGCCGATGCCGTTCGCAT
The DNA here is from genome assembly GCA_946185495.1 of uncultured Clostridiaceae bacterium. GTDB lineage: Bacteria > Bacillota > Clostridia > Lachnospirales > Lachnospiraceae > CAG-590. The sequence continues at coordinate 6,454 of CAMHJT010000003.1, read as the reverse complement.
GGCAGGCATCCACAAACTTTTTAAGCTGCTTCGCGCTTCCATAGCGGGAGGTCGGGCTGAAAAAGCCGGTGCCCTGATATCCCCAGGATTCATCGCAGGGATATTCATTTAACGGCATGATCTCCAGGAAATTATATCCGTTCTCCTTCAGATAGGGGATCAGGATATCCTCCATCTCCTCATAGTTATACCAGGCATCCGCCCTGTCCTCCGGCTTGCGGAAGGAGCCAAAATGTACTTCATAGATATTAAGCGGGCGTTCCAGACAGGCATCCCTGCCCTCCACCCAGGCATCATCCTTAAACTCATACTCCATATCCCGCAGGATGGACGCTGCGTTCGGACGAAGCTCCATGCCAAAGCCATAGGGATCGCAGTGATCGGTACATCGCCCGCTCCTGTCGTAGATGCGATACTTATACATCATTTTTGCCTTCGCGCCCTTCACCCGGCACTCCCAGAAGCTGCCGTCCTGCGCCACCCGCTCCATCGGACATTCCTGCCACTCACTGAAATCCCCGATGACAGCAATCTTCGTCGCGCCCGGCGCAAAGGTGCGGAACACAGCCCCGTCCTCTGTCAGGTGCGCCCCCAGATACTCATACGCGTCAAATATGTTCCCCATATAAAACTCATGAAAATCCATTTTTTACCTCCTCTAAAAACATTAGTTTTTATCCGGCTCCCCGGTCAGAGCCGTTCTTCCTCTGCCCGTCTTTACATCCGTTTTATTTCACGCCGAGATATTTTCTCAGCTTCCTCATCTCTTTCTTCGAGGTCTTCCCCGTCATGCGTCCGGCGCTGAACAGCACAAAGCCCTTGCATCCGGCTTTTCTCTCCTTTTTAATCTGGGATACCAGATTGTTCGACCTCTTTGACCAGCCCCTGTCCACCGATGACCGCACGCCTGCCATGTAAAGACCCAGCCCGATATACATGGGGGTATTGCCCCTGTTCAATTTGCACCACGCAGAAAGCCTTTCGGTATACAGCCTGTGCTTCCTGCCCTGCAGGAGATAATCGTCAGACCAGTAGATCTGCGGGATAATATAATCCACATATCCGTCCTTCGTCATCCATGTCTTTAAGTCACAGCCAATCGACTCCGCGTACTCGATATTGCCCGCAGGACTGATGCCGAATACCACATCCTCGCGGATGCTCTTGACCTTACGGTAAACCCTGCGAACCATCTGATTGACCTTCCTCTTCCGCGTTTTTTGCGGCACTCTGGCAAACTGGCCGTTCGACGGATAGAAATAATCATCAAAGTGAATGCCGTCCACATCATAATTTTCGACAATCTCTCCCACGATATTCACAATCCTCTGCACGGATGTTTTTTTACCCGGATTGAAGCTCTTTCCCATCTCCTTCCTGTAGGGGTTGAGCCATGCGTGGAAGGAAATGCCGTAACGGTGTGCCTGCTTGATCAAAATCTCCAGCGGATCATAGTCCGGTTCCCTCGAAAACATATATTTGCTCCAGTCCAGCAGCGCGCTCGGATAGATCGCGTCGTTACATGGAACCACATGAAAAAACACCGTATTGATTCCGTCTTTGGACAGCTTCTTAAACAGCTTTTCCGCGTTTTGGGTGAAATTACTCTCCGTCTGGTCAGCAAGCCCCATTTCCTTGAACTCGCCATAATAAATCCACACGCCCCGCAGCTCCTGCTGTTCTTCCTTGCACACAGTCTTCTGTTCCGCTGCACGCGAATCCGCTGTCTTTTGTGTCGCAGCCTGCTGTTCTCCTGACTGCTGCCCTGCTGTCTCCTGCGCCTCTGTCACCTGTGCCGCGGGCTGCGTACCCGCCGCAAAAGCCGCGCCTCCCTGCGGGAGGGAAAGCCCCGTCCCCGCCAGCAAAACAGCCAGTGCCGCCGCGCAGAAACGCTGCTTGAAACGGTATAACCGCCTGCTTGTATCGTTATCTGTATCTTTCATGGTCTTCCATAAATCCTTTCCCTGGTTTTCCCCCTGTATCTGCGCTTCCCGGTCAGGCTCCCACGATCTGGTTCTTGCCCCTGCGCTTCGCCTCATAGAGCCTGTCATCCGCCTGGGACAGCATGGAGCGCAGATCCCGGGCATCCTCCGACCGACCGGTGAGATAGCCGATAGAATATCTCGCCTCCACGTTCTTCCCTTCCACCTCTATGCTGGGCCTGTTCTCCATCACCTGCCGCACCCTGTCCTGATAAACCGTATCCGGATTGCCGGCTGCCAGCACGAGAAATTCATCACCCCCATACCGGTAGCAGTTTTCCTTCCCAAAAATGTCAGCCAGCAGCTTTCCCGTGGCCGCCAGAAGCCTGTCGCCGCAGGCATGTCCAAATGTATCGTTCACAGTCTTGAAATCGTCTATGTCCAACATCATGACAAACATATGCTGGTTCTGGTACAGGTCAAACATCTGGCGCAGCGCAAACCGGTTCCCGATGCCCGTCAGCATATCATGCATGGACATCTCCTGCAGCTTCCTGTTCTCATTCTTAAGCTGCTCAGTCAGCTTCCGCACCTCCCGATAGGCCTCCTGCTCCTGCTTTTTCAGCACGCAGACAAATACCATATCCGAAGTAATCCCAAACAGGGAAACCCATACCTTCTTCAGGTTCTCCAGCGTAAATTCAAACAGGCTGCCCTCCTCTGAAAAAAAGAACAGCGTATATCCCAGCATTACCACTGCCGCCGGAACGCCGCCGCTGAATCCAAATAAGGAGGAGCAGATCACGAGACCGACAATCAGGATCATATTCGGATTGGGAATTTTTAACTGGTAGACAACAAGAATCAGCCCCATCAGCACCATGACCGAAATCAGGGATGACTGCCAAAATGGAAAATCCCTGTGCAGCGTAACCGGATGCCTGTCAAAGAACGTATTCTCCTTCGTCTGCCCCATCATCATTCCTCCTTCGGTGTGACACCATATTCCCGCAAGCGCGCGGGATCCACCTTGATACGGTTATCCATCGTCTTCATGATATTCCTGATCTGAATCCTTTTATATATGCTTGCAACATCCAGATCGTAGACCTGGTTGGAGGTAAATCCGAGCACGATCGGGCGCAGCACATCCCTGTCATTCTCTATCAGCACCAGTCCCTTTTCATTATTGCTCAGCTCCACACATACACCCGGATACAGGATGTTGACGCTGTTGAGCAAATGGTTCACAACCGCCGGATCATATTTGGCCGGATCGCTCTGCAGCATGCGGACAGCCTCCACCTCCGTATGCGGATCGATTCCGAGCTGCATCGCCGTAAACTCATCATAGGCGTTCGCCACCAGCAGCACCTTCACCGCGTTGGAGATACGCTCCGGCGCTTTCTCCGGAATATACTGGATCTGGCAAAGCTGCACCAGCGTGCTCTTCACGCCGGTCGGCATCTTAAAGGAATTGGAAATCTTCTCAATCCCGCTGATCACCGCCCTCGCAATCTGATCCCGCTCCTCCTCCGTCAGATTCTCTGTCTTGCCCCGCAGCTCAGAGGGCAGCGACAGCTTCCCGAGGTCGTGCAGGATTGCCGCAACCACAACCTCGGCCTGCTCGACAACACCAAACCCTGCCCTGTGCGAAAGCAGCGCCGTCAGGATCGCCACATTCAGCACATGCTTGTACACATAGTCCTCCTGGCTTCTCAGGTTCTGGTTAAAATGAATCTTGTGGGACAGGTTGCCAAACTTGCGGACCAGCTCATCCGTCTGCTTCATCAGGTTCACCGGCGGATGCCCCTCCATGATCGCGTCCAGATCCTCCCGGATCGTGAACACCGCCATGGTCTGAAACCGTTCAAATTCCATCTCTTCCTGTGACATGGGCGGCAGCGGCTCCGCAGGCTCTAAAATATATAATCCGATCAGCCCGAAATTCTTCACGCTCTCGATACCCTGTTTGGTAATCTTATCGTTCCTGTTGTACAGCAGGATTCCCCTTTTATTGTAGATCGGCCTCGCAAGCCGCATTCCCACCTTCAAATCCTGTGATCTCACATATATCAATTGTCATTCCCCCATTCTTCTCCATAATATTTCTGCCCTTTCACGATCGCAGTCCTGCTTATCATTTTACCATCTCACGCTCCAAATGGCAAGTTATTCAGAAAACTGTTCATTGGCTGAAAGGTGAACCGTTAATAAAATCATAAGAAAGGATTGCAACCATGGCAAAGATTTGATAAGATGTAACTGTTTGGTAAAATGCTGTGAAAGACCTGTATGATTATTCAAAATTATTACAAAGTGAGGATTACTATGTTAAACCAGAAATACGTGGAGATGTGCGGACGGAAATCCGCCATCCGTGAGCTCTTTGCCTATGGCAGCGAGCGCGCAAAAGAAATCGGCTACGAAAATGTATTTGATTACAGCCTGGGCAACCCCTCTGTGCCGGCACCGGACTCCTTTACCAAGGAGATGATAAGGCTGCTGACCGTGGAGAATCCGGTGAAGCTGCATGGCTACTCCCCCAGCCTTGGAATCGATTCTGTGCGGGAAGCAGTCGCGGAATCACTCAATGACAGGTTCGACATGAACTATGAAAAGCAGGATATCTTCATGGCCAGCGGAGCCGCAGGCGCAATTGCCCATGCGGTCAGGGCTGTGACGGCGCCCGGCGACGAGGTGCTGACCTTCGCCCCCTTCTTTCCGGAGTACAACCCTTATATCTGTTCGACGGGCGCGCAGCTTAAGATCGTGCCTGCGGATATCACAACCTTCCAGATTAATTTTGAGGCTTTTCTGGACATGTTAAACGAGCGGGTGATGGCTGTCCTGATCAACACGCCCAACAATCCGTCCGGCATCGTCTACTCAACAGAGACCATTGACAAGCTGGCGATGATCCTGCGGGAGAAGGAGGAGGAATTCGGGCATCCGATCTACATCATCTCCGACGAGCCCTACCGGGAGATCGTATTTAACGGCGTCGACGCGCCCTATGTAGCAGCGCATTACAGCCATACCCTGACCTGCTATTCCTTCAGCAAGTCCCTCTCCCTTCCCGGAGAGCGGATCGGCTACATAGCGGTCAATCCGGCCTGCGGGGATTCCGCCCTGCTGGTGGACATGTTCGGCCAGATCTCCAGGGGCATCGGGCACAACTGCCCGCCCAGCATCATTCAGCTCGCCGTCACCAAGGTCCTGTATGACACAGCGGATCTGTCTGTCTATGAGACGAACAAAAACATCCTCTACACCGAGCTGACCAAGATGGGCTTCGAGATCGTGGAGCCCGGCGGAACCTTCTATATGTTCCCGAAAGCGCTCGAAGAGGATGCCATCGCTTTCTGCAGCCGCGCCAGGGAACTGGACCTTTTACTGGTTCCGAGCAATTCCTTCGGCGTGCCGGGACATTTCCGCATCAGCTATTGCATACCGACCGAGAAGGTGGAGCGCTCCATTCCGGTATTCCAGAAGCTGGCGGACCAGTATCTTTCCTAATTAGTAAATGCGCAGACCTGCTGAGTAGTTACCCTGATTATTCAGTAATAAAACACGGTACAAAAACTGGCGGGGCAGGTAGAAATACCTGCCCCGTTTCACGGATCTTCTAATCGTCCGCCTCCACATTCATAATCTGGCGCTTTCTAGCCATCTCATCGCTCTCCAGATACTCATCATAGGTCGTCATCTTATCGATCAGGCCGTTACCTGTAAGCTCCATGATCCGGTTCGCCGTTGTCTGGATAAACTGGTGGTCCTGCGAGGAGAACAAAAGCACGCCTGGAAACTTGATCAGCCCGTTGTTGAGCGCTGTAATGGACTCCATGTCCAGATGGTTGGTCGGCTCATCGAGCACCAGCACATTGGAGCCCATGATCATCATTTTCGAGAGCAGGCAGCGCACCTTCTCACCTCCCGAAAGCACCCTGACCTTCTTCACGCCGTCGTCGCCGGCAAACAGCATTCTGCCAAGGAATCCCCTGACATAGGTGGGATCCTTCTCATCGGAAAACTGTGTCAGCCAGTCAGCGATCGTCAAATCATTGTCAAATTCTTTGGTATTATCCTTGGGGAAATAGCCCTGCGAGGTTGTCACTCCCCACTTGAAGCTTCCGGAATCCGCCTCCTCCTCGCCTGTCAGGATCTTGAACAGCATGGTGGTTGCAAGGGTATTTGGTCCCACAAACGCGACCTTGTCCTCCCGTCCGATCGTGAAGGAAATATTGTCCAGAATCTTTTCGCCGTCCACTGTCTTCGTAAGGTTTTCCACCGTCAGGACCTCATTGCCGATCTCGCGCTTCGGACGGAAATCGATATAGGGGTATCTCCTGCTGGAGGGACGGATATCCTCAAGCTGGATCTTCTCCAGCGCGCGTTTTCTGGAGGTCGCCTGCTTGGACTTGGAAGCGTTGGCCGAAAACCGCTGGATGAATTCCTGCAGCTCCTTGATCTTTTCCTCTTTCTTCTTGTTCTCTTCCTTCATCTGCTTGATCATCAGCTGGCTGGACTCG
>CAMHJT010000002.1 GCA_946185495.1 uncultured Clostridiaceae bacterium | reverse complement strand
GCCGCCTGCCCTGTGCCATCACACGGCATAATCCATGCAGACTCTTGCTTTTGTGCAAGGCCGCGCCGCCTGCCCTGTGCCATCACACGGCATAATCCATGCAGACTCTTGCTTTTGTGTAAGGCCGCACAGCGCCGTCTGCTACTGCGACATGCGCCGGGTGAACCGCATAGCCCTTGAGCGAAGCCTCATCCTCAAATGATGAATCCAGCATCAGATCCGCATTGGAGGACGCAAGGCCTTCCGTCTGCACCCTGATCTCCAAAAGCCCTGGAATCTGTCCGGCCAGCCCCTCCAGTTCCGCCTTGATATCCGTTTTCACTTTTCTCTTGTCCTCCGGTGTCAGCTCGTCCTTCAGCTGCCAGAGTATCACATGCTTTACCATATCTTTTCCTCCTGATCCATGAAATCTACATCGTCGCAGCCGCAAAGGAGCTTGTCAACGCCACCGGGCTCATCAGCACCTTGCCGGTTCCCCTGTACACATTTACCAGGCCCTCCCCGCTGGCTGCAGATCCAAGCAGGCTCTTGCCGGAACGCTCCACGGTGAATTTGAGAGATGCAGACCAACAGATTGCCATGCTGCCATCAATCTTTAAGACATCGTCTTCCATGTCGATCTCGATCAGCTCGCTTCTCGGAACATTGCTCTCAAGCACAGCCACGCCCTTGCCCCGCATGCAGAGGTTGAACAGTCCCTCCCCGCCCGCAACAGCAGAGGAAATGCTGGAGCGCATAATGACATCCCTGCTGACTGAGCCCTCACAGGCCAAAAACATGCCGTCCTCCACAACGATTCCGGATTCCCAGTCCGCTACATTTTCGAGCAGAATATGCTTGTAGGTAGGTTCCAGCATCAGATACCCTTCCCCTGTATACTCCGGCTTGATCGCTGACTCCTTAGTAACCGCTCCCTTCATCATCTTGCCAAGAAAGTCCCCCGCTCCCTTGATTCCGGTGGTGGCCTCTACTGTTCCTGCCATCCACTGCATGGCGCCAGCCTGTGTGATAACCGGCACACTGCCATTCATCTTGCACAGCACCTGTCTCCTCCGCACACCCATATGCTGCATGAAATACTCATTCTGCGCGTTAGCGGATGAGACGCTGGCATCCCGCTCATACTCGATCACGCTGAAACATCCCTTCATCTCTGTGACCTTTCTCAGTCCGTTTTCCACCTGAAATTCAACCATATTATTTAATCCTCCTAAATGATATATGCGCTGACGAAGCATGCTGCCGATCCGGCTCCTTCGACGCATTTTTTATTTGTCCTGCCGCAATCGGCCATTCCTCACAGATACAATTCCCCGTCAAATACAACCCTTGCAGGCCCCGTCATGTAGACAAGCCCGGCCTCCTGATCGTACCGCACCTTCAGGTCTCCTCCCAGCAGGTGCAGCGTGATCTCATTCTCTGTCAGGCCGTTCAGCACGCAGGCAACCGTCGAAGCACAGGCTCCGGTTCCGCAGGCCAGTGTCTCCCCCGAACCGCGCTCCCAGACACGCATATTTACACTTGTCCGGTCCAGAACCTGGATAAATTCCGCATTCACCCTGTTCGGGAACACCTCATGATGTTCAAAGCAGGGTCCCACCTGTTCAAGCGAGAAATGCGCGGTATCCTCCACAAATACCACGCAGTGCGGATTGCCCATGGATACGCAGGTCATCTCATACCGCTGCCCCAGCACCTCGATCGGCTCCCGCACCAGCAGCTCCTTGTCGGAGGCTACCGGAATCCGCGCGGGCCGAAGCTCCGGCGCGCCCATATTGACCGTGACCAGCTTCACCTTTCCATCCTCCGTATGCAGATCCAGATACTTGATTCCTGCCAGTGTCTCCACCGTAATCTGCGTCTTGTCTGTCAGTCCGTAATCATAGACATATTTTCCCACGCAGCGTATCCCGTTGCCGCACATCTCCGATCTTGAACCGTCCGCGTTATACATGTCCATGCAGAAATCGGCAACCTCCGACGGCTTGATCAGGATCAGCCCGTCTGAACCGATTCCAAAATGCCTGTCACTGACCTTTACCGCCAGCGCAGATGGATCCGGTATCCGCTCCTCAAAACAGTTGACATATACATAATCATTTCCAAGACCTTCCATTTTTGTAAATTTCATGTGTTTCCTCCTTCTATCTATAATTTTTTTGCAATCATCTGTTTTTTTTATAAAGTGCTTGCATTTTCTTTCCCAATATTGTATAATAGAGTCATGCAGATGTAGTTCATCGGTAGAATTCCAGCTTCCCAAGCTGGCTAGGCGGGTTCGACTCCCGTCATCTGCTTTTATAACCAGATCGGCAGTGTTCTAAATCAGAATCCTGCCGATTTTTTATTGCCAGCCATCTGCACGCTGCAATCCATTGCATCCCGCAGCCAGGCGCAATGCTGCACGCTGCCCCACGGCACTCGCTCCGGCAAGCCGCAGCCTTTCACCATGCGTCAGCCAAATGCATTGTTACACGCGCTGCTCCCGGCACACTCTGAATCCGCTTGCAGCGCTTTACAGGGCAGCAGCCAGTCGCAATGCTACACGCGTTCTTCCAGCGCCTGTTCCAGCAGGCCGGACAGAATCTCATAATCCTGCAGGAAGGTAGCCCTGCTGGCCTCGATCATTTCCTCCGTTGTGATCTTCATGAAATCCAGCCAGTACCCGTTCTCAAAAGCCATCATTCTGATAAATTCCCGCTGCGTCCTTCCATTCCCCTCCCGGAACGGATGTACCGCGTTGATCTCGCCCATATAATAGGCCAGCCTCTGTGCAAGGTGTTCCCTTCCGCCGCGTTTAAGCTCCGGTTCTCTCGCAAGCTGCCGCATCAGGTATTCCATCTGCTGCTCAATATACTCGCAGCGGCAGAAGCAGGTTCCCTTCGAGATGTTCACGGTACGGATTCTGCCCGCCCATTCATAAATATCACCAAATAAAAAGGCATGGATTCTCCTTAACATATTAAAATCCAGCCTTCCCTTCAGGGGCTGCTTCATAAGCTCCGCGGCGCGCACAGCCGTAATCCTGCGTTCCGCCTCATGAAGCTCCGCCTCATCCATGATATTCAGTTTGTTTTTTAGGATATGGGTACCGGGATAGCAGTAATAATGATCCTCGTCGTACTCATAGTGATCAAAGCCGGTCATTGCGCAACTGCCGGCTTCTTCTTATACTGCCGGATCAGCCGTTCCACCGCTTCCTGACAGCTCAGCCTGCCCTCCAGGCAGTCGCTTAAAAGCCTTCTGTCATCCGGAGTCAGCGGCATGTTCTCCATCGCCATCGTCGCATTCACATTCTCAATGATATATTCATTTCTGCTCATATCACGCCTCCAATGAACCAAAATTGCTTTTCCTCTTGTTCATCATATCAAAAACACAGCAAAAAGTCAATCTTATCGTTGCGTCCACAAGCTCCTTTCTGCCATCCGGACGTGACAGTTTAACCTTTGACTAATCTGTTACATACCCGACGGATAGTTCATTTACACTCCTGGCACGGGCTGACGGATACCTTCGGATCAGACTTGCCCTCCGTTGCAAATAAACTATCCTCCAGGAGCCTGTTAATTGGCAGAAGAAAGATCAGGCTCCGCCCGCCGGCGCCAGACCTGCGATATCGTCCACCGGAAGAGAAAACACCATCCCCTGCGCCTCACTCTGTACGCCGCAGTCCGCATTGACCGCCTCCATGATGCCCGCCTTCTCCGCCCTTGGCGCAAGGATCATGACCACCTCCCGCTCCTGCTGGATCGTGATGCCCCAGAACCTCGCTGCCTCCTCACTTCCGGTTCTGCGGCAGTGAAATACCGTCCCGCCCTTCGCGCCAGCCCGGTTCGCCGCCTTCATCACGTCCTCACTGAAGCCCTGGTTGACAAGCGCCACAATCATGCTGTATTCCTGTTCCTTCATCATTTCTCCCATCCTTTCATTCTGCATCGTTTCCCCATCCGGTTTCAGCGGATCAACCAGCCGCATCAGCCCCGCTGTCCCAGCAGTTAGGGAAACCGTAAACGCCACCCCGCTGTTCGGCTTTTTAAGCTGCAGCCTCTCCCGCATCAGCCCAAGAATCCGTTTTGCGAAAGGCTCCGGCGCCAGCGCGCAAAGCACAAGCTTGTCCACGCCGCCTAATCCCAGCAGGTCCATGATCCTGCTGGAAGCGGTGCCCTGGGCAAAGAACTGATAATGCACTGGCAGCTTCTCCTCCTCCAGCAGATGTGCAGCCTTCACCACCACCTTCGGCACCGCAATGAGAAATAGTATCCTGTATTCCGAATCCTTATGAAATGTGAGCATGCCCTGATCCCTCCATAGGTTTATTTCAAGTTAGGCTTTTGCGAAACAATGTACTTTTTCGATCGGGTTCCTGCTGGATATATATTTTTTCTTGGCCAACGTTCCTAATGCCGGCGAAAAAACATATATCCTGCCGGAAGCCTCAGTCTACATTTTGAGTTTCGCAATTACCTGTTTTTTTCAAGTAATTACCCAGCTGCTGAACCCTCCGCTGCTGAACAAAAGCTCCTCTGTCGTCCGGCGCGCCATCTTTCAATCCGTATAGGTTTAGATAAGGCAGATTTTTCATGCGGGAGCTAATCCTGCCCGTCAGGGCAGCAGGCATCCCGTTGTGCAGTCTCCGGCCCGTCAAAATAATAGACATCCTGTGCTGCGGCCTCCTGCTTTATCCCCGTTTTTAGCTGCCGCTTCTCCTCCATCTGGTATTTGAAGCCCATCAACTGTACAGCGATCAGCGGCGTCAGCGCCACCAGCGCCACCACTCCAAACGCGTCTGTCAAAATGCTCCCTCCCAGTTCCTCGCTCGCGCCAATGCTTAGGGGCAGCAGGAAGGTTGTGGTCATCGGTCCGCTGGCAACACCTCCGGAATCAAACGCAATGCCGACAAACATGCCCGGCACCAGCTTGGACAGCAGCAGGGCAGACAAATATCCCGGAATGACGATCCAGTAAAGCGGCAACCCGGTCAACACCCTCAGCATGGCCAGCCCGACGCTGATGGCAACGCCAGCCGACAGGCAGCGGTTCATATCCTGTGCCGGGATCGCACCGTCTGTCGCTGCTGCAACCTGCCGGTTTAATACCTGTATGGCCGGCTCTGCCTTTACAATAAAATACCCGATCAGCACTCCGATGGGAACCAGCACCCAGCGCTGTTCCAGGCCCGCCAGCGCCCTGCCCAGAAAAGTCCCCACAGGCGCGAATCCGACATTTACGCCGCATAGAAACAGCACCAGACCGATATAGGTATATGTAAACCCGATCAGAATTCTCATGACCTGACGCGGCTTAAACTGGGCAGAGCATAGCTGGAATACCAGGAATACCAGAAGAACCGGCACAAAGGATATCATCACCTCATGCATATACCGTGGAAGGTTCTGGAGGAACACCCTGACCACATCGCGCGTGGTAACCACCTCGGCAAGCGTCACGCCGGAAAGCCGGGCGCCCGCAGGTCGAAAAAAGCACCCCAGAACCATCACCGCCAGCACAGGTCCCACACTGGACAGCGCCACCAGTCCGAAGCTGTCATTTGCCGCATTTTTATCACCGCGCACAGAGGCCAGCCCGATTCCGGTCGCCATAATAAACGGTACTGTCATCGGCCCTGTCGTGACGCCGCCGGAATCAAACGCTACGGCTACAAAATCCCGGGGAACCAGAAAAGACGCTATCAGCACAACAGCGTACAGAACGATCAGAATATCAGACAGCCGGATCTGGAGAAAGATCCGGAACACTGCCATAGCAAGAAATACTCCCACGCCGCCCGCTACCGTCCAGATCAGGATACGGTTTGGAACAGCGGGAACCTGGCCGGCAAGCACCTGCAGGTCAGGCTCGGAAATAGTAATGATCACGCCCATCAGGAACATGATGGCAAGGACTGATCTCAGCCTCTTTTTTCTGGAAAGCGCCGCGCCGATTCCCTCTCCTAGCGGTGACAGCGCCATCTCCGCTCCCAGCTGGAAAAAACCCATGCCAAAGATCAGCATCACCGCCCCGGTAATAAAGAGCACCAGTGCGCCAAGATCGATCGGAATCAGTATCACGCCCACTACCAGCACGATCAGGGTAATGGGGAGGACAGATGAAAGCGACTCCACAATCTTTTCCTTGAGCTTCTGATTCATCTGTCCTCCCCCTTCCTCCTCGATAAATGCGCATTCCTGTTATAGCTTACTCCTGAACATCTGCTGAATCATTTCCGCCGGCTTCCCCGGTTTCCTTCGCCTCGCTGTGGTAGATCACAAACCCCAGCTCCTCCAAAAACACCGACAGCTTCCCATACCCGTAATCCTTGTAATGGAAATCCGGATACGCGCCATGCAGCTTCTTTCCAAAAGCGGGCAGCTCCTGCATGCTGATCACCTTCTCCGGGAAGGTCTCCAAAAGAAATGTGCAGACCTGCTCCAGCAGGAGGTTCTCCGCCTCTTCCTTTTCCATGTTTCTTTTGGCGGAGCGCACATAGATGTGCTTTCCATCCTGGCAGATCTCGAATTTCGTCTCCTTGTCAATCAGCTCCCCGATGGACTTGTACCCGTAATCCCTCTCGTCAAAGCCCGGATACCTGAGCTGCAACCGGCTCTTGATGCTCCCCGGCTCTGATGTCTTGCCGGAATTCTCATCCTGCTGTATCAGTTCGTTCATCGCCATCTTAATATTTTTCAGAGGTTCCACATATTTTTCCTGCTGTTCCGGCTCAGCTTTTTTCCCGGACTGCCTGTCATCCGGTTTCTTCCCCTTCGCGGACGCCTTTTCACCCTTGCCGTCCGCCTTCCTGTTCCTGGAGGAATTCTTCGTCTTTTCCTTTAATTCCTCCTTCATCTCCTCCTTCATCTCCTCCTCCATCTCCTCGAAATCCAGATACTGGTCGCATACCCTTCCAAGACGTCTGGAGGCGTCTGCCTTACCCATGCCAATGACCTCAATGCCATTTTCCCGGATGCGTTTTACCAGATTGACAAAATCACCATCTGATGTGACAATGCAGAAAGTATCGATGGTCTTCAAATAGAGCAGATCCATCGCGTCAATGACAAGCGCGATATCGGACGCGTTTTTTCCCGCGCTCGTAGTCAGCTGCTGCTTCTGTTCCATCTCATACTGGACAGCCTTCTGATTCCAACCCTTCACATTGATATTGTTAATAAAATCCCCATAAATTCTGGCGCTGATAATAATGCCCTGTTTTTCCAGATAATGCATGATACAGTCCGCATATTTCGCGCTTGTATTCTCGGCATCGATCAGCAATACAATTTTTTTATCTTCCATATCTCCATTCCTTATTTAAATCCTGATAATCTGTAAACTCTTCGCAGCAATTCAACCCTGGATGAAACACCGCGTTTTCCATCAAACATCAACTGCATCTGAGCGCTTCGTCTCATTTCTTACAGCGCTTCAAAACCGCACCCGTCATTTTAAAACCGCGCTCTTTACTGCCGTAAAGCTTCCGTACAGCTTACTCTTCTTCTGGCTGGCGTAGGGACGCATTTTAAAATAATACTTGCCGGAGCCCAGCTTTTTGGCAGCACGCGTCTTACTGCCATTTCCAACCGTCATCAGCTTCTTGAAGGTGCCGTCCTTCTTCTTCGCGTAATAGACCTCAAAGCCGTCCGCCTCCTCATGCTTGTTCCATCTGAGCGTCAGCTTCTTTCCACCTGTAACATAGAAGCCCTTGATCCTGGAGGGACCGACTGTGACCTTGCATTTTAACGCCTTTTTCTTTGCCCCCTGTACAAACACGGCCGTCACCGTCGTGGTACCGGCAGATTTGCCCTTTACAGTTCCATTTCCGGAAACCTCGGCAACCTTTTTATTAAGGGATTTCCAGGTGACATCCCTGTAAACCCCGGAAACCTTTGTCTTCAGAGAAAGCTTCTCCGAACTGCCCTTTGACACGCCCAGCGTCTTGCTGCTCAGCTGAAACACGGATTTTTCCCTGGTCCGGTTGGTATAGGCCTTGATCCTTGCGTTCGCGTTCAGCTCATTTCCCAGATCATACCAGTTCCCGTCTACCTTGATAAAGGACTGGTTCTCCTTGGTGCTTGCGACAAAGTTGATCCACCTGTTGACAAGGGATGAATCGATCCCAAGATATCCAAGGCCGCCGTACTGGTCTGTCAACCGTACCACAACAGAAAACCTCTCCCCTGCCGTCAGGGAAACTGTCTTCGGAAGAACAACGGTATGATATCCGGCTTCAGCGAAAGTCCCCTTAACCGATGAGGAAAAGACCTTGGTTCCGCTGGTAGGCTTGGATATGCTGGAAAGGCCTGTATAGACCTGTACCTCATACCTGGTGCCTACCGATCTCACATCGATTCCCACCGCCTTCAGCTCTTCATTATACCCGTCAGCTCCCTTGGCCGTAAAGACATTGGCATACCAGTCTGCCTTATTGTAGCTGAAGGCCGGATTGGCTGTTCCGTCATGCTGGTAATTGTTGTCATACTGTTCTTCCTTCGTCACAACCTCAAAGGACATCATCTCGCCGAGGGACGCGTCCTCATAAGAGACATAATTGTATCCCTGATCCCCAAAGTCAGTGCCATAGCTGTTTTTTACGATCCATGCACCGTTGCCTGAAGGCTTCACGACAAAATTATCCCTGGAATAGCCGTCATCCCAGCCGATAATTGTCACCGCATGGTTTCCGCTCTGATCCTTATCCGGATAGTAATAGGCAGCGGTCTCTTCATTATAGTAGTTGTCGGTATCAAAATTGATGCCGACAGCGACTGCGCCGTGAGCCAGAACCGCCTGCTTAACGGTCGCGATCGTACTGCTCAGCTTCTGCGCGTTGTATTCATACATATACACATCCCGTACAGAATACAGAGCCTCATAACACAGATCTCCGGACGGAAGGGACAGGTAAGGGCATCTGTCCTCTGTTGTCACGCCGGCCCATGTTGCAAGCGCCAGCCCGGAGCCCCACAGGGTTCCGCCTCCCGACAGGTAATTTCCATTTCTATTGAGGTTGTAATCATCCTTCGTGTATCCAAGGGCATCCGTCTTCCGGTTGTAGAAGAAATACGCAAACTGATTCTCTGACAGGTCAATCGAAGCATCAGCCTTTCCGTTCTTGATCAGATTGGCCTCCATGACCGCAAGGGATGAGAAAGCCCAGCAGGTCTGATTGCGTCCCTGATCCTTCACAGGCGTGATCCAGCCATTATCCCTCGCGTCATAGACATAGGAAAGCGCAGCGCCCCTTTGGGGCAGGACATCGTCATCCTCCGCATAGTGCAGGCTGGATGGCTTCAGCCAGTAAGATGAAACCGGATGCTCCCTGTCCATCTCCCCGGCGTTCACACTCTCCTTCGCAGGATACCCGCATGCCAGTGATAATATACCAATCACAAGCATGCTTCTCTTGAAAATATGGCTCAAACGGTAATCATGCAGCAAATGTTTTCCCGCGGTCTTCATTCCTCTTCCTCCTGATCATTAAGCCGGTTTCCATGAAAACGGATTTTTCAACACCGGCTGACACCGGCCGGTCTATATAACTTCCCATATACGTCAGATGATATGATAAAAGGAATCACGACGTGATTCCTTTTATCCTGCTTCCATTTTATCTGTACAAACGACCTGTTAAAAGCTGAACACCTCTGTCTGTTTGTGAATATCCTCGCTAATCTGCAGAAGCTCCTGAGATTCTGAAAGCAGAATATCCAGAATATCTGTCACTTCATGCATGCTTGCGCTGGTCTGCTCGGTCGATGCGGCGTTCTCCTCCGAAATGGCCGCAAGCTGCTCGATCGACTCGTTGATCGCTACCTTCTGCTTATTCAGTTCTTCAATACTCTCTGAAATGCTGTGGCTGGCGTCATCCACGATGGATACCTCTTTCTCCAGATCCACAAAAGCGTGAAGCGTCTCGACCAGCTTCTCCTTCTGGAGACTGGAGATCTCATCCACTTCCTTCATCATGTCCACATTCTCCAGCGAATTTCTTGAAAGCTCTTCCACAATGGCGTTGATCTGTGTCGCGTTGTCGGAAGACTCCTGCGCCAGCTTCATGATCTCGCCGGCAACAACCGAGAAGCCCTTGCCTGCTTCACCCGCCCTGGCTGCCTCAATGCTCGCGTTCAGGGACAAAAGGTTGGTCTGTTCGGAAATCTCCTGGATCATCTGAACAACCTTATTGATGTTGTCAGCGGACTCATTGGTCTCAAGCGTCTTCTGTGTCACAGCGATAATGTTCTCATTCACCTTATCACTGATCTCCTTGAGCTCATTCAGAATGCCTTTTACATACTCTGCGAAACGGGTCATGTTTTTCACAGAGGAATCCAGTCCCTTAATGCTGGAAATATTGCCATCAATGCTCATGGACATATTCATGATCTGCTCCGCCTCGGAGGTCGCCTCCTGCGCGAGGATCGTATTGCCCTCCGCGATCTCCCTGACGGCTACATTGATATTCTCCACGCTCTCCTGAATGCTTGCGAACTTGGAAGAGAAATCCATACTGTCCGACTTCAGCTTCTCAGCGTCCACATTCAGTCCCTCCACTAGCTGCCTGATCTCCTGCTGAAGGTGGATCACAGAATGGCGGATCTGTGCGATCTCGTCATGGCCGAGCTTGCCCTCCTCATGAAGATTGAAATCCAGGTTACCGTCTGCCATCTTCGCGATCATGTTGGTCTCTTCCTCAATCCCCCTCACAGTCTTTTTGGACATGATGATCTCCATCACGATACACGCGACCAGAAACGGAAGCACCCAGAGACAGTCCTTGACGGCACCGCCGATTCCGCCTGCCCTCTTCACGGTAAGCACAACAAAAACGATCGTCATGACAATGGCCGGCACAATACCGCACATAATAAATCTTGTCTTAACTCTCATGGCTCCTTTGCGTAGATTTTGTCCTTTGCTACGCGCTCCTTTCCTCATTTTTCAGATATCTGCCATAAAAGATCCTGCCCTGCATCCTGCGCACAGCCGCCTTGTGCATGACCCTTCGCGGTCTTATGTCCCGATGTCCGGACGATCCGTTCCACTCTGACGCAGATATCCCTTGTTGAAATCACTTGCATGAAAACCTATACAGTATTATATCTTGAATTGAAACATTTTTCAACACAAATTTCATTTTCGTCACAAATCCAATGCTTCCTCATATGTCTCCAGAAAAACATCCTTCCTCACGATATAGCAGTCGCAGGGATCATCCGCCCGCACAACAAGATAATCTCCAGGGTGTCCCAGATAGTATTCCCCGTCGCCTCCCACAGGAAACACCTTCGCCCTCCGTTCAAGCTGCCTTGCGTAAATTCCCCCTGACGTCTTCGGATAACAGAGCACAGCCAGCTCGTCCAGGCTGATAAAACGGTGGTCCGGAATCGTCTCGACCTCCGGCAGAAACTCCGTCATCTGTGTAAAAACATCAAATGGCTCCGAGGTCGCCTCATAAGTGCTTTCAAATTTTGACCTTTCAATATGGTAGATCTCTCCCCGGCAGCCGACCATGACATATAGCTCCGGGCTCGCGGCAAATATAAGCCCGGATTCATTTTCAAGCGACCGGATCCGGAACTGTTCTCCCTCCGGCACCACATCGCAGGATCTCACATACGCCCACGGCCTGCGTTTTTTCCTGTAATGCCGCATCTTATCCCTTCCCGGTATGCCTTCTGTATTTCCGGCAGATGCGTCAATGCACTCACACTGTTCGAAATAATCCCGTGTACAGTGAAAGAAAAACTCCATCGGTTCAGAAATCCCCTGCCCCGTCATCATAACCCTGAGGATGGCCTCCGGAATTCTCGCCTCCGCATAATCCGCGCCTCCCCTGACCAGGCCGTAATCACCAAGAAAGGAATCCAGAAACTCCACAGCCCGCACCTCCGGCGACCTGCTCACTGCCTGAAGTCTGAATTCTCCCTTTCCAAGGGATACAAGCAAAAGATACCTGCAGTTTTGGTCCTCAGCCAGCTGCCTGTATAAAACAGGATCCTCTGTACCGGCAGGGTCTGATTCTCCTGTAAGCGGAATGATCCCAAAGGAATCCTCCCTGCTGTAAAACATGGATTCCCCCTGATGTATTCTTCCGACGATACGCGTATCCTCAAAGCCATATCTCTGTGCCATCCTGTCATATCCTCCTTCCGCTTCCCCGGACAGTTTTCTCTTTCCGTTCCCGCCTGTCCTTCCATCTATAATATAATGCTCTACTTCACTGATCATGCGCTCCGAAAATTCCCTGAACCTCCGGTTGGCATGTGTAAAATGCAGGCACACATCCGTTCCGCGATTTGCGACCACCTTCGCGTAAACCCCCCGGAACACCTGCCTGTCGGGCTCCTCAATCTCTATCTCCACATCCGCATACAGCGGGATCACCGCCTCCGTCTGTTCCACAACAGCCCGCTTGTCCGACAGCTTCTTAAGCCTTGTCCGGAACGCCTGCTTCTTCACCAGCTTTCCTTCTATTATATGGATACAGAAAAAGACCGGGATGCCTACGACCCGAAGCTCCTCCATATCCGTTTCCACAAGGCTTAACCCATAGCTGCCTCCCATTCCCCTGACCTCACAGACCATGACCGGATGCCTGAGTCCCTTGACCCTGACCTCAAATTCCTCCTCCACCGCAATGGGGCATCCTGCCTTCCGGATGGTTTCCTCCGATACGAGAATCTGCCCCCCTACCGAGCAGTTCTCTATTCTGGAACACTCGTTGACCGCCTTTCCGATCACGTTGTAGCGCATCAGCTTTTCCGATCCGACATTGCCGATAAACACCATGCCCCTGTGAATGCCAATGCCCATTTCCAGCACCGGATATCCCTTTTCTTCACAAAAGCCATGTATCTCCTTCATGGCATTTTGCATGGCTATCCCTGCCGCAATGGCATCCGCCGTATGCTGTCCGGAATCCATCACCGCGCCAAAAACCGCAAGGATTCCATCTCCCAGATATTCAATCACCGTGCCGTGGTACTCTGAAATCAGCTGTGCCATCCTTCCAAAATAATAGTTGAGGAGCTCTGTCACCTCCTCCGGCTCCATATCCTCGCAGGTTGAAGTGAATCCCCTCAGATCCGACATCAATATTGTCACCTCGCGCTTCTCGCCGCCGATGGACGCCAGTTCAGGATGCTCGAGGATTTTATGAAGCACTTCATCTGAAAAATACTTTCCAAAAACCTGATATAACAGTTCATTTCTCATCTGCAGCTGCCGGTTCAGGTTCAGGATCTCCCTCGCAGCCTGCAGATTGGACGCCTGTGATTGCAGCAGCTTCTCATAATTTCTAGACTTCTCATACTGCCACGCGATGTGCTCGATCCGTGAAATTTCCAACGCTGAAAACGGCTTGCACACCACCATGGCCGCGCCCCTCTCATAGCACTCGGTCTCCGCCTGCTCCTGCCCCCTGCCGACACTGTAAAAGACAGGCACTCCCGCGATCCGCTCGCTGTCTGCCAAAAGAGCCGTCGTCCGGAATCCTTCCCCCTTTTCCACATCATAATCCAGCAGGATCAGGGATGGATCATACATAGGGTTTTCCGGCTGCTCCTTCACCAGGCAGAGCGCACGCTCCACCGCCTCCATGGAAAGCATGCACAGCGCCTTCATGCTGCCGGTAGAATTGACCTGTCTTTGTAGCTCCAGCATCTGTTTTCTATCTCTGCCAACCACCCATACCGCGCGTCTCATCCGGCAATTCCTCCTTCTGATACTTTGAACAGGCAATTGCGAAACCCGAAATGCAGATCAAGGATTTGTGCATGATATATATTTTTCGCCGGCATCAAGAACGTTAGCCAGAAAAAAATATAGAACTTGCACAAAGCCGGTCAAAAAGTGTATTGTTTCGCAATCGCCTGATACTTCGAAGCAAACTTAACGATCACCGGTTTGCAATCTGTCATCTCGGTCCGCTGGAACGCCATTTCCCTCGGTACTCCTCATTCACATAGATGCCAGAAGATGTCTTCGGCTTTAATTTGCAGTTATCGCACAGGCTGCCTGTCCGGATCGCTCTGCCGCACTGCGTGCAGGTACGCATGACCGTTGAGAATTGCGGTATCTCCAGATACTCATCCCGGAAATACCGGTTGATCACATTGCGCCTGATCCCTGTTGCCTGTTCGATCACAACCGCGGAGCTGGGACCGTTCTTCTCCAGGAACATGCGGATAGTCTGCAGATCGTCGTAATTCATCTTCCCGCACTGCTGGCAGATACAGTCTCCTGCATCCGTCTTTTCCAGCGTGCCCCCGCAGTACCTGCAGTACTCCGGCATGGGATCATTTGTAAAGATCCTGCGGCGGTCTGCCGGGCCGGCCTTTTTCAACGGAGCGCTCCTGATCCCGGGTTCCTCCCTCTGCCTGCGGCGTCTTGCCTCCTGCTCTTCCTCATCCTTCCCGCTGCCGGACAGGATCAGCAGGTCCATCAGGTTCTTCAGCTCCGCGATGGAGGTCGGCAGGTTCACGCAATACGGCAGCATCTGCACATTGTTCAAATAAAATCGAAACGTGTCGTTAAACGGTTCCAGATCCAGCTGGATCGGAATGATCCGGCGGTGAAACCACACAGCCGTATCGATCTCCTTCTCCACCCAGACAGACTTCTGTGAAGAAGCCGATACAAACAGAAGAAACGCCTCACAGTTCCGGATCGCCGCAGGTATCTCCCTCGCGTAGCTCGATCCCGCAGGTATGCGCTCCGGCGCTTTCCAATAGGGAACCTTCATTCTCTCCAATACTCCCAGAACCTTCTCCACGCTTGAAAGATCCTTAGAAGAATAGCTGATAAACACATACTTGTCCATCATTCCAGTCATCTCCTTCCGATGCGTTAGCCAAAGCTGTCATTTTTACGGTTCTCCCTACAATTCCTGCTCTTATTATATATGATTT
Source organism: uncultured Clostridiaceae bacterium (assembly GCA_946185495.1). Lineage (GTDB taxonomy): Bacteria > Bacillota > Clostridia > Lachnospirales > Lachnospiraceae > CAG-590. The sequence goes on along the minus strand of CAMHJT010000002.1, from coordinate 32,350 downwards.
TACGGCAGAAAACAAGATTGTTGTGATGTGTTATTGTTAATCTGCACAATTTTTCTTTACGAATATCAAGATAAATGTTATAATAGATATAATTATTTTTGAGCGTACTACAAGAGGAGGGATGACATGTTAAAAAATCTCAAACTGCGGACCAAACTTGCCCTGGTATCCGTTCCATTGATCATTCTTACTATTGCGGTGGCCGGCGTATTCATTTGGGAGATCAAGTGGGTAGACGATACCACAAGAAAATTAAATGACCTGACTTTCCGATTGAACAACGACCTGATCAGTGCCGACCGCGACTACTACCAGGCTTCCCAGGCCTGCTTGAATTTCTGTGTCATCGACTATGAACAGGGAATTCCGGAGGACAAGAAGGCTACCAGCGAAATCTCCGACCGGCAGAAGGAACAGATGGATCTGTATGATGAAAAGATCGTCCATGTCCAGGACGAGATCAACGACTTCGCGGATGTCACAGTAGAATATCCTGAGCTCTACTACGAGACGCTGACAGAGAACGAAGAGTGTCTGGCTGACCTGATCTCCTCCTTTACAGTCGGCTTTTCCCTCTGGCAGAGAACCTATTCCATGAAGAGCCGCCGCGGCTCCATCGACAAACAGATGGACTCCTTCGCTGCGACCAGGGAATCCCTCGCCTCCATGCAATATATTGTCAACCTTTACAAGGAGCATCAGACAGAGGCCATGAACCAGAAAATCCGGGAGCGGATTATCATAACCAGCATCGTGATCGTCATCGTCATCGTCATTGTAGGTATCTTCAGTATCATCATGACCAGGTATATGGCGCGCGCGGCGCTGGGAATCCACACCAAGCTGAACTCCCTCCGGGAGAATGATCTGACAACCGCTCCGCTGAATATAGACTCCAGGGATGAATTCGGACATATGGCTTCCGCGGTCAACAATCTGCAAAACGAGCTTCGTGAGATCGTAGGCGTCCTGATGGATTCCTCCGACCACCTGTCTCACTCTTCCACGAACATGACCGGTACCGTGGACTCCACGCAGAAATCCGTAAGGAATATCAGCCAGGCTCTGGGAGAGCTTGCTCAGGCAGCCAACCATCAGGCAGATGACACCGAGAAGATATCACAATCCACACGCTCCATGTACGAAATTGTAGAGGATTCCGCGCAGTGTGCAACCCAGCTGCTCACCGAGAACAGCCAGATTGAGGCGGCCACCAATGAAGGCCGCGACGCGATCCGGGAACTGATGGAAGCCACCAAACATACACATGTCGCGCTGGACGCGATCTTCAAGGTTATCGATACGATCGGTACCACAACGGAGCGGATCAGCGAGGCAAGCGCCATGATCTCACAGATCTCGAGCCAGACCAACCTGCTGGCCCTAAACGCCAGCATCGAGGCAGCCAGGGCCGGGGAAGCCGGCAAGGGCTTTGCGGTGGTTGCCGACGAGGTGCGCGCACTGGCGATCCAGTCCTCCCAGTCGGTACATATTATCACGGACATGATCGAAGAGCTTCAGCGAAACTCTGAAACAGCGTTCAAGAAGAGCCAGATCGTGAAGGATGCTTCCGAGAAGCAGTCAAACAGCGTTACCAATACCAGACAGAAGTTCGACGTGATCGTGCGGAGCGTACAGAGCATAGAGGTACAGATCAAGACTCTGGAACAGATAAACGAAGCCCTGACTGCGGACTTCTCCGGCATTACGGATCTGGTTGCGGATCTGTCCGCAATCGCGGAGCAAAACGCCGCTTCCGCCGAGGCTGTAACAGAAACCTCCGAGAACATCAATTCCGCGATGGGTACCGTCAAGGACGGCAGCGACGAGGTGACAGCCTCTTCCGACCGCCTGCAGGAGATCATCAACAACTTCCAGATTTAAGCCATTCCTACCTAACGCAAACCATGCGGCAGACGGAATCTTTCTGTACTGCCGCAAATATATAAAAAAAGGAGAACATTATGTCATTAATTAAAGCAATTTCAGGTTCCATCCGGGGCGTTGCCGCTGACCAGTACAGAGAGTATTTCTATTGTGACTCCCTGCCGGACAACGTCTTAGTCACCAAGGGTCATCACCGTACCTCCAGCAAATTTGGCACGAAGAATGATTCCAACGACAACCTGATCACGAACGGTTCCGTGATCGCCATCAATGAAGGCCAGTGCATGATCATCGTGGATCAGGGCAAGGTAGCGGAGTTCTGCGCGGAAGCAGGAGAATTTCTCTATGACACCTCCTCCGAACCGAGTTTGCTCTACGGCAGCTTAGGGGAGAACATCAAGAAGACCTTCGCCCAGATTGGCAGAAGGTTTACCTTCGGCGGAGATACCGGAAAGGATCAGCGTATCTACTTCTTCAACACGAAGGAGATCATGAACAATACCTACGGAAGCCAGAATCCGATCCCATTCCGCGTGGTAGACAACAATATCGGACTTGACGTGGATGTGTCTGTCCGCTGCCACGGCGACTACTCATACCACATCATTGATCCGCTGCTCTTCTACACCAATGTATGCGGCAATGTCACAGAGACCTATACCAAGGACAAAATGGACAAGATGTTAAAAGCCGAGATCGTCACCCAGTTAGGACCGGCGCTGGCACAGATCTCCGACCTTGGAATCCGTTACAATCAGGTCAACGCGCACGCTGTGGAACTCACCGGCATCCTGAACAAGCTGCTGGATGAAAAGTGGAGCAAGCTCCGCGGCATCGAGATCGTAAGCTTCAATATGGCGCCTCTCACACTGCCGCCAGAGGATCAGAAGATGATCACCGAGCTTCAGAAGACCGCCGTATACCGCAACCCGAATATGGCAGCCGCAACCTTAGTCGGCGCTCAGGCAGAGGCAATGAAAGCAGCCGCTTCCAACACCTCCACAGGTCCGATGATGGCATTTGCGGGCATGAATATGGCCACCAACGCAGGAGGCATGAACGCAGCCAGCCTGTTCGCCATGGGACAGCAACAGCAGGCCGCTCCGGCACCTGCAGCTGCACCTGCTGCCGGAGGCGCGGCGGAATGGAAATGTTCCTGCGGCGCGATGAACACCGGCAAGTTCTGCAAAGAATGCGGTGCCAAGAAACCCGCTCCCTCACAGGGCTGGACCTGTTCCTGCGGCGCTGTCAATGAAGGCAAGTTCTGCCAGGAATGTGGTGCGAAGAAACCTGCAGACGCTCCGTTATACCGCTGTGACAAGTGCGGCTGGCAGCCGGAGGATCCGCATCATCCGCCGAAATTCTGTCCGGAGTGCGGAGACGTATTTGACGAGAATGATATTCAGTAACATATCCGATCAGGCAGAGGGGTTACCCCCTGCCCGACGCGCGGGGGCACGTCCGGCTCTGCCCGGAATATTCCTAATGCGCCCTTACGCACAAAAAACCCATTCACCCGCCTTCCCCGGAAGGCGGTGTGAGATGGGTTTCTTATTGCAATCCTGCCACATCATAGCTGGCGTTTTTAAAGGAGAATATTATGCGTTTTATACCTGTTATCATTATTCTGGTTCTGATCCTTGCTATATTGATCGCTATCTTCTGTGCCTACCTGTACGCCAAAAAGAGGATATCCCAGGTCACCAGCACTCTGTTTGGCACGGACAGCATATCCGAAGCTGCCGGACAGATGCAGCAGGAGTATTCCACCACACCGAAATCGGTTTCTGCCATGACAAGCCTTCTGCTTCCGAAGATTGTAAAGGATTTCCCTGAATTTCATTATGACGAGATGAAGGAACGGGCTGAAAACCTGCTGACCAGCTATCTGCAGGCTGTTACAAGCTCCAATCCCGGCCTGCTTTCGGAAGGCAGCTCAGAGCTTCAGCAGCAGCTGGAAAACCATCTTGGGATGCTGGCCGCCAGCATGCGGCAGGAACATTTTGAACAGGCCAGGATTCACAGAACCGAGATCTGCCAGTACCGGAAAACAGCCGGAAGATGTACCATCACCTTCCAGTCTTCGCTTGAGAGCTTCCACTACATTACCTCAGAACAGGGAGAACTGCTGGAAGGCTCCAGGGATTACAAATACCAGACCAAATTCAATACCGACCTGATCTATATCCAGGACCGCCAGCTCGTGGAGCATGAAGCGGACCATGCCCTCGGCCTCAACTGCCCCAACTGCGGCGCGCCCCTGTCCGGGCTCGGCGCGAAGGTATGCGCGTACTGTGGCAGCCCCATTATCGAATTCAACATCCATGCCTGGAATTTCAGCCATATTGAGGAGATCAGGTAACTGTTCGGATTCATGTCGTTTCGTTGGAGCATGCCGGTCAATTAATGCGGCGCGGCAGTGGAACTGTTATGCCGCAAAATCCCTTCCAGATCCAGCCCGTACCGTCCGGCGATATCCTTCGCGTAGCTTAAGCCGTCCGGCGTGGTTCTCGCGATCCGGTAGCTGCGGGTCCCGCTGTCCTTATTCTCCATCAGTGCGACAAGATTATCGATCTTTCCCTTATTCTGCGGATGGCTGTTATAGATCTCAAGCTTCTGTGGCAGGTCGTGGATGTGCGTGACAAACAGTCCGCCGCACCCGATCACGCCAATGCCTGTGATGACCTCTGTCGCGATATAGCTCGCCTCCAGCCCGCTCGTGCTGGAAAAGGATTCATCCATCAAAAGCAGGTCCGTCTCCGTAAGCTGCTCCATGATCGCCGCGAGACGGGCACATTCACTCTCCAGGCGCCCCTTTCCATAATTTCCCTCATCAGAAGACGGAAAATGCGTATAGATTCCAGTCACAGGGCTCATCACCGCGCTCTGCGCAGGCACAAAAAATCCAAGCTGGAACAGTGCCTGGCACATCCCGACAGAATAGAGAAAGATGGATTTTCCGCCGTGATTAGGGCCTGTCACCAGATAAAATCTCCCGTTTTCATCATAGGAAAAGGCATTTCCCACCACCGTTTTCTCAATCAGCTTGTCCGCAAGGACAGGGTTATAGACCCCGACAAGGTCACACCGCTTCTCCTCCACCGGGGCGATGACAGGACGACACATCGAAAACCCCTTCTCCTTCATGGACAAAATAAACTTCACGCCCGCAGTCAAAAAACGGATGTCATCCAGGAGCCCGGTAAACACAGCCGTATTGACATTGAAGAAATTCCGCACCACCGGGCCGAAGCTCTTAACCGCCTTCGAATAGATGGTATTGAGCGCCGACTGGACGGAGTAATTGAGTGCTTTCAGTTCCTCCCCGTGCAGCCCCCTCTGCAGCGGATAGATCGGCGACATCAGAGAACCGGTCTTTTCCGGATCCTTTTTGAGCAGCTTCTCCATCAGCGTTCCCGCATGGAACGGCCGGGTATCCACAGAGACGATCCCCGCCTCCTGCACCGACATGTCACCGTCGAGATTGATCCCTATCGTCAGGCTTTTCAGGTCTCCGAAACGCACCTCCACAGTGGCGAGCTCCTTCACAAGATTCGCGTATTCCTCCCCCTCATAGATGGCAAGCACCGCATCCCGCAGCCTGCCAAGTCCCTCTGAGGTCAGATTGGCTCCCTTAAGCCCGCAGGCGAACAGCTCCACCACCTCCTGGTAGGACTCCAGATACCGCACGGAGGTCAGGGAAGATTCCACCGTAAACATCCGGTCCATCGTCTGCCGCATATCCGTGACGTTCTGCAGCATCGGAATGGCCTTCACAAACACCTCGTATAACGCCGGATTATTCACCAGATCCTCCACAATCTGCATCCGGTACTCCAGCACCTCCGGATCGGTCAAAAAATAGTCCTGCAGCTTCAGGTCATGAAACCCCCTGTAGCTCTGCTTGACTAAGATGATCATGTCCTCAATCTGCAGGGGCTTGATAAACCCAAAATCCCTGAATTTTCGTTCACTTTTATAATCATATCCGTCCGGATACAGCAGTCTTTCCGGAAACTCCGCCATATTGCAAGCCCTCCTTTACATTATTCGTTTCTTCGCCACCTGTTCCCATACCATTCTCCCCTGTAAACCACCGTTTTCGTCCAGCTTAAATCCCCCAGATGCCAGCACAACTGACCAACCGGTTCAGTGTCCTGACGTCGCGCGCACGTTCGAATCAAACATCCGGTTAAAGCCCAGCCATTCCTCTCCCTTCGCCGCATTGCTGTCCAAAACCTCGATAAAGGTTTCCAGCTTCGCGTCCGTATTGTCGGCAAAGGCCAGCGCCACCGCCTCGATCAGAGCCGGCTTCTTGGGCGAACCATATTCCAGTTCCCCGTGGTGAGCCAGAATGCAGTGCTTAAGCTCGTTAGCCAGCTTTACCGGAAATCCCTCAATCCGGCTGATCTTCTCCTCCAGCATCATTGTTCCCATCACAATATGTCCGATCAGTTGTCCCTCATCCGTATAATCATTCTCCGGCAGCGCGGATATCTCCCGCATTTTTCCGATATCATGGCACAGGGCGGCTGTCACCAGAAGATCCCTGTTGAGCACCGGATACTGTACAGTGTAAAACTCACACAGCTTTGCCACTGAGAGGCTGTGCTCCAAAAGCCCGCCTGCAAAGCTGTGATGGATCGTCTTCGCGGCCGAATGCAGCTTAAACGCCTTGATAAACTCCGCATCCTCCATAAATACCGCCTTTAAAAGCGCCAGCAGATGTGGCTCCTTCACCGTCCCGATCAGGGCCGTGAGCTCTGCGTACATCTCTTCCACATTTTTCCTGGAGCAGGGCATATAGTCCATGGGATCGTACTCCCCTTCTCCAGCCTTGCGCACCCTGCGGATATTCAGCTGCAGCGCACCCTGAAAGCTGATCACCTGCGCGTCTACCTGTATGTAGTCCATCGACTCAAAATAACCAATCCCGTTGGACAGATCCCATACCTTGCCGTCTACTGATCCTGTCTTGTCGTGCAGCTGCATGGAATAATAGCTCTTTCCAGCCTTTGTCTGCAGTGTTTTTTTGTCCTTGCATAAATAAATGGAGGAGATCATGTCTCCCTCCCTCAAATCTCTGATATATCTCATCTTTTTTACGGCGGCTCCTTCCCGCCCCTCCTTACCTATTCTTCCAGATTATTGCCTTCCTTCTTTCCGCGGCTGAGCGTAAAAATAAAATCACTGCCCTCTCCCTCCTTGCTGACGAGGTTAATGTGCTCCCCGTGCGCCTTGATGATCTCCTTTGTGATTGCAAGGCCAAGCCCGGTTCCTTTCTTATCCTTTCCCCTGGAGGAATCCGTCTTGTAGAAGCGGACCCATACCTTATTCTGCTTATCCTTCTCAATGCCAGGACCCTCATCCTTCACAGAAACCAGCAGCTTGTCAGCCTTCTCAGACACCGTGACCTGAATCCGCCCTCCTTCCGGACTGAACTTAATAGCATTGTCCACCAGATTGTACACCACCTGCCCGATCTTCATCTTATCCGCATAGACAATCGTATTCTCGGCAGGGCAGTTGATGCGAAAATCCAGATGCTTATTCTCACACAATCCCTCCATGGTATTTCTGGTGGAACGGATGACATCCACGATATCAAAGCTCTGGCGGTTCAGCACCAGCTCATGGTTATCAAACTCATTCAGCTCCAGCAGCCCGCTGGTCAGCTTGGTCAGCCTCGCAGATTCATTCAGCACAATGCGGAGATAGCGTTCATATTTTTCCTGCGGTATCGTTCCGTCCAGCATGGCCTCCAGATAGCCCTTGATGGATGTAAGCGGCGACCGGAAATCGTGCGAGATATTCGCGATGAAATTTTTCCGGTACTCCTCCATCTTATTCAGCTCGCCCGCCATGTATTCCAGCGAGTCCGCAAGCTGGCCGATCTCATCCTTGCTCTTGACGCCTGTCTTCGCTTCAAAATTCCCCTTCGCGTATTCCCTGGCCGCCTCATTGATCCTGGCAATCGGCCGCAGCACCATCTTGGACAGGTAGGCAAGCACCAGCCCGACCAGCAGCATGATGACCACAAAGGGCATATAGAGCACAGAGAGCATATCTCCCTGCAGCCTGTCCAGCTCCGACATGGATGTGTGCAGGATCAGGTATCCTCCAAGCTCATTCCCGATATAAACCGGAATACCGATGCTGATCACGGTGCCCTCAAACATGCCGTAAAAATCTCCGGTCATGGTAAAACCCTTGTTCATGTCAATCCCCGGATCGATCTTGCGAATATCCTGCGGTATATTGTAAATCCTGTCCTTCAGGGAGGCAACAATGAGCCTTCCGTCCTCGGAATAAAACCAGACCTTGGCCTTCAGGGAATCTTCAAACTCATTAAACCGGATCTGCAGGTATTCCAGGGAGGTAATCCCCTGCATATAGGACGATATGCTCTGCTCTGACAAAAGCTCCGCCTCATTGATCAGATTATTCTGTTTTTCCTCGATCAGCGCGCGCCTTGTACCGTAGGTTGTATATCCGGCAAGCCCGATGCATACCAAAAGCAGTAGGACGATCACCACCAGGATCACATAGTCAAAAAATGTCCTTCTCAATTTTCCACCCTACTTTACTTCAAACTTATAGCCGATTCCCCATACCGTTGTGATCGCCCAGTTGGCGTAATCCTTGATCTTCTCCCGGATCCGTTTCACATGGACATCCACCGTCCTGGTATCTCCCATATAGTCATACCCCCAGATCTTGTCCAGAAGCTGCTCCCTGGTAAAGACCTGGTTGGGCCTGTTGGCAAGGAAAAACAAAAGCTCAAGCTCCTTGGGCGGCATCTCCACGCTTTTTCCCAGATAAATGACGGAATATCCCGTCAGATTCACCGTCAGTCCCTCAAACCTTACAATCTCGCCGGTCTCTTCCCTCTGCGCCTGGTTCCGGCTGCTATCGGATTGTTCCATGCGGCGCAGGATTGCCTGCACCCGCGCCACCAGCTCATTGGAGTCAAAGGGCTTGACCATATAGTCATCCGCCCCGATTTTAAGTCCCAATACCTTGTCAAACACTTCCCCTTTCGCTGACAGCATGATGATAGGGACATTGCTCACCTTGCGGATCTCCCTGCACACATCATACCCGTCCATGCCGGGCAGCATGATGTCTAGCAGGATCATATGCGGCTGGTACTCCTTGAATTTTTGTACCGCTTGCTCTCCATCCCCCGCAATCTCCGTGTCAAAGCATTCCTTGACCAGATACAGTGAGATCAGCTCCGCGATGTTTTCGTCATCATCTACGATCAAAATACGCTTTTTATCCATCCAATCCTCCAAATCTATACCCTGCAACAGGCGTTTGCGAAACCATATACTTTTTTGATCGGCTCCCAGCAGGCTATATATTTTTTCTTGGCTAACGTTTCCTAATGCCTGCGAAAAAACATATCGCCAGCTAGGAGCCTCCATCTACATTTTGAGTTTCACAATTACCTATGTCCCCTACAATTCCACAATGGTCACGCCGCTGTCCCCCTCCCCGAATTCCCCAAGCCGGAAGGACTTCACATAGGGCTGCCGCTTCAAGTATTCATGGACGCCCTTCCGCAGGGCACCGGTTCCCTTTCCATGCACCACCCGCACCTGATCAAGGTGTGAGAGACAGGCGTCATCCAGATATTTATCCAGCTCCATGATCGCCTCATCCACTGTAAGTCCCAGCAGATTGATCTCCGGCTTAATGCTCTTAGACTTCTCCGAGGAAGCCCGGAAAACAGTAACCTTGGATTCCTTCACGGTTTTTTTCTCAGGCTTTAACAGCTCCACATCCGTCATCTTGACTGTGCTCTGCAAAATGCCCATGGAAACGGTGAGCTCACCCTTCTGGTTGGGCAGGCTTTTTACCGTTCCGTCGAGGTTTAAGCTGATCACATGCACAGGCGCTCCAATACGGAAATCCTCCGCCTTGTTGGATCCCTTACGCCGGGGCGTGCGGTCGGACAGCTTCTCATTCACCGCGTCAAGCCTTGAGCGGATCTGGCTTCGCTCCTTTTCCATTTCCTTATTGCTGGCCGTCTCCGGCTTTTTCTCCCAGTGATTGTATCTGCGGATCGACTGGTCCGCAAACGATTTGGCATCCTCCAGAATCTCCCTGGCTTCCTCCCTGGCATTGCGCAGGATGTCCTGCTTTCGCTGTTCGATATTCTCATTCTTGGAGGACAGCCGCTCCTTCAGCTTCTCAATCTCCGACCTGCTCTGCGCGATCTCCTCCATCTCCTGCTTCAGATCCCTTTTTGCCTGCTCCAGGTCTGCCAGAAGGGTTTCCATGTCCACCGTATCCGTGCCGATCCGTTCCCTGGCCTGCAAAATAATCTGATCCGATAATCCAAGCTTTTTCGCGATCGCGAACGCATTGGATTTGCCCGGAATGCCGATCAGCAGATGATAGGTCGGGCTTAAGGTCTCCACATCAAATTCGCAGCAGGCGTTCTCAATCCCCTCCGTTGTCATGGCAAAGGTTTTGAGTTCACTGTAATGCGTTGTCGCCATGCATCGGATATCCCTGTCATGCAGATCCTTCAGGATCGCGATGGCCAGGGCCGAGCCCTCTACCGGATCAGTTCCGCCTCCAAGCTCATCAAACAGCACCAGCGTATCCCTCGACGCATGTTTCATGATATAGACAATATTGGTCATATGCGAGGAAAAGGTACTTAAGCTCTGCTCTATGCTCTGCTCATCCCCGATATCCGCGAACACATCACGAAATACCGCCAGCTTTGAGCCCTGAAAGGCCGGAATATGCAGTCCGGACTGAGCCATCAGCGTGAAAAGGCCAAGCGTCTTCAAAGAGACCGTCTTGCCGCCCGTATTGGGGCCTGTGATGATCAGCATCGTGAAATCCTCTCCCAGCCGGATATCCACCGGGACGACTGCGTGCTTGTTAAGCAGCGGATGCCTTCCCTGCCGGATCTCCACAACGCCCCTGTCATTGAGCTCCGGCTCGGTTCCGTCATAAGACTTCGCGTAGGCGGCCTTCGCGAAGATGAAATCCAGCTTCGTCAAAAGCTCCATATCCATCTCAATGCTCTCCCTGTACAATGCGGTCTGCTCGCTCAAGGCGGCCAGGATCTTCTCGATCTCCAGCTCCTCCTTCACCGCCAGCTCCTTCAGCTCATTGTTCAGGTTCACAACTGCCATGGGCTCTATGAAATACGTAGAGCCCGTCGAGGACTGGTCATGCACCATGCCCGGAAATTGTCCCTTGTACTCCGCCTTTACCGGAATGCAGTACCTGCCGTTGCGCATTGTGACGATCGCGTCCTGCAGCATGGACTGGTTGTTCTGATTCGACACAATCCCGCTTAAGACATCATGCACCTTCGCGTTGGCCGCCTTGATGCTTCTCCTGATATCCTTAAGCTCGGAGGATGCGTCATCCGCAATTTCCTCCTCTGTCAGGATGCAGCGGCTAATCTCCCGCGCCAGGTGTTCCAGCGGCATCAGCGTTTCAAAATACCCTGTCAGACAGTCTTCCACAGCCTGATCCCTGTCATCCTCCTGCTCGCCGTATCTTCTGGCCCGCTCTGCTACCTTCAGAAGCTTCACGACATCCAAAAGCTCTGGAGCGGACAGGGAGGCTCCCACCGCAAGCCGTTTCAACGACTCGCCGATCGGGTATACGCCCGAAAACGAAAGACTTCCATGCCTGTATACCCTGGAAAGCGCCGCACCCGTCTCCTCCTGCTCCCTGCGGATCCCTGCAATCTCCGCGGAGGGCTTCAGCTTCTCACACAGACGCTTCCCGGCCGGACAGGTCGCGAATCCTGTCAGCTGCTCTATGATCTTATAATATTCCAAAACTCTTAATGTCCGTTTATTCATGTCCATTCCCCTCACCATGTGTGATGATGCAGCTGCCCCTTCAACTGAAAGCCCGGAAAGCCCTGCTGTCTCAGCGCCTCATACAATACGATCGCAACAGAATTGGACAGGTTCAGCGACCGGATCTCCCCGCCCATGGGAATCCTGATACAGCTATCCCTGTAATCCAACAGGATTTCTTCCGGAATGCCGGCGCTCTCCTTTCCAAACATGATGTAGCAGTCCTCCTCATACCGCGCCTCTGTGTAAAGCTTCTGCGCCTTTGTGGTAGCCATATAGAGCTTAGCGCCCGGATTCTTTTCCAAAAAATCCTCAAAGCACAGATAGGTATGCACATCCAGTTTTTCCCAATAATCCATCCCTGACCGCTTGATCATCCTGTCATTTAACAGAAATCCAAGCGGTTCGATCAGGTGCAGCCTGACTCCCGCCGCAACGCAGGTTCTTCCTATATTTCCGGTATTGGCCGGCATCTCCGGCTCATGCAAGACAATGTTGAGCAATTTACGATCTTCCTTCCTTTTCACTGATCACCAGACAGCAGCGAAACAATACACTTTTTTCCCGGCTCCTGGCTGGATATATATTTTTTCTTGGCCGATGTTCCTAATGCCGGCGAAAAAACATATATCCTGCCAGGATCCTCAATTTACATTTCAAGTTCCGTAATTTCCTTTCACCAAGCATCCGTACAGACTAATTATTGCCGCTGCCTTATATCATAACACAGATCCTACCGCTTGTCATTTTCTTTTCATTACATTTAACAGCCTCCGCCGTAATGCCTTAACAAATCACCTTTCAACCAATACACAGGCTCCCAGAGGATAGTTTATTTGCAACGAAGGGCTATTTGCGAACGCCGGTCCTTGGTGAACTGACGAAGGAAGCGAACCTAGTACCGCTGCGTGAGCAACTAAGAGCAATGCCTGAGACCTTAGCAAGCCCAAGCCATAGGCGCCGGGCGCGCTTAGTTCGAAGGTATGCTTTAGCTCGTGCCCGGAGTGCAAATGAACTATCTGCCGGGAGCCGTCCGGCAGGTAACAAATCAGCCAAAAGGTGAACTGTTACGTAACTCCTCTATAAATTCCCGGATCCGCCCGATCGCGACCTTCAGCTCCTCCAGCGAATACGCGTAGGAGATCCGCAAAAATCCCTCTCCGCAGTCCCCGAAGGCATCCCCCGGAACAACCGCGACCTTCTTGGCCTTCAGCAGGCTCGTCGCGAAATCCTCCGACCGCATACCAAATTCCCGGATAAACGGGAACATATAAAACGCGCCATAGGGTTCAAAGCAGGGAAGCCCCATCTCCTTGAATTCCGCCAGCAGGAATTTTCTCCTCTGGTCGTAGGCCTCCCGCATCTGGGCAACCTCCCGGTCACAGTCCCTCAGCGCCGCAATGGCAGCGTACTGGCTGGTCGTTGGCGCGCACATGATGGCAAACTGGTGTACCTTCGTCATCTGCTCAATGACCGCTGCAGGTCCCATCGCGTATCCGAGCCTCCAGCCCGTCATGGCAAACGCCTTGGAGAAACCGTTGATCACAATGGTCCTCTCCTGCATACCCGGCAGGGAGGCAATACTTACATGTCCGCTGTTATAGGTAAGCTCCGAATAAATCTCATCCGAGATCACGAAGATATCATGCTTTTTTACCACCTCCGCGATCTTTTCCAGATCCTCCCGCTCCATGATCGCCCCAGTCGGGTTATTGGGATAGGAGATCAGCAAAAGCTTCGTCTTCTCAGTGATGGCTGCCTCCAGCTCCTCCGGCGTAAGCCGGAACTGATTCTCATTTTTCAGGGAGATGGTGACCGGCGTGCCGCCTGCAAGCTCAACGCAGGGCACATAAGACACATAACAGGGCTGGGGGATGATCACCTCGTCTCCCGGATTCAGCATGGCGCGAAGCGCCACGTCAATGCCCTCACTGCCCCCGACTGTGAGAAGCACCTCCCTCCTCGCATCATAGCTTACATGATACCGCCTGTCCATGTACCTGCAGATTTCCTGTCTTAGCTCCAGCAGGCCCGCATTGGAGGTATAAAAGGTACGCCCCTTTTCCAGAGAATAAATGCCCTCCTCCCTCACGGCCCAGGGCGTGTCAAAATCAGGCTCTCCCACGCCAAGCGAGATGGCATCCGGCATCTCGCTGACAATATCAAAAAATTTACGGATTCCGGATGGCTTCATCCCCATCACCTTATCAGAAATCGGGTTTTTCATGCTGTCACCACCAGCCTTTCATCTTTCTTCTGCTGCTCCATTCTGGTTCCGGCCTCCTTGTATTTTTTCATCACAAAATGGGTGGAGGTGCTGAGCACGCCCTCCATGGGCGCCAGCTTTCTCGCCACAAACTGCGCGACCTCCTTCATGGTCTTGCCCTCAATAAAGACCGCCATGTCAAAGCCGCCGGACATCAGGTAGAGGGAAGTGACCTCCTCATAATTGTAAATCCGCTCCGCGACCCGGTCAAAACCCTCGCCCCGCTGGGGCACCACCTTGACCTCAATCAGCGCCGTCACCCTCTCGTCCCCCGTCTTATCCCAGTTGATGATGGTGTGATATCCGCAGATGATCTGCTCCTGCTCCATATCGCTGATGGTATGGATCACCAGCGATTCGTCCAACCCCAGCATCACCGCAATATCACGGGTGCTGAGCCCCGCGTTATGCTGGATCAATTTCAAAATCTTATTTCTGATATCTGTCATTTTTCCAGACCTCCTCCTGTCTATTGAAAACTAAATGATTGCGAAACAATATACGTTTTTGATTGGCTCCCCTCTATGCGGGAAGCGGCTGTCCGTACATCACCGCGTGGAGTGCGTCTCCCTTCGGCGGCGTCAGGAATCTTTCTTCCTCCTCCAGGATCACCTTCCTGTCCTTCCCGGCCCTTGTGGCTCCGATCACCTCTGCTGTAAGTCCTTGCGCCCGGAAAGCCTCCACAAGCTGCTGTCCCCTGTCTGTCACAAGCAGCAGGCTTCCCTGCCCGTTCATCAGGTACGGATTGATGTCAAAATAATTGCTGACCTCAATGATCTCCTGCCTGACCGGAATCCTGTCAAGCCAGATCTCACCGCCGCTCCGGCACGCGTCAAGCAGCTGCCACAGCGCCCCGAATACGCCCCCGTTTGAGACATCATGCGCCGCGTAAACCACCGGCCTGCCGTCAATTGAGTTATGATCCTGCTCCTGTCCTTCCTGTCCTGCAAGCGCTTCCAGCACCGCAAGCTCCGTGAACAGGCCTGTCTGCTCCAGATACGCGGCTGTGCCGCGGATATAGCTTTTCGGATATCTGGAAAGCAGCTGTTCCATTTTCAGCTGCGCCAGGATCGCGCCGCCATACAGGCCGCACCATTTTGTCATCACGATGTCCATTCCCGGCCTGACAAGCTCATGCCTGTTTTCCCATATTTTTGTGCCATACGCGGTGATCATCACCACAGGCTCCGTCACCACAGGCACCAGCTCTGTATGTCCGGTCAGGATATCCAGGCGATACTGCTCCGCCCTCCTGTACAGATTCCCCGTAATATCCGCAAGCAGTGCCTCTTCACTGTGTTCGGGCAGCAGGATTGCCACCCCGATCCCGTACGGTTTTCCTCCCGCAGCAATCACGTTATTCAGCGCGCCATCAAGAGCATACAATTCGTTTCCATGATAATAAAAGGCAGTGCCGGCCATGGCTGTTACCATGCTGCCAGACACTGCCCCATCAAATCCGATTCCAGGCCAAAGCCCGTTCCTCCCGGAACGGTAGCGGATCGGATGCAATACGGAACGCTTCAGGGTATGCTCTGGTAATTTACCAGTCCTCATTCAGTCTCTTCCTCACTCTCTTCAGGTTCCGGTTCCTCCACCGCAGGCTCCTCTGCAGGCTCTTCCTCTTCCCTGGCTGCCTCTGTCGGGACTGCGGTGTTCTTTTTCTTTCCGGTTTTTTCCTCAGTGTGTTCCTCCGTCTTCTCCTCTGTCTCTTTTTCCTCTTCCTTTTTCTCCGGTTTCTCCACCTTCATAGTACCAACCCGCACCTTCGCCGGCTGCGCGCTGTATTTGCTGGAGTTTACACGGACCGAATCCACCTGAACTCCATCTATAAAAATATTCTTCCACAGCTCCGCGTAGCATCCTGTATGTGCGTCCTGCTCAACGATCCTGGTTCCCTCCGGCAGCGTATCGTCGTGGATGATCTCCGGATCTCCCGGCTCATAGGTCTCGATCACCTTAGACTCCAGCTCCAGCGTCCGGTCAGCGGGCCGCTCGTCATGGCCATAGATTGCAAAGGCGATGGTGCCGCCTCCCGCGTAGCCGTCAATATAAACAGGATAGGCCGAGTTGTTCGTAAACTTAAAATCCATGTAGGTGCCGGCGATTGCAGCGTCCCTGGAGGCGTCCACATAGCTCACGCTTAAGGAGTGCGGATACCTCTCGTCAACCTGCAGCTCTGCCTTCAACACCGCATTGTAAAGCGTCGTGGAGACCTGGCAGATTCCTCCGCCAAGGCCGTCAACCAGCTCATTGTTAACATACTGCCCGGCATTGGCGTAACCGTTTTCCTCCGTGAAAGGAGATACGGCATTGTACACGGAGAACTGCTCACCCGGCATCAGCACCGTGCCGCTGATCTTTCCAGCGCCCGTGACCAGATTCTGCGCGCGGTTGGCATTGCCCTGATTGTAGCCGGTTTCCGCCCGCCCCATCACGCTGTCCACTTTCGCAAAATCCTCCGCGGTATACCGGGGTTTTTGCTCGATGATCGCCGCTTCTACCGTCAGATCCTTCTGCTTCCAGGCTTTGGCAAGCAGCGTCTCCACCCTGGAGATCGTCTCCTCCATCTGGATGCAGGTTCCCTCCGTGCCATCCGTCACAACGAACTCACCATTTTCTCTCTTAAGCTCCGCATCCTTCGCCGGCAGGACAATCTCACCCGTCTCATGCTCCAGCTTGTTGCGCAAGGCTCCCTTGTCGATCCGCTTCCGGGGTACCAGAACCACATTTTCCTCATCCAGCGCCGCGATGTCCTTATAGCGGCAGAGGATATTGCCCTGATGCCCGTACTCCATAGCCTCCCGCACCGCTTCCTCCGGAGAGACCGAGATATGCAGCTCCCCGAGCGTCGTCGTATAGGCGCCAAGCTCTGTGGTAAAGCTCAGTCTGCAGTCCGCAATCTTATCGATATACTCCGAGTATTTCGCAACCGCCTCTTCCCTTGTCATCCCGCCCACGCATACGCCGTCGAGGTAGACGCCCGGAAGAATGAGCTGTTCTGTCTGAGCCTGCGCCCTCCCCGGCAGGCCGGCAATTCCAAGCAGCAAAAGCAGCCATAAAACAATCCTTTGTTTCTTCATATCATCATTCCTTTATTCCGCACTAAATGTGCTTATTTTACCGCGGTCCGCTCATAAATATTGGGGAACCGCCGCATAATTCCAATGATCATGATAACACGGGAAACAACGGTTTTCAAGCGTTTCAAACCAATACTGTCATATTGTCCATAAAAGAAAGCCAATCCCACAATCCTTTAGCAGTTTTTCCAATGACTGTCAGGTTTCTTATATTTGACATTTTTTAAATAGTTCTGTATAGTATGAAAAGGAAGAAAGCCGGAGTTCCCTGTCAAAACTCCGGCTCCCGGTCAAAAGGTTCCCACTGTGGTGATGATACAGCTCAGCACCATGACGATCACAAGAACGATCGCGATCACTGTAGAAATGACACGCTGCGTCTTCTTGTTGCCGAAATTAAACATATAGACACCTCTTTTCTGAAAGGAACTGTTTTATGAAGCTGCTCGTACTGCCCTCCATCGTCATGCTGGTCTGGGTGCTGAATCACAATATCCGCAAAAACAACAGCCATGATCCGGACAGGGTACATTCTTATCTGGCCAGAGAGGACAGGGCAAACGCCACAAGGCGGAAGGATCTCTCGGATCTGCCCTATATTCAGGTTCCCCTCGATCAGTTTCCCTTTGATATTACCCTATCTGATGAAAAAAAGCAATCAAAGATTGCGGAATATCAAAAAATAATTCAAAACCTTGCCGGCGTCCGGATGCTCAATCTCATCGGCATCAGCAACACGGAACTGAAGGAACGCTACGGTCCCGCCAACTTAGAGCTTCTATCCAACTACGACCAGTGCTACGCCAAATATCTCCGGACGCTTCAGCTTTTTGCGGAGACGATCTATGAGGAATATCCGGAAAAGGCCGTATCCGTGCTGGAATACTGCATCCAGACCGGTACGGACATCTCCGGCACCTACGCGCTTTTGGGACAGTATTATCTGGAGCACGGAAGGACAGACGCCTTTGAGCGGCTCTATGACCTGATCCCGCAGAAGGACTCCATCAGCGGCAAGACGATCCTCCGGAAGCTTGACCAGCTCAAATTGTAATCTGCCGCCTGCCCTGCATATCTCTGATCTCCTTTTTATGAATCATTTTTCCGGAAAACCCGTCAACCAAAATTTGCCCCATTTTGACAAACAAGCCGCAAACCCTGATGCATTCAGCGTTTGCGGCTCGTTAACTATTATTTCCCGGCATGTTTTCCCTTTTCTACCTTGCTTTGAGCAGTGTTCCAAGAGCTGCCAGCCAAAGAGCCGGTCCGGAGATCACCAGACAGATTCCCATTTTTTTTGTGTCCGCATGCAGCTTTTCCGGATCAGACGGATCATAGTAGATTTTGATCTCCTGTCCCTCCTTGAATCCATCCTCATGGTAACCCAGTTCGGACTGATACTGTTTCCCGTCCACGGTATAGCTCACAAGTACCTCGTAATCGTATTCCGCAGATCCATCCTCATCATACCCTGTCATCGTTCTCTCGATATGGTCGATCACAGCAGTCGACTCTGTCATTCCGCGGTTATAAAAAAAAATGTTATAAATTCCATACCCAATCATCCCAACGCCTGCCAAAAAGAATAGCAGACTCAATACCAATCTTCTCATTTTCACATGTCTCCCTTCTGTCTGTTAATGATATCCTTCACCACCTCCGACGCCAGGATCAGCCCGGCTGCCGAAGGCACATAGGCCAGCGAGCCGGGGATCTGCCGTTTTCCCTGTGCAGGCTCCTCCAGCCCGCAGGGCTGCGGCACACAGGGCTGTTCCCTGGAATACACGACCTTCAGATGTGAGATTCCGCGTTTCTTCAATTCTCTCCGCATGACCTTTGCCAGCGGGCAGACCGAGGTGTCGTAAATATCCGCCACCTCGAACCGCGTCGGATCCAGCTTGTTCCCTGCTCCCATGCTGCTGATCACAGGAACACCCTTTTCCTGCGCCATCTGTATGAGTAACAGCTTGGCCGTCACCATATCGACCGCGTCTACCACATAGGAATAAGCGGAGAAATCAAACTCCCCGCAACTGTCCGGAACAAAAAAGCAGGGGCGTACCTCCACCCGGCAGTCCGGATTGATATCCAGCACCCGCTCCCGCATGACCTCGGCCTTCTGCCTGCCGATCGTGCTCCGGGTCGCCAGAAGCTGCCGGTTTAAGTTGGAGGGACTGACCGTATCCCCGTCGATGAGAGTAAGTGCCCCCACGCCGCTTCTTGCCAGCGCCTCCACCGCATGGCCGCCCACGCCCCCAAGACCGAATACCGCCACATGGGCAAGTTCCAAGCACTCCATGGCTTCCGTCCCCAGCAGCATTTCCGTTCTGCAAAAATATTCCGACATGTTCCGTACCTCCCTGTCTGATCATTCCGGTGTGTTTCTTTTGTTTTCCCGTTACTGCTCAGCATGTTTTCGCATTCACTGCGCAGACCGTTCCAAAACAGTATGCTTTGCCGTGCGGCGGGCGAATCAGGATGCGCCAGCTTCACCTGTCACACAACTGTTTAGCCCTGCTGAGCAGTTACATATCCTCTTTTCTCTGTCTGGCATTTTTCCGACTTAACGCCATGCTTACGCTTCCGCTGCCGCCTGCTTCATCGACCTAACATATTCCCCGATCGGAGCAGCCGCCTGCGTCCCGTACTTTTCCAGATACCTGACAACTGCCGAGCCGACGATCACGCCGTCCGCCAGCCCTGCCATTTTCTTCGCCTGCTCCGGCGTGGAGATCCCAAATCCGATGGCACAGGGAACTTCCGTATTCTTTCTGACAACCTCAATGATGGCTCCAAGATCCGTCCGGATCTCGCTCCGCTCCCCCGTCACGCCCAGGCTCGACACGATATAGAGAAATCCCGCTGCCTCCCGCGCGATCATCGCGATCCGGTTCTCGGAGGTCGGTGCGATGAGGGAGATCAGGTCGACGTCATACTGCCTGCAGTACACCGCAAATTCCTCCTTCTCCTCAAACGGCACATCCGGCAGGATCAGCCCGTCGATCCCCACCTGCCGGCATCTTTCGATAAACCGCTCCGAGCCGTAGGAAAATACCACATTGGCATAGGTCATGAAGACCAGGGGGATTGTGACATCCCTGCGAAGGCGCTCCACAAACTCAAAAATCCGGTCTGTTGTGACACCCCCGGCCAGTGCCCGCATATTTGCCCCCTGAATCACCGGTCCCTCCGCCGTAGGATCCGAGAACGGAATCCCCAGCTCGATCAGGTCCGCCCCGTTTTTCACCGCCTCCCGCACGCAGGCTTCGGTTGTCGCAAGATCCGGATCCCCGCAGGTGATAAATGGAATAAATGCTTTTCCGTGTTCAAACGCTTCGTGTATCCTACTCATGAATATCCTCCCCTCTGTACCTTGCAATGGCCGCGCAGTCCTTGTCCCCCCTGCCGGAGATCGTCACAGCCATCAGCTGGTCCTTACCCATCTTCGGCGCGAGCTTCATGGCGTAAGCCACCGCATGGGCGGATTCAATGGCAGGGATAATGCCCTCCGTCTTCGCCAGATATTCAAATGCGCACACAGCCTCCTCATCCGTCACCGCCACATACTCCGCCCTGCCGATATCATGCAGATACGCATGCTCCGGCCCGACGCCCGGATAATCCAGCCCGGCGGAAATGGAATAGACCGGAGCGATCTGTCCAAACTCATCCTGACAGAAATAGGATTTCATGCCGTGAAAGATTCCAAGCCTGCCTGTGGAAATGGTGGCCGCCGTCTCAAAGGTATCGATCCCCCTCCCGGCAGCCTCACAGCCGATCAGGCGCACGCCCGGATCTCCGATAAAATGATAAAAGCTGCCGATCGCGTTGGAGCCTCCTCCCACACAGGCCATCACCACGTCCGGCAGGCGTCCCTCCTTCTCAAGGATCTGTTCCCTAGTTTCCCTGGAAATGACCGCCTGAAAATCCCGCACAATGGTCGGAAACGGATGCGGTCCCATCACGGAGCCCAGGCAGTAATGTGTATCTGAGATCCGCTTCGTCCATTCGCGCATTGCCTCCGACACCGCGTCCTTGAGCGTCGCCGTTCCCGTCTTCACCGGAACCACCGAAGCCCCCAGCAGCCGCATGCGGTACACATTGAGCGCCTGCCGCTTCGTATCCTCCTCTCCCATGAACACCACGCATTCCATGCCCATCAGCGCAGCGGCCGTCGCGGTCGCAACCCCATGCTGCCCTGCTCCCGTCTCGGCGATCAGGCGCGTCTTGCCCATTTTTTTCGCAAGCAGCGCCTGTCCCAGCACATTGTTGATCTTGTGCGCGCCTGTATGGTTTAAGTCCTCACGCTTTAAATAGATCTTCGCGCCGCCAAGTGCCTCTGTCAGCTTCTTCGCGTAGTAAAGCCTCGACGGCCTCCCCGCGTACTCATTGAAGAGCTCTGTAAGCTCCCGGTTAAAGTCCGGATCCGCCTTGTAATGCTCGTACGCCTCCTCCAATTCGATCACAGCGTTCATCAGGGTTTCCGGTATGTACCTGCCTCCATGTACGCCAAATCTTCCATCTGTATCTGCCATATCCTGTCTCCTCTCCTGCAGCTGTTCCTGCCGTTCCCGTTCGGTTCTTCTGTCGCAGCAGTTCCCGTCTGTCATCCCGATCTGTCTGTTATTGTTCCATTTTCCTGACTGCATCCACAAACGCCGCCATCTTTTCCGGATCCTTGTACCCGCCTGTCTCTATGCCGGAGCTGACATCCACCGCATATGGATGAAGCCGACCGACCGCTTCCCTGACATTGTCCGCGTCAAGCCCTCCCGCAAGGAAATACGGCCGCCCGCACTTTTCCAGAAGCGCCCAGTCGAACACCCTGCCGTCTCCCGCGCCCGCGTCAAACAGCAGATAGTCCGCGTCGCTTTCCTGTGCCCGCAGCACATCCTCCGGTCCGGTCACCCTGAACGCCCGGATCACCTGTCTTCCGGTCTCCTGCCGGATCATCCGGATCTCCTCCTCGCTCTCATTTCCATGGAGCTGGGCCAGATCGATCACGCCGCGCCGCAGCAGCTCAATGGGATATGCTGCCGGCGCGTCCACAAAAACGCCCACCGCCTTTATTTCCCCGGACAGCCTCTTTTTCAGCTCATATGCCCTGTTTTCATTTATATAACGGCGGCTTTTCTTCGCGAACACAAAGCCCGCATATTCCGGCATCAGCCGGTTGGCCGCATCGATATCTTCCTCCCTTGTCAATCCGCAAAGCTTGATCCTTGTCATGTTCTTTCCTTTCCTTGCCATTCCGCAAAGCTTGATCCTTTTCATTTCCTTGCCTGATGTAACACTCCACCCTTCAGCCAGTGCACAGGCTTCCAAAGGATGGTTTATTTGCAACGAAGGGCTATTTGCGAACACCGTCCGGTCTGCAAAGCTTTAACCGATTGCAGCCTCGCGGTACTTTGCAAGCGCTTCCCTTCTGTCGGGCGCCCGCATCAAGGCCTCCCCGATCAGCACCGCATCCGCCCCGATCTCTCTGAGTCTTCCAACATCCGAAGCAGACCTCACGCCGCTTTCCGACACGAACAGCACCGACTCTGGAATCCGCTCCCTGAGCCTTTTGCTGTTGTCCGTATCCACAGAAAAATCCCTGAGGTTGCGGTTATTCACGCCTATGATCCTCGCGCCCGCGGACAACGCCCTGTCCACCTCAGCCCCGTCATGAACCTCCACTAGGGCGGACAAGCCCAGCTCATCACAGATCCCCAGGCAGGTTTCAAGCTGATCCTGCGTCAGGATCGAGCAGATCAGCAATACCGCGGAAGCGCCCAGCAGCTTTGCCTCATAGATCATATAGGGCGACACCGTAAAATCCTTTCTGAGGCAGGGGATCCTGACAGCCGCGGCAATCTCCCGCAGATAGTCATCGCTTCCCAGAAACCATTTCGGCTCTGTGAGGACGGAAATGCAGTCCGCCCCGGCCGCCTCATAATCCTTCGCAATCTCCAGATAGGGAAATACCTCCGCGATGATCCCCTTTGACGGGGACGCCTTCTTGCACTCACAAATGAAGGAAAGTCCCTCTTTTTTCAAGGCTTTCTCAAATGAGAAATCCCCCTTGGGAAGCGCCTGCGCGCATTCCCTGATCCGGGCCGGAGGCATTTTCTGCTGCGCCTCCTGCACCCTCTGCATAGCATAAGCTGCCAGTTCATCCAATATCGTCATTGCCTCTCCTCCATTCTGCTCCGTTCCCGCGGTGTCTCTTCTGTCTCACCGCATTGACCATCCTGCCACATTTCCAATTCACACTTGTGCCATTCGCAGTTCCCCGGAAACAGCAGCGTCGCGCCTTAACGACGTGGTTTATGCCTCTGCCTCCGGCCGGTTGCTGACCTCGATCAGCTTCTCAAGTACCTCCAGGGCCTTTCCGGAATCGATCAGCTCTGCCGCCAGCGCCACGCCCTCCTTAAAGGTATCCGCCTTCCCGCCGATATAAAGAGACGCTCCCGCATTGAGCAGCACCGCGTTGCGCTTGTGTCCCTTCCCGCCCTGCAGGATCTTTCTTGTGATCTCGGCGTTTTCCTGCGGAGATCCTCCCTTCAGATCCTCCTTCGCACAGCGCTCAAAACCGAAATCCTCCGGGCAGATCGTATAGGATTTGAACCATCCGTCCTTAATCTCGCAGACCTTCGTCGGCGCGCTTAAGGAAATCTCATCGAGCTTATCCATGCCATAGACCACCATGCCGCGCTTTACGCCCAGGCTGATCAGCACCTGCGCCAGCGGTTCTACAAGATAATCGTCATAAACGCCGAGCAGCTGCATGGACGGCGTGCCGGGATTGGTCAACGGTCCAAGGATATTAAATACTGTCCGAAATCCCAGCTCCTTGCGGATCGCGCCCACATATTTCATGGAGGTGTGGTATTTCTGTGCGAAGAAAAAGCACATTCCTGCCTCCTTCAAAAGCTCCACGCATCTCGCCGGGCTCTGCTGGATATTGACGCCCAGCGCCTCCAGGCAGTCAGCGGTACCGCACTGGGAGGAGGCCGCCCTGTTTCCATGCTTCGCCACCTTCATGCCGCCCGCCGCGGCCACCAGCGCAGAGGTGGTTGAAATATTGAAGCTGTGGGCGTTGTCCCCGCCGGTTCCCACAATCTCAAAAACATCCATTCCCGTCTCCACCTTTGTCGCGTGGTCCCGCATAGCCGCCGCGCAGCCCGCGATCTCATCTGTGGTCTCCGCCCTCGCGCTCTTGGTGGACAGGGCCGCCAGAAACGCCGCGTTTTGCGTCGGGCTGGTCTGTCCGTCCATAATCTCATTCATCACTGCATACGCCTCATCATAGGTGAGATCCTCTTTGTTTACGATTTTTACGATTGCTTCCTTGATCATGATTTATTCTCCTTTCAATGTTCATCCATTTACTCAATTCTTAAGAAAATTCGCCAGCATCCGTTTTCCATCCGGCGTCATAATGGATTCCGGATGAAACTGCACCCCGTAAACAGGATATTCGCGGTGTGAAACCGCCATCACCTCTCCGTCCACGGTTTTCGCGGTAACGCAAAGGCACTCCGGCATGGTATCCGGATCCGCCGCAAGCGAATGGTATCTCGCGACCTTTGCCCTCTCCGGGCAGCCCGCA
The DNA here is from genome assembly GCA_946185495.1 of uncultured Clostridiaceae bacterium. GTDB lineage: Bacteria > Bacillota > Clostridia > Lachnospirales > Lachnospiraceae > CAG-590. The sequence continues at coordinate 7,675 of CAMHJT010000002.1, read as the reverse complement.
AACAAGGGGCAGGACGTATCAAACAAGACCTCCGACTGTTTGCCATGCATCAGCTCCCTTGCATAGGTAATCTCCGCGCCATAAGCGGCACAGATGGCCTGATGTCCGAGGCACACGCCCAGGATCGGGATCTGCCCGCCCAGCCTCCGTACCACCTCCATGATCACGCCGGCGTGCTCCGGCCTGCCGGGGCCAGGCGAAAGAATGATCCGGGACGGCTTTAGCGCCGCGATCTCCTCCACGGTCATCTCGTTATTCCGGATCACGTTGATCTCCGGTTCCAGCTCGCCAGCCATCTGATACAGGTTATAGGAAAAGCTGTCATAATTGTCTATCAATAAAATCATAGCGCACCTCCAATCTCAAGGGCCCGGAGGGAAGCCTTGGCTTTATTCAGGCACTCCTCATACTCCTTTTCGGGAACGGAATCCGCCACGATCCCGGCTCCGCTGCGCACAAATACCTTACCGTTCTTCTTGTAAATGAGCCGGATCGCGATACAGGTATCCATGTTGCCGGTAAAATCAATATAACCAATGGCGCCGCCGTAAATCCCGCGCTTATTATTCTCAAGCTCGCCGATGAGCTGGCATGCTCGGACCTTCGGCGCACCGGACAGCGTGCCGGCCGGCAATACCGACTCGATAGCATCCAGCGCGTCCTTATCCTCCCGGATCTGTCCGCGCACCGTCGAGCCGATATGCATGACATGGGAAAACCGCTCGATCGAATGAAGCTTCTCCACCTGCACCGTTCCAAATCTGCTGATCCTCCCCAGATCATTTCTGCCCAGATCCACCAGCATATTGTGCTCTGCCAGTTCCTTTTCATCCGCCAGAAGCTCCCGCTCCAGCCTGAGATCCTCCTCCTGCGTATATCCCCTCGGCCTGGTTCCCGCCAGCGGAAATGTGTGCAGCACCCCTCTGTCCAGCTTTACCAGCGTCTCCGGCGAAGCACCCGCGACCTCCACATCCGTCCCGGCAAAATAAAACATATATGGCGACGGGTTCATGGTCCTCAGAATCCGATAGCTGTTTAACAGGCTGCCCTCATACGGCGCGGACAGGCGGTTGGACAACACGATCTGAAAAATGTCTCCCTCACGGATATAGTGCTTTGCGCGCTCCACCATCCGGCAGTACTCCTCTTTCGAAAACAACGGCGTCACCTCTCCGGTCAGCCTTCCTCCCGGCTCCTCCTTCCGCTGACCACCCTGCAGCAGCCGCACAAGCTTCCCAAGCTCTTCTTCGGCCTCCCTGTAGGCCTTCTCCGGTTCATCCAGCTTCATGTTGACGATCAGGATAATCTTCTGCTTGACATGGTCAAACGCGATCACCTTGTCAAACAGCATCACATCCACATCCTGGAAGGACTCGGTATCCTCCACCGCGCACCGGGCCTCCGGTTCGCTGTATCCGATATAATCGTAGGAAAAATATCCCACAAAGCCCCCTGTAAAGGGCGGCAGATAAGAAAAACGCGGACTGCGGTATTGCGCAAGCAGGCTCCTCAGATACTCTGACGGATTCCTGTCCGTAAACTCCTGCTCCCCATCCTTCAGCACGCCGTCCAGGCAGGTCACACAGTTGACGGGATCAAATCCCAGAAAAGAATACCTCCCCCAGGTATCATTGGCCTGCGCGGACTCCAACAGATAACAATGCTTCGACACGCCCTTCAGGATCCGCACAGTCTCAATCGGCGTCGTAAAATCCGACAGGATCTCGCAGCTTACCGGCAGCACGCTGTACCGGCCGCTCTCTGCGATTCGTTTAACCTCCTCAAGCTCAGGCAATAAGTTCATCATAGCTGTCCTCCCTTTTTGCATTTAATCAAGCAATTTTCAAACAATATACTTTTTCGATCGGCTTTATGCAGGATATATTTTGAGGGCTAACGTTCCTAATACCGGCGAAAAACACATATTTCCTGCACAAAAAAACCCCTGACAGAAATATTCTTTCTGTCAAGGGCGAATGTATACATAACAATCCGCGGTGCCACCTTGATTCATGGGAAACCATGCGCTTTGCAGGATACCAACATATCCCCGGCAATGTAACGTCTGCCTGCAACGTCGCAGAATACTCTGGAGCTCTCCATTTGACTGCGCCCTCAGCGGTCCATTTGACAACTTGTTTCTCACCTGATTCTCAGCACCACAGGCTCTCTGTAAAGGCATCATTGCCGTTATCTCCGCATCAACGGTTTGAATAAACTGGTAATACAGTACCACAGGAAGCAGGATCTGTCAAGCATTTTTTACAGCAGCCAAACTCAACGCCTATCTCAGTCCTGTGCCGCTTTCATCGCTTTCTTCTTTTCATACATCCTCTCATCTGCCAGCTTCTCTGCCTCCTTGAGCTTCATCGCCTCAGGCTGGTACCTCGCAAAGCCATAGGCGATCTGAAGCGGGACGGGTGGTCGCTCATTCTCATTATAGGTAGCTGCAGCCTGCTCCAGCCCCTCCAGCGCCTGTGCAACCCCGTCACCATCCACATCCTCCACAATCACGATAAACTCATCCCCGCCGGTCCGGTAAGCGGTTCCAATACCGGCAAAGCTGTCCCGGATCGCATGGGCGGCGCTGACAATATGCCTGTCCCCCTCCGCATGCCCGTACACATCATTCACCTGCTTCAACAGGTTCACATCAAGCTGTACAATATGACAAGCCCTTCCCTCATCGGCTATTTCCTTTTCCCTCTCATGAAAGGCCGCACGGTTGGCAAGCTCGGTCAGCCCGTCCGTATACGCCATAATCTTCATCAGCTCGGCCTGTCCGCGCTCCACCGCCTCGCGTCTCCGCTCCCGCAGCAGATGAAGCCCCACCATCACAATAAAGATGAAAACACCGATCCTTGTATAAAGGCTTGAGGTATAAATGCCGCTCGGAAAGAGCTGAAAACGTATAATATCCAGCAATGCGCCCACTATCACAGCTCCCATTCCGATCAGGATCATATTCAGCATCCGCTTGTCAATCTCCCTGTGCCTGACCGCAGTGGCCAGCAGATAGACCAGGATCACAATCGCGATGATCACATTTGCATGCGAAAAACACAGCATGCGCCGGATGTCGGACAATTCCAGCAGGGACAGCGCCATCGTAACGATAAAATTCAACATCACCAGAAACAGCATGACATACCGCAGCGCCGTATCTTTCCGGTTCGTAATGTTCGCGATAAAGGAAACCGGCGGATATGGCACAAAAATGATGCACAGATAGATTATGAATCTGATCAGCTCCGGCCTCTGTGTAAAGATCTGGAGAATCAAAGTATCATTGGAAGACCAGACTCCGATCAACACAACAAAGGTTCCCAATGAGAAAAACTGAAGGGCGTCCCTGTTGCCCGCGCCATATTCAATAAACCCGATCACCAGCATCAATGCGCCAAATAATACGATCAACAGGCAGAACACAAACCCAGGCAAATTCTCATGATACAGATCACCCATAAACATTCCCGCATCCTCTATTGCCAAATTTCCGACACAGACCGGCTTAAACTCGTAGATGGAATGCAGGTACAGCGTCACCTCCTCCGCATTAGGTGGAATCACAATCATGTGGATATACATGCCATAGGACTCCCCCAGCAGGCTGGAAAGCTTCGGTATGTATTGATAGGTCTGCTTGCTGTCAAATACCGCCCTGATGTGCGTGTCCGTACTCGTCATGCAGAACCGCTTGTTATCCTTGTCCATGCCCTCCAGCGAATGCGTCAGCACAAGATCTCCCTGCGGCGGCTGATCCAGCGATACCACCTCCCCGTCAGGCGTAACCCAGCCATTCGTCATATCGTATATGGTAATATGGTATTTTTTTTCTATTGAATTGCTATTCAGAATTTCAATGATCGTCAACAGGAGTATCATGATTAAAAAAATACATTCTATTAACGGTCTGTAGCCCCATCGATTTAATATCTTCATATTGTATCCTCTGACTATTACCGGTGAACCATTTTGCCCTATATATTTGTTATAAAAACAGTATATCACACCGACTGTTTTTTTACCACATCTATCATAGATAATATGCAGCCGTTCAGATGGATATCAACAGCTACGCAGTTGGAAAAACCTGCGCATCCGTTTCCGCCCGCCGCGCGGCTGGATCCGGTTGCTTCGCCGTAAAGGGCGTTTTAACTTGAATTCCTGTATCTGCTGATATATAATGGTAATGCATTTTTTCAGGCAATCGCGAAGCAATCTTCTTTTTCGACCGGCTTTGGGCAAAATATAAATTGCCTAAATACTTTTTTAGAACTGGAGGAAAACACTCTATGGAAATCCTGATCACAGGCGGCACAACCTTTGTAAGCAAATATACTGCAGAACATTTTGTCAGAAGAAACGACCATGTCACCGTAATCAATCGTGGAAGCAGGGAGCAGATTCCCGGCACCGAACTGATACAAATCGACCGCACACAGTTAGGCTCCGCTTTAACCGGCAGGCATTTTGACGTGATCCTGGATATCACCGCTTATACCGCAGAGCATATACAGACATTATTAGATTCCGGCGTACAGTTTACGGATTATGTCTTCATCAGCTCCAGCGCTGTTTACCCTGAAACGAACCCCCAGCCCTTTACCGAGGAGCAGGCCATTGGATTTAACTCGATCTGGGGCGATTACGGCGCAAATAAGGTAAAGGCTGAACAGTATCTGCTCCAGCATGTTCCTGGCGCATATATACTGCGTCCGCCTTATTTTTATGGGATCTATGAAAATTTATACAGGGAAGCCTTTCCCTTTGACTGCGCAATGCAGGACAGGATCTTTTATCTCCCGCCGAACAACGGGATGAAGCTTCAGTTCTTCCATGTCGCGGATTTATGCCGCTTCATTGAGATTCTGATCGGGAAGCATCCCTCCGATCACATCTTTAATGTCGGCAATCCGGAGGCTGTCTCGATCAGGGACTGGGTAACGCTATGCTATGAAGCCGCCGGCAAGACCGCGCAATTTGCCCGCATCGAAGATACATCCATCCCTCTATGGAATTATTTCTGTTTCCACAATTATGAGTACATGCTCGATGTCAGCAGACAGACAGCACTGATGGCTGATACCATTCCGCTTGCCGACGGGCTGAAACAGGAATACGAATGGTACAGCCATAACCCAGACAGTATTTATAATCGAAAGCCGTATCTGGAATTTCTTGACCAGCACAAAAGCCTTCTATCCTGATGCAATGCGTTCTGAAATATTATGGACAAAAACGCATGCCGGATGAAACTGTTAAATGACGGATCAGGTTCCCCCCTGCTTCCAATTCAACAGGATGACAGCAGACAGTATCAAAAGAATGCCCAATCCCGACAGAACCGTCAGCGGTTCAGAAAAAACAACAACTCCGATCAATGTCGCTACCATTGGCTCAATGGTAGCGATGATCCCCGCCCTGCTTGCCTCCACAGTGCGAAGGCCAAGCGTATATGCCAAAAAAGGGATCACCGCTGTAATCAAAGCCGTCAGGCAGCAAAAAGCGAGCAAGCCTCCAAAACTCCCTGCATTATGGAATATTGTGAGCAGCTCCACTGGACGACAGATCACCCACGAACCAGCTGCAGCAAACATGAATGTATAAGCAGTAACGGTGTACGGAGAATACCGGCGCAATGCCACCGTACCTAAAATGCTATACAGCCCATATCCGATACCGGAGCCAAGACCTGCCAGCAAACCAAAGGGCGTAACCCCTGCCCCGGAGATTCCCGTGACAAAGACGCAGCCTCCAAATGCAAGTACAAGCGCAATTATTTTCTCTTTTGTCAGCTTTTCATGAAAGAAAACAACCGACATGAGCATAATCCACACCGGAGATGTATATAAAAGAATCGCCGCAGCGGATAATGACATCATCTCAATAGCCGTAAAATAACATACCGTAAAAAACAAAATACTTCCAAACCCCAGACCAAGAAACAGCGGTATGTCCCTGATCGATATCCTGAATCCGGCCCGGTCTTTGGCATACAGCACCAGCGCAAAGATCAGCGCAGCAAGTGTCACACGTACACAAACGATCTGGATCGGACGAAACCCGTATGTGCCCAGCCTTCTTACAAAAATGCCCATACTGCCCCAAAAGCATCCTGCCACAATGATCAAAAAAGCGTCTAATATCTGTCTGTTCTTCTCTGTCATGGTTATATCCTTTTCTCAATCCAAAACATCACATTCAGAAATCACGTTTTGTTTCTTCACTGCAATCAGAAGGTATTACCATCCTCCTGTTCTATCATCTTATCTTCCTGGCCTTTCTTGCAGTAAAAATAAAGTACGCAAGCGATTGCCGCGACCTGGCATATGACATTGACAGGAAAGCTGACAGACAGATTCAATTTCTTCACTATAAAAATGATCAGAAATACCGGAAATTTTGCCAGCAAAGTGATCTGGAAACGCGCGCCAAACCCGAATACCGTATGGTAAATGCCTTTTGCCAAAAGATCTGTCACAAACTGCAGGATCAGTGCCGCCAGATAGTAAACGCCAATTGCAAAAAAGGCAACAATGACAAAGACCGCCACCAAAAAAGGCTTGATCAACGGCAGCCAGTGATTGCACAAAGAATCCTTCGACAGGGAAAAGCCTGGAATATCAGAATACTTCATCACCTGTATACGGCCGTTTGAATAGATACTTGCTGTCTCTCTGCCCGCAATCATGACAGAATCATACTTTCCTGTTTTGATGATCTCCTCAACTCTTGCAGCTGAAACATCTTCAAGCGTTTCATCGATCTCAAAATAGCTGCCGTCGCCATCCACTTTATACGGTTCCGGCATTGAAAGCTTTCCATTGCTGATATCAAACTCCGGACATTCCTGCTTTGCCATCTCCAAAAAATCATTTAAACTATTCACGGCCGGAATACATGAAATGACATAAAGCACAATAAACCATATAAGAAAAGCCAGAAAAATCTTACCTCCGCTTTCTTTTACAAGCCTTCGATAAGAATTAGGTATAAATGTCAATACCGGTATCGCAAGCACATTCACTTTTTTTTCATTCATCTCGTAATCTCCTTCTATATTATCATCTTTATCATTATATCTATATTCATTTTATATGTCCATATTTTTCCAAAAAATAACAATATTTGCAAATTATAAAAAAAACACCCAGTGGGCGTTTTTAGGAAAATTGAAATAAAAAAGATGCCCAGAACCGGAATCGAACCAGTGACACGAGGATTTTCAGTCCTCTGCTCTACCAACTGAGCTATCTGGGCATATCTTGGATTCCTCCAAGTAGTAGCGGGGACAGGATTTGAACCTGTGACCTCCGGGTTATGAGCCCGGCGAGCTTCCAGACTGCTCCACCCCGCGTCAATAAAATAAATGGATGGAGGTGGATTCGAACCACCGAAGCAAAATGCAGCAGATTTACAGTCTGTCCCCTTTGGCCACTCGGGAATCCATCCATATTCAATTGACTCAGTGAAATCTATGTTTTTCACATCATGTATGCTATTATAACACACTCTTTTCACTTTGTCAAGCCGATAGGGGGACTCGAACCCTCAACCTGCTGATTACAAATCAGCTGCTCTGCCAATTGAGCCATATCGGCATTTTCCTTTGCAGGAATGACCCCAACGGGAATCGAACCCGTGTTACCGCCGTGAAAGGGCGATGTCTTAA
>CAMHJT010000001.1 GCA_946185495.1 uncultured Clostridiaceae bacterium | reverse complement strand
AAGAGCGGAACAGATTTTTGTTCCGTGAGTTTATAAATATCAACCACGAGTTGGTTAATAGCCATATTAACTTAAGAGATCGCGATACTCAAAGTGCAGCTTCAGGCTTTGTACAGGATATATGTGTTTCGCCGGAATCAGGAACGTCAGACATATCCGTAAAGTCCGCGCACCGATACCTCACCGGCTAAAACCGTCTCCCGCTGCCCGTTCCCGTGCTCCACAATAAGCCTCCCGCTGTCGTCAATCCCCACAGCCAGCATACGCTCCTCCTGCTCCTTTCCAATGATCCGGACTTCCTTCCCGCAGTTGACCAAGAGGCTGTTGTATTCCTCCCTGAGCCCTCTCAGATCGCCTGTCTCGAGAAACACCTCATACAACGCCTCAAACCGCCCCAAAAATCCTCCCAGCAGCTTGGCGCGGTTCTGCCTCACACCGGACGCAAGAAAAATGGACGTCGCCTTGTCCTGAAGCTCCTCCGGAAATTCCTCCTGATTGACATTGATCCCGATCCCGACAACAATATAATTGATATACTCGGGCTCCATGCTGCTCTCCGTCAGAATTCCGCAAAGCTTCCTTCCATCCACCACTATATCATTCGGCCATTTGATCCCTGCATCAAGCCCTGACGCCTCCCTGACCGCCTGTGCCAGCGCCAGCGCGGCAACCAGCGTGACCGAAGCGGCCTGCTCCGTCCGAAGCTCCGGCCTTAACAGGACCGAAAAATAACAGTTTCCATCCGGGGAAACCCATGTGTTTCCCCTCCTTCCCCTGCCTGCCGTCTGGCGCTCCGCAACCACTACGGTTCCATTTTCCGCGTCCTGCTCCCCCAGTCGCTTTGCCAGCGTATTCGTTGATCCCGTCTCCCTTTCATAACAGATCTGCCTTCCCAGCCATTTCGTCTCCGCATAGCGCTGAACGTGGAACGCGTCGATGACGTCCGGCTCCTCACATAGACGGTACCCCCTGTTCTGGACGGAAGCAATCTCATAGCCTTCCTCCCGCAGCAGCCGGATATGCTTCCAGACGGCTGTGCGCGAGACGCCCAGAACGCCGCAAAGCTCCTGTCCGGACACGTAGCCTTCCCGTTCCCTCAATATCTCAATGATCCTTTCTTTCATCTGTCTGCCTGTCAATCCCTGTTCCCTCCATTTTATCTGTCTCCTGTCCCGCGACAGTAACAGTTCACCTTTCAGCCTGTACACAGGCTTCCTGAGGATGGTTCATTTTCGGCGAAGGGCTGGGCTATTTGCCTAGTCCCGCTGCGTAAGCAACTAAGCGCAAGTGTTCCCGAAGTGTAAATGAACTATCGTCTGGAAGCCGTCCGGTATGTAACCAATCAGTCAAAGGGTGAACTGTTACCCGCAGCACACTCCTCCCTCTTCTGCTTCAGCATCTCATAGAGTGCCTTTCCCACCTGGCTTTTCCCCATAAACGGGATCACATACTGTTCCCGTCCGATATAGATCTGCACCAGGGCATAATCGAGTTCCTCATTCGGCACCACAAAGCCGAGATCCGTAATCTCCCCATATCCAATCTTCTTCTCTCCCCTGTGAAACCGCATCGTCATGCCACTGTCTCCAAATACATAGGTGATATCATACGCCTGTGGTCGGAAGGTCTGAACCAGCAGATATCCCCCGTAGCCTAGCCCCGCCGCGCACAGCAGCGCCGTGAGCACCAGATTGGCCTGCTCCTTTAAAACCGCGACCGCGATCAGTCGGCAGAGCGCGACCAAAAAAAATAATCCTCCCACACTGCGAAGCGCGATCCTGTTCGCCCTGCTTTTTTTTACCGTATGCTGCAATTTGGTTCTCCTCCTCTATCATAACATTGACAGGCAATTCCAATAGCTGCAAAAAGGAACTGCTGCCTCACATCCTGCCGCAACAGTCCCTCCTGTCTTCCTTACCTGTAGATAATATCGTTTCTTCCCGGACCATTCGAAATCATGGTAATCGGGAATCCAATCTGTTCCTCAATGAATTCTATGTACTTCCGGCAGTTCTCCGGGAGCTCCTCATAGGTCTTGATCCCCCTGATATCACATTTCCACCCCGGCATGTTTTTCAGCACCGGCTTTGCCTTTTCCAGCTTCCCGGTCGTTGGGAAATCCGTCGTCACCTCGCCGTCTATGTCATAACCCACGCAGACCGGAATCTCGTCCAGATAACCCAGTACATCCAGCACTGTAAACGCCACATCGGTCGTGCCCTGAATCCGGCAGCCATACTTGGAGGCCACGCAATCAAACCAGCCCATTCTTCTCGGACGTCCTGTGGTCGCTCCGTACTCGCCGCCGTCTCCGCCCCGGCGTCTCAGCTCATCAGCCTCATCGCCAAAGATCTCGCTGACAAACGCGCCCGCGCCCACAGCAGAGGAATACGCCTTGACTACCGTGATGATCTGCTTGATCTCATACGGCGGAATGCCCGCGCCGATCGCGCCGTAGGCCGCCAGCGTGGACGATGAGGTCACCATCGGATAGATGCCGTGATCCGGATCCTTCAGGGAACCGAGCTGTCCCTCCAGCAAAATATTTTTCCCGTCCTTAATCGCCTGATACAGGTACGCGGAAACATCGCATACGTACGGCTCGATCATTTGCCGGTATTCCATCAGTGTCTGAAACAGCTCCTCCGCGTCCAGCAGAGGCTTGTGGTACAGATGCTCCAGCAAAATATTTTTCTGCACGATAACACGGAGAAGCTTCTCCTTCAGCTTTTCCGGCTCAAACAGCTCGTTGACCTGAAAACCGATCTTCGCGTACTTGTCAGAATAAAACGGTGCGATGCCTGACTTCGTGGAGCCAAAGGATTTCCCGGCCAGCCGTTCCTCCTCATACGCGTCAAACAGGATATGGTACGGCATCACCATCTGCGCGCGGTCCGATACCAGAATCTTCGGCATCGGCACATTCCTGTCCACGATATCCTGAATCTCCTTAAACAGCACCGGAATATTAAGCGCCACCCCGTTTCCGATAATACTGGTCGTATGACCATAAAATACGCCCGACGGAAGCGTGTGCAGCGCGAACTTGCCATAATCATTCACTATGGTATGGCCTGCGTTGGCGCCGCCCTGGAATCTGACTATGATGTCAGTCTCCTGGCTTAGCATATCCGTGATCTTTCCCTTTCCTTCATCTCCCCAATTTGCTCCTACAACTGCTTTAACCATGTTACTTTCCTTTCTGTCTATCCAATATTATTTTCAATAAATGTCCTGATCAGCCTTTTCTCCTTCTCAGTCTGAATGGGATCGAGCACGATCCTCCCGTTCTCCTTGCCGTAGATGCAGGCGTAAAGCTCTACCTGCTTCCCGTCGATCTCCCTCGCGTTCTCCTCCTCAGTATAGATCAGATAACGCTGCCCGTTCTCCGGATTCTCCACAACGCTGAGACCGATATAGGTAATCTCCTGACCCTCCTCATTCGTCAGCTTAAATGTATTGTTAAGTTCCATAAGCACTCTCCTTCTATGCAAGCGGCAGATATTCAGCAAAATAATGCTCCCCCGCCTTAATGTACCTGTATCTGATCGAATACCTCCCCGATCCTCTCACGGATCACGATGTCAGCCTGTGCGTCCCGGTTTGTCTCTGCCATGTTGATCACAACCAGGTGTTTTCCTCTGAAATAGTCGATAAATCCAGCAGCCGGATACACAGCCAGTGAGGTTCCCCCGATGATCAAGACCTCCGCCCTGCTGATATACTGTACAGATTTGCGCATTGTCTCGGAATTGAGGCTCTCCTCATACAGTACAACATCAGGCTTGATCACGCCCCCGCAATCACACATGGGAACTCCCTTTGACTCCACGATATATTCCACCGGATACTCTTTTTTGCATTTCTCACAGTAGTTCCTGTGAACACTTCCATGCAGCTCCAGCACTTCCCTGCTGCCCGCCGCATAGTGCAGGCCGTCAATATTCTGCGTGATCACAGCCTTGACCTTGCCAGCTTGTTCCAGCTCTGCCAGCTTCAAGTGCGCCTTGTTAGGCTTTGCCTCCAGCGCGATCATCTTATTCTTATAAAACTCAAAGAACTCCTCCGTATGATTTCTGTAAAAGCTGTGGCTGACCATCACCTCCGGTGGATATTTATACTTCTGGTTGTACAGGCCGTCCACACTTCGGAAATCCGGTATCCCGCTCTCCGTGGATACGCCTGCGCCCCCAAAAAACACAATATTGTCACTCTCATCGATCACCTTCTGCAGCTCCCTGATCTTCTCCATCGATTCTTCCCGCATCATAACCATCCCTCCATATCATTATCGTCACCAGAACCCCGGCGCAAAACCTGTTACGACAGGCCAAACCCGCCGGTCACCATATCCACAAGCGCTTCCAGAGCCTCCTGCTCATCAGGCCCCTCGCAGATAATTTCAATCTCATCCCCCTGCTTCACTCGTGCCGAGAGTACGCCCAGCACACTCTTCGCGTTGACCAGGCTGTCTCCCTTCCGAATCTGAATCCTTGACTGATATCTGATGCTGATCTCGCAAAACATCCCTGCCGGCCGCAGATGCAGGCCGGAGCTGTCACTCACAACAACCTTTCGCGCTACCATAAGCTCCCTCCTCATACAAAACGGACAGGCTTCTCCGCGGCTTCAGCGGCTCACTGCAGTTTTCCGTTGGCCGTGATCACGATGCTTGCCTTCACCGTGTTCAGGAACTCAATGTCCTCCTGTGTCTTGAACTGGACGGAAACCGAAAATGCCCCGATCCGGTAGCCTGACACATCAATGGTCGGAGCCAGATCCGACACGGTCAGCTTGTCCAGGATATCCTTCCTGCCCCGCAGACGCAATGAGTATTTCCCATCTCCATTGAACTGATAAGAGTATCCGTCCTGTTTGCCCGTCACACTGATATTTTCAAGGCTGATCAAAAGCACCTTCTCATCCACCTGATCCACCATGACCTTGATCATGATCTCCTGCGCCTCACCCGCCAGCGTCACTCCTTCCGGAAGATAATCCGCAACAGAAACTGAAGTCTCCAGATCCGCGCTGCAGCCGCTGACATCCACATCATCGATCACAACTTCGCTGATTTCTGAAAGCTTTGCCGAATCCCCTACCACCACCACGCTGGTCGGCTGGAAATTGATATCAGACACCTCATATCCCGTCTGTGGCGTTCCGGTCGTCTGTACCTTCACGTCAATCTCCTTCGTCTTCATAACCTCGACATTGACCTCGATCTCATTCGAATCATAGGAAAACCGGGAAGAATCGATCACTGTACCGCTCTTATCCAGAAAAACCGGCCTGGATGTGGCTGTCAGGTTCTGTCTGGCGCCTGCCACATTGACATCCACCACAACCTCCTCGATCAGATTCACGGCGCTCTCCGCGCCCTCCACCGTCAAAAGATTGGGCGCCGCAGTCTTGCTGCGGATCGCGTACCCGGCGGCTACGTCCGACAGTGTCCGCACCGTAACCGGAAGCTGTTTCTTCACCTTGTCCTCCACAGCCACCACAACCGAATCGTCTACATAGGAAATCGTCAGATCGCGCGCCACCTGGCTGCGGACAGCAGACACCTCTACCTTCACCGCATTGGTAATGGACATCTTGGACAGATCCGCAACCGCGCGGAAATCCTCCCGGGTAAGACCCTCCACAACCTTCCTTCTGCCCTTTACCACCACATCAATGGTCGTGCCGTCCGGAACCTCGTACACCTTATTCTTCCCTGTAATGGCATTGCCGTTGACAAATTCTATCTCTATTCCCGTCACCTGCTTGGTAGCCTTGTAATCATCCACATTTGCCACAATCACCCACACGATAATGGCGATGACCAGGGACAGGATCTTCAACTCCAGATGTTCCAAAATATTATTTTTCATGCTTACCAAGACCTTTCCGCCACTTCACCTTATTCACCGCGGTTTCGTGTTTTCTGAGTTCCTCGATCTGCTCAGGAAAACGATCTCTGGACAGATTCCTGATGATTCTTCCGCTGACGGCAATGGAAACCGCGCCTGTCTCTTCAGAGACAATGATCGTAATACTGTCCGACACCTCACTCACACCAATTGCCGCCCTGTGCCTGGTACCCAGCGCCTTGTTGATATCCAGATTGTCGGATAACGGCAGATAGCAGGTGGCACTGACAATCCGGTTATCCCGGATAAGCACGGCACCATCGTGCAGCGGCGTGTTATGCTCAAAAATATTGATGAGGAGCTGGCTGCTCACCTCCGCGTCGATCGCGATACCGGTCCGCTCATAGTCTCCCAGCCTGACCTCCTGCTCCAGCACGATCAGGGCTCCGGTCTTGACCTCCGCCATGGCATATACCGCCTTGGTAATCTCCGTCAGCACACGCTTGTCCAGCTTTCTGCTGCGTTCCGACTCCTCAGAGGAAAAGAAGGAAGAAATGAACTGCTTTCTGCCAAGCTGCTCCAGTGCCCTGCGAAACTCCGGCTGAAAGATAATGATCAGGGCGATCACGCCTACACTGATCGTATTCCTCACAATCCACAGAATCGTATTGAACTGAAATACCATCGCAAGCCCGGTAAACAGCAAAAGCACAAGAATACCCTTGATCAGTGTCCAGGCTCTCGTTTTCTTGAACCAGTCCATGATATAGTAGATCAAAATCGCAATGATGACAATCTCAATGGCATCCACCACTGTGATTCTAGGTATGTAAAACCAATCAAAATAAGTCTCAAAATAATTTATGATTTTTCCCAACTGTCTCACTTCTCCATCTTAATCTGCAGCCCGGCAGACAGCCGTCCCATCTCTCCGGCAGTCTCCCATCCTCACTGTGTCTTGGAATTTATGTGTTTTACATTCTTGTTCGATTCCGATATCGTCAGCTTCGGAATCGCCTTTACATAGTAATAGTATTCATCATCTTCAAACTGCAAAAGCTCCGTCTTCTGGTAATCCACGATTCCCTTCGCGAACTGTACCACCAGGGAAACGAGAATCCCTGCCAGGCTTCCGAGCACGATTCCCCCGGTATCCACATCCATCGACATCGTGACACCTCCGATCAGGAAGAGCACCACGTTCAGGATGCCGCCCACCACAAAAGCCACGATCCAGGAATACTCAAATGACATCCTGTAAATGATATACGTCACGACGATCACACAGGTAAACACAACGATCGTAAGCTGCATCAGCTTATTCTCCACCAGGCAGGTTACTATATAATGATACCCCTGGATCGCCTCCTCATCATCTGTCGCCGCAGCCAGCAGATTGGCCAGATTTCCGATGCAGCCCTCGTAATAATACAGGATAACTCCAAAGATTACAGGCACAATGGCCGCAGGCCCCACCATGAAGCCCATGACAATCGGAATCGCGCAGGTCAGGTGAAGCGCGTAAAAAACGGGGATCAGCAGTACGATAATCCCTGTCCTGGTTGCAAATCTCATATATCCGAAATAAAAGATCACGATAAACGCAAGGCTTAACAGCGCCACATCCAGCGCAACCGGAAATGACAGCAGTATGATCATTCCTCCTCCCACTACCGTGATCATCTCTGATGGCAGCATTGAGCATACCGCAGCCAGCGCAAGCAGCAGCCAGCTTTTATTCAACAGGGCAAACCTGCCGAACTGGCTGTTGAGCATAAAGAAGACCAGCGCGGCCAGCAGGAATTTCAGCAACGGCGTGATCACATAATCATAACGGCCAAAAAATGCCTTGATATTCTCTCTAAAAGTCAATAAAGTCGTCACTAACAACCACACCTCCCTTGGGTTTCACTATTTCCTTCTGTCTGGCCTCCAGCAGCTTCTTCAGCCTGTGGTTGTAGATGATAATATGCGGACGCACCTTCTCGTACCGGATCGCGTATAAAATCCTGGCGGCAATCCAGTATAACAGCACCCAGCACGCATAAATCACCGCTAAAGCTATGCCAATTCTCTTATAGTCCAGCTTCAGCACATTCGCCAGAATGTAATCCATCTTATATAACACGACGATCGTTCCCACAACCGCAAATACAATCGTTGCCGAAACCGCGGCCTTCAGCGCGTTCCATCTGATATAATCACCCTTGTAATAATTGTTGACAGGAATCTCTGTCCTGCCTTCCCGTTTCTCATAAATGGCAATCCTGCTCATCAGCTTCACGTCTTCTTCCCGAACCATCTGTCTACCTCCCATGCCATTCTTATCCCCGACTTATCTATTTTACCACAAAAATGATCAGAACGCCATAAAATTATGCAAAAAAAGACAGTTCCCGAAGGAACTGCCTCTAACAGTTCACCCTTTAATATCTTCTACCTGCTTTCAAAGTCCAAGCTCTGCCTTCATCCTTGCCAGCTCATCCTCTACCTGAAAATCCGCGCCGCCGCCCACATACTGGTCAGCCAGGCTGGAAGCCCTGTTTTTCCCCTCATTCAGCTCAGCTTCCGCAACCGCGCTGTCAAGCATGCGGTCTGCCTTCGCCTCCATGCGCTCAAATGCCGCAATGCTAGCCTCACTGTTCTTGCCGCCGGCAACGATCTTGTTCATGTGCTCCTGCGCCTTAGCCGTGGCAACCTTCGCCTTGATCGCATCCTTCTTCATCTCGAGCGTGTCGATATCATTCACAAGCTTGTCATGCATCTGCCGCATCTTCTCCGAATTGGAGCGGGCAACCTCATAAGTACCCTGCAGGGAGGCGCGGTTTGCCTCAAACTGCTGCTTTTTCGCGATCAGCACCTTCGCGTCCTCTTCATTTCCGGACCGGAGCGCATTCTGCGCCGCCTTGGTATATTTCTCAATTTCGGCATCACATTCTTCCAGCGCCCTCCTGGCTTTTTTCTCATCCGCCATCACAGCCGCGGTCTCCTTCTTGACCTCTACCAGATCCTCCCTGAGATTTCTGAGCGTCTGATCCACCATCTTAGCCGGATCCTCGCACTTGTCCAGCAGCGCGTTGATATTGCTCTTCATAATGTCTGAAAATCTGCTTAAAATTCCCATGTTTCTTTCCTCCTTAAACATTAATTGTAAACAGGTAATTGCGAAACAATATACTGTTTCGCAATTACCTGTAAATACTTATTATTACAGGCTGCTGTTGAACAGGCTCTTGATCTTATATACGATATCCTCCGGATCCGCCACAATACTCGCCGCCTCGTTCACCCCGGATACCTTAGCCATCTCATCTGTATCCGCCTCATCGCCATAACTGATCGTATAGACCGGGGTTTTCTGCGTCTCCAACGCAAAAGTAATCTTGTTCAGAGAATAACCCTCGTTCTGCTGCCCGTCGCTCAGCAAAAACAGCATCTGCTTGGCATCCGGATGATCTGCCTTTGCGTCCTCAAGCATCTGCATTGCCACCACCAGCGCGTCGTAGCTGGCCGTATTGCCTCCCGCCGTCATCCTGTTCAGGGCGCCCTGGAAATACGCCTTCTGGTTTAAGTCAAATCTTGCGATCGGCACCTCGATATTCACATCAGAGGAATAGCTGACCAGTCCAACATAATTGGTATCATTGATATAGCGCATGCCGTTTTGCAGCGACTGTTTGAGCTGATTAAGCGGTTCCCCGCTCATGCTGCCGCTGACATCCGCAACAAATACGGCAATGATCGGCTGTCCGCTGTCCTTCTCCCGCTTGTAAATCTCCAACGCGTTCTTCACATCTTTTCCGATAATACTGATCGCCGGCTTATAATCCATATTGTTATAAAACCCTTTATTCTCCGCGGCTTTTTTGCCCGCATCCGAGGTACAGAACCTCGTAAACATTAAAAGCGCCTCCCTCTGCTCATCCGTAGTCTTCGGGCAAATATACATCGGATTGTCATGCCGCATGCCGAACGGTATAAAATCATAGGAGGCCTGCAGCTCCTTGTCCTGCGCATAGGACTGATACTCCATCGTCATGCCGTCCAGAGATCCGTTAGCGCTGCTATCCCTCATCTGGATCGTATTCGTCGCTACATAAGGGATATTTTTCTGGAAGGAGGAAAACGCCTTCACAGCCGCGTCGCTGGTCAGGTCCCCATTCCCGTATTCACTTAAAATCGTCACCAGAAGATTCATGCCTGTAGTGCTCACCTGCGGATTGGTATAGCCTATATTGATCTTTCCCTGCTGCACTGCCTCGATGACCTGCTTATAGTCCTTGAATCCGGAGTCTTTCGCAACCAGAAAACCGGCTACGTTGCCAACCATGCATTCTTCTGCCACATCCATCCTGGCACCCTGCGCGTCCGCATAGGCGCCCCATAGCGCGGCAGACGGCGTAAAACCTGTCGGCACATATTTGCCTGAAATAATATAATCCGCCGCGAGCCCCGAGCTGATGCTCCTCACGGAAACAGAAACTGTTTTTCCATCAAGCTCCTGTCTCTGTTCATTAAACTCCCGGGCCATATCAATCAACCATGAGTCGGATCCCGTTCCCGCTTTCTCCGGGGATGAAAAGACCTCTATCCGGATATCCCCGCTATCATCCTCCAGCGTCAGCGGATACTTTTCAATCTCCGGAAGCTCATCATACAAGGAGGCGTCCGACAGATCCACGCTTCCCTTTACCGGCGTCAGCTCCTTGTAATCAACGTGCGCGACCAGCTTCTCGAGTGAATCACCCTCGCCGAGTTTTCCCCCGATGCCGCCCACCAGTTTCGATACAAGCAATACAACCATGACGATGAACAGCACCACCACCAGGCTGCAGCCAATCAATGTTTTTGTTTTTTTTGATTCCATGTTTCACTCTCCTCTGATTGTGTAAGTTTATTCTGTTTCGCAAAGCGGGTCTAAAGCGTCACACGCCTTCCCCGGTCAGTTCCTTCAGGGAAGCGATGATATCGTCCACCCGTTCCATGTCCACCTGCTCTGCCGAATTCTCAAGCTCCGCCAGCTGTCCGATCAGGGTATTAATGCGGTCTATGATCTCACAGTTGTTGTGGTACAGCATGTCTATTTTATTCTTATACTTCTGCCTGCTGGCATCATCGTGATAATCACATGCCTTCATATAGGTATCCGCCTTCTCAAAATTGGCATCCATGGCACTTTGCAGATTCACCGCCAGATCAAGATACTCCGGAGAAAACTCCTGCAAAGCAGCAGTCCGCTCCAGCAGCCACTTATCCTGATCCGCGAAATCAGCAATATACCTGCCAAAAATATGGTTTCTGTCATGCTGCCTCATCCTGGCAAACACAGACTCCACCTCCGGCTCCGCCTTCCTCAGCACTGCCAGCACAAAAACGGACCAGAGCAGCCATACCACCATGAAAATTCCGAACACCCATAGTGGAACATAAAAAAATGATATGATGCATAATACCGCCAGCACTACGATGATCCCGTATGCCATAACATTTCCTCCGATCTTAGCAACGCAAATTACAATAGATGTATTATACTATAAATCTTTATATGAATAAACCTCTTTTTTTCAAAATATGAAAAATCCCCCGCTCCAGCAAAACCATCAGATACAGGGGATTTCATAATTTTTGCCAATTTTTCAACTATTCAACATCAAGGATTGGATCACCCGGCGGACAGCCTCCTCCATATCCGCCGCAGATTGCAGTCTGGCATCCACCGCCTTTCTGCCTTTAGCAGCCTGTCCGTATTATACCTGGAAGAAACGGATCACTTCCTCCAGTTCTGTGGCTGCCTGTTTCAACTGTTTCGCATAATCCGACATGGATTCCACCGTTGTGTCGAGCTGCACCATGGCTGCGGACGTCTCCTCGGCACTGGCCGCGTTCTGTTCCGATACGGACGACAGATTGGAAACCGCATCGAGCACCACCTGCTTGGAATCCTCGCACACCTTCGCCTCCTGCGCGATCAGATGCACATCATTGATATCCTCGGCGATATCCGTAATCAGATTGTTGACGCCGCCAATGGTCTCCGCGATCGTCTCCTTCTGCGCGTTTGTCTCCCTTCTGACCTCCTTGGCCTGCTCTACCGCGGACTGGGATTCGCGCATCAAAAGTGCCATCTCATCCTGAATCTCTCTGGCCGCCTTCGCCGAGCTGTCCGCCAGCTGGCGGATCTCCTCTGCCACAACCGCAAAGCCTCTGCCCATCTCGCCCGCGCGAGCCGCCTCGATGCTCGCGTTCAGGCTCAGCATATTGGTCTGGGCCGCAATATCGTTGATCACCGCAATCTTTTCCGTGATGCGTTCCACCGCGTTGCCTGTCGCGCTGACCTTCTTCTGAATATCCGCTATGCTTTCTGCCATCTCCGCGGAAGTCGTGCTCAGATGGTTCAACTGAACCTCAGACTGCTTGGAGTTGATCTCCATATGGTTTGTCACCTTTTCGAGCGTGTGGGTTGTCTCCGCCACCTGCATGATCGCGTCACTGATCTCCCGCACATTCTCTACCACATTCTGAATATCTGCCGCCTGTGCAGACGCTCCGCTTGCAATCTCGTCTACCGCCCTGGTCACGGAATCAGATGTCAGGGATATCTGTTCCGCCACATCCGTCATATGCTCAGACGACCCATGAACAGACTCCGTCACCTGCTTCAAACTGAACACTACCATGCCCAGACGGTCGATCAGGGAGTTCACGCTTCTGAGCACATCTCCGAGCTCATCCCTTCTCTCCAGATATTTATCCGCCTTCACGAACCTGCCCTCCGAGAGCTTGTCGACAACTTCCGCCATCTCGCGCACCACCTTCACCATGCTGCCCGAAACAACAAATACCACCAGAATTGCCACCACCAGAAGAATTCCGGCTATGCCAACCATTCTGAGAATGCACTTTCTAGTATACTCGAGCGCCGACGCCTTGGGCTTGCCGCAAAACGCCATCCCGATAACCTTGCCCGATTTATCCGTCACCGGCTCATAAGCGGTGAAATACTGTTTTCCCATGATTATCGTATTCGTCGCCGTATAGGACTCCTCGTTCTCAAGCACCGCCTCGATCACTTCATCACTGGCCTGCGTGCCTAATGGACGCTCTCCATCCTTGTCCATTAAGCTGGTCTGCACCCTCGTATCCCCCTCAAACCAGGTAAACTCATATCCCGTGCTCTCCTTCAGCTCATCCTCAAAATCATTGTCCTCATAGCGCTCACCCACCGAAAGCTTGGTGTCCTTATAAAATTTGGCCGCCGCTCTAAGCCCTTCGAGAGTCTCTCCCTCCATGCCGGACTTCAGTGACAGCCCCGAAACTATCAGGATCGCAATGCTTAATATCAGCACAGGGATAACTGCCATCGCCATCATCCGCACTTTTATCGATATCTTTCTTTTTTTCTTCATTTACTTCCCACTCCTTGATCCATTGAACAATTATTATGCCATGCCAATCATCCGTTGCTGCTCTTCATCATCTGCAGGCCTGCGTCATACGCAGGTATATCCCCCGTCAATCGGAAGCACCACGCCCGTCACATAGGAAGCCTCATCGCTTGCGAGGAAGATCGCGCCCGCGTTGAGCTCCCCGCTTACGCCGTAACGGCCCAGTGGAACCGTCATCTTCATGTATGCCTGGAATTCTTCCGTCTTCAAGGTATCTGCGGTCAGCTCCGTCTCAAAATACCCGGGACAAATCGCATTGCAGGTGATGTGATATTTCGCGAGTTCAGCCGCAGCCGCCCTGGTAAAATTAATCACGCCTCCCTTGGAGGTATGGTACGCGATGGTGTCCATAGCGGTATTCCCAACCAGCCCGTACATGGAAGAAATATTGATGATCCTTCCGTACTGGTTCTTCTTCATGATATTGCCAAAAGCGCGTGTCACATAGAATACGCTGTTCATATCCGTATCAATCGTAAACTGCCACTGCTCATCCGTCATATCCAGAACGCCCGCGTTTTCCGCAGCGCCGGCACAGTTCACAAGCACATCCACCTTTCCGAACTCAGCCTCTGCCTTCGCGGCCGCCTCATTCACCATCTCCGGCTTCGTCACATCACACTTCACCGGAAGGCACTTCACCCCCATGCCGCGGATCTCCTCCGCCAGATTCTCCAGCTTCTCGAGCCTCCTGGCCATAATAACCAGATCGGCGCCCTGACCGGCAAACCCCTTTGCCATCTGCGCGCCAAGACCTGATGAAGCACCCGAAATCACTACTACACGTCCCTTCAGATCAAACATCTTTAATTACCCTCCTTCATATTCATATTTATCCATATTGTGATATCTGCAAACCCGCATCTTCCACAAAATATCGGACCGGAACACTCCATGGATACGTTTTCCATTATAATCCCATTTACTCTTTCTTTCAACAATTATTTGTAAGTGTTGCCAAAAAATACTGTCTTTTTACTTGTGCTTTTGGGCATATTTTTTACTACAACCCTCGTTTCTGCTTAAAATCAGTCAGAATAACCAAATTTTTCCGTATAAGGCCGGATCTATTCCCTTCGCGCTCCCGTAAACGGGAAAGGGACAATTCCACGCGTGGAATTGTCCCTGATCCAAAAACGGTTCCGCTCAGACCTCAAGCGTAGCTCCACAGTATTCACAGCAGCCGGAATCATCCGGAGTAGTAGTCGCCGCGCAGTACGGACACACGACAGTTTTTTTCGGAGCATTCCTCCGGTTTGCCTGATCTCTGGCTTCCTGACGTGCCTGCATAAGCACCGACTTAATCTCCTCTCCCATGTCCATGTACTCCTGAAACTCTACATTACGGGTTCGGGTTCCGTTGCCGCCTCCATTCACGGCCGCATTCACCGCATTCAGGATCGCTCCGCCCAGGCCGGCTCCACCCTGAACCTGATTGTAGGAACCATCCTCATACGCGCTGTGTTCCCCCGTTTCCACAGAGGATCTGTTCAGCCTGAATTTGATTTCATTAAAGTACTTATGGTTCACACCAATCTCCATGAAGAAATTGTAGGAATAGCGGTAGCGTTTCGGATTATAGCTCACACTGTTGCCCTCTTTGTCCTTCGTGTATTGCTCAATCTTATTCTCATCCACATCCACCCTGCAGCCTGTCACCTGTGAAAAATCCAGCACATCCGGATTCGCGCTCTCCAGATTGGAAGAGTCGGTCACCATAAATTTTTTCGCGTCTTCATCGATCAGCAGCTTCATATTTTCGCCCATGCTGCGGGTTGTATGAAACGCCCGGACTGCCTCCTTATTCTGCTCCCTGTAAGCGAGCTGCTCCTTGATCTCATTCAGTGTTGACTGTTTTCGCTCCGAGAACCAGGGAGAAAGCAGCTTTTCACAGTTCTTGCACATATTGCCGTCCGCCAGCTTCTTATTGCCCAGCAGCCCGATCTTCTCCCCGCAAATGTCACAGTATTTCTTGTCAAACAATCCCATACTTTATCCTCCTTTGTTGTAAAGCTCAATATGCGTTCTATTATAACACCATTTCACCCGTTTGTCTCGTCCTTCTCCACAAAAATCTTCACTTATTCCATGATTTCATTATGCATCATGAATTACCAAAAATATTGCAATCGTTCTTGCAAAGGAAACAAAAATAAGATAAAATAGGGGTAAGTGCTTAGAACCGCGTTCCAAACAGTTACAGGTCGGATCACCTGCCGGCAGATGCAGGCGGCGGCTCTGGTAACCAATTATTTCACATATTTGGGAGGTATAACATGAGATTAGTAACACGTTCCGATTTTGACGGACTCGCCTGCGGCACATTGCTTCTGGAAGCAGGAATCATCGACAGCTGGCAATTTGCGCATCCGAAGGATCTTCAGGATGGCTTGATCCCCATTGATGAGAACGACTGCCTTGCCAATGTTCCCTTCGTAGAGGGCTGCGGCCTTTGGTTTGATCATCATTCCAGTGAGCATGAGCGTCAGCAGCTGGATGGTAAGTACAAGGGTGAGAGCCGCATCACGCCATCCTGCGCCAGGATCATTTATGACTATTACGGTGGAAAGGATCGCTTCAGTCACTTTGACGAGATGATGGAAGCAGTTGACAAGGTAGATTCCGGCAATCTGACGATTGACGAGATCTTAAATCCCACCGGCTGGATTTTGGTCGGCTTCCTGATGGATCCCAGAACCGGTCTTGGAAGATGGCGCAACTTTACAATTCCGAATTATAAGCTGATGGAGGAATTGATGCAGGCATGCCGCACCATGTCAACCGAGGAGATTCTGAATCTCCCTGACGTAAAAGAGCGAATTGAAGTCTATTGGGAACAGGCGGAAAAATTCAAGGAGATGGTAAAAGCGCACACCAGAGTGGAGAAGGATGTCATCATCTCTGATCTGCGCGGCGTTGATCCGATTTATTCCGGCAACCGCTTTATGATCTACAGCTTATATCCAGAGCAGAACATTTCCGCATGGATCGTAAACGGCAAGGGCGGACACGGCTGTTCCGCAGCGGTTGGATATAGCATCCTGAACCGCACAGCCACATTAGATGTCGGAAGCCTTATGCTGAAGTACGGCGGCGGCGGCCACAAGGCTGTGGGCACCTGCCAGTTCAGCGATGAGAACATGGATATCGAGCTTCCAAAGATGCTGGACGAGCTTGTAAACGGCATAAAGAGCTGATCCATTTCTTCCCGGCACACACTATATGATATCGATAAAAAAAAGCCATGCAGGAGTTTCCCATAAGGAATCCTGCACGGCTTTTTTGTATCCTTAACGGATCTACTGTCCCTGACTGGCCAGACAGCCTCCATCATCTCAAAGAATCTCGCTGATCTCGCCCGACAATATAATATCCGGACGCCTGATCTTCTCCGGCTCCTGTCCAGCTGCTTTCACATTCTCAACCAGCTTGTCCAGCTGCGCCTCTATCTCTTCTTCCGTCAGATTAAAGGTATTCAGATAAATGCTGTCCATTCCGCACATCATCGCGACCGCAATATCGCTTCGCACCTCATTTCCGATCATGACGCAATCCTCCACAGAAAGCCCCTGCTCTGAAAGCAGCTTCTGCATATACTCCGGCTGCGGTTTTTTGATTCCTGCATCCGAGGAAATGTAAAACGCGTCAAAACACGGAAGCAGCCCCGTTATTTCCAGTTCAGGCATTGTAAACATATATTGCGCGTTCGATAGCAGATAGACCTTCTTGCCCGCCGCCCTCAACTGCTCTAACACATGAAACGTCTTTTCATATGGCTTAAGGCGGATTCTGGAAGAAATTCTGAACTGATTGGACAGCAGGTACGCCCACTCGCTCTTCATGATCTCACTGATCACAGCTTCACTCTGCTCGCTGTACCATTCATACAGCTGATCCATGGTCTTGCCCGCAATACAAGCGCTTGAAGAATGCCTGACCGGCGCTTCAAAAAGAAGTCTGGCAAACACCCGCTCCAGCCGGATCTCCGGAAAGGCATAACCTGACTTTTCCCGTAAAGCCTTCTCCTCCTCCTCCACTTTCCGGCAGTATGCCTGTTTGAGTTCATCCGCCTCCCAGTCACAGCCATAGCTTCCATACACCTGCGCCAGGAACTCCCACAAATACGGCTGCTCCTCATCCGTCTTGACATCGACAAGCGTACCATACAGGTCAAAAATATAATTCTTATACTCCTTCATACAATCCTCTCCATCTCATAAATCGATCTCACAGCTCTATTTCTCAATTCTGTCCCACGATTCCGTCTCCCGAATCCAAATGTGGATACCATCCTTCCCCTCCTGATTCCGTGTGCCGGAGTTTTCGGCAAAGAAAATGGAGCAGCCTTGATCCCGCTCCATTCCCAGTGTATCGTCCCAATCATTTTTGAGATCATTCCTGAAAGATTTACATCAGCTATCAGGCAGAAGCATCAGGCATAGCGGAACGCACCGACTGATGACAACGCACAAATCTTCCAATGACGCAATCCGGCCTGTGCGATATCCCGCCACCAGGTATGATGCAAAAAACCGCACAGGCCTCATAAGCCGTAATACCGGATCACGCGATCACTCTCTGGAACATACTCTTATCTACGCCGCACATCGGGCATACCCAGTCATCCGGAATATCCTCAAATGCAGTGCCCGGAGCAATGCCATGCTCAGGATCCCCCTTCTCCGGATCATAGGTATAACCGCAGGGATTGCAAAAATACTTATCCATATGCAGTACCTCCTTTTCTCATATTTTTCACGTCGCCTGTTGGCTCCATGTTTTCGCACATTTAATATACATATTTTATCTTATTTTGCGATAGATGTAAAGCATCTTTTTATCTTCTCTACAGCAGTTCTCCAACCACCTCACCCATGCGCACAACCGTCTCGGCCCCCTCCGCTGAGGCTGACAGGATATCCTCCCTGATCCGCACCTTTCCCGGCTCCATGCATAAGATCACAGTCGAGCCGCCATACTGAAACATGCCTGCCTCCTGCCCACGCGTCACCTCCGCTTTTTGGTGATGGTTGACAATACGCCCTACCAGAAGCGCTCCCACCTGCATCATCAGGACGTTCCCAAAGCATGTATTTTTCAGAATGAAAAATTCCCTTGTATTTTCCTTATAGATCGGCCGCTCTGCCGCAGCCACCGGATGAACCGTGTGGAACACTCCGTTCAGGTGATAGTTTTTTGTCTTTTTGGCGTCCAGTGGATAGCAGTATCTGTGGTAATCCGATACTGTCAGGCGAAAAAGCAGCAGCACGCCGCCTCTAAAACGCTCCTCCAGCTGGCTGCTCCGCACAAGCTCCCGCATCGTGTACGGACGTCCCTTGATCTCAAATCTGCTGTCTGCGTCTATCCTGCAGACCGTCAGCCTGCCGTCACAGGGCGCAATCAGCTTGTCCGGATCCATCTCTATCTGCCGTCCGCCCTCCCGGATCTGCCGGGTAAAAAAAGAATTAAAGGAATCATATCTGCAGGGCGCATAGTCCTCCAGGCTGATTCCATTCCACTTCACAAAAAGAGGGATCAACGCCTTCGACACGCCTGTATCCATCCATCTTCCCACCCGCATGGAAACGCAAGGGCAGATCAGGCACTTCAAAAGCATTCTCCCCGGTATTGTCCGGTATAATATCTCCGTCAAGTGCATACGCGTCTCTCCTGTCATCTATCTGCATTCCATAACCGTTCCGACTCTGCCTGATCCGGCACGCCGGAACTGTCACTACATTCCCAAATGGCTCAGCCAGCTCTTGTGGTAAAAATAAGTAGACACCAGAAGTACCAGTACGACCAGCACGATCCAGGCAGCGAGCTGACGGTTATTCGGCTTCTTGAGCTTGAAGTCCAAAATAAACAAAAGACCCGTTACACCCAGCATAATCTCCAATGCCGCTGTCTTCATGTCTCTCGCGATCCAGTAACTGATCAGGTACATGAGCGGGAAGATCACTGCAATGCTGGTCACCGGAAGCCCGTGGTAATACTTGTTGGCTCCCTCCTCCGTCTGCTGCCGGCTGGTCTCCAGCACATTAAAATATGCCAGCCTTGTCACTGCAGCAATGCAGTAAAAGACCATAATGGCAATTCCCAGATAATTCCTCATGCCCATCTGAAAACAGAGAATTGCCGGGAACACGCCAAAACAGATCACATCGCACAGCGAATCCAGCTGAATGCCATAAGCCTTCTCATCCTCCGTCCTGTTTTTCTTCGATCTGGCAACCTTGCCGTCAAAGGTATCGAACAATCCCGAAAGGGCAAGAAAAAAGATTGCCTGTGTATAATTCCCCTCATGCGCCATCACCATACCCATCACGGTACTTGTGAGACCCATGAATGTCAGTATCACTGTGTAGTCCCAATATCCAATCATATAACCATCCTTCTCCAAAGAAATACTCCTCTGTCAAACAGGAGTGCGGAACACACGTTTCTCCACCGATGCGCTCCAAACTTTAATCATTATACCACATCTTTCTGCACGAATCTACTTAATTTTCACTAAATGCAATACAATTCCTTACAATTTCGCAACAATCAGCCGGATGGCTTCCTCCGGATAGTTCAGCTACACTCTTGAAACCTGTATATCCGGTGAAAAGCGGACCACTTCCTGTTAAAAAACTTCCTCAGGATTGACGAAAGGCTCCCCCCTGCCGCCGGCTCTATGAAAAAGGATCATGACCTGCGGCAGCATGCCGCAAGCCATGATCCATCTCATTCCATAATTATTTTCTATTGGAGCAGCATATCCTCTTCATCTTCACAAATTCCCGCCGCAGATAAATCGGATATACACTTATGCCGCACCTTCTTAAGCAAGCTTCGCTTTTGCAACCTCAACCAGCTTTGCAAAACCTTCCGCATCTGATACAGCCAGCTCTGCGAGCATCTTGCGGTTCATATCCACTCCCGCAAGCTTTAAGCCATACATGAACTTGCTGTAGGATAACCCGTTCATTCTGGCTGCCGCATTGATACGTGCGATCCAAAGACGTCTGAACTGTCTCTTTCTCTGCTTTCTTCCTGCGTATGAGGATGCCAGCGCTCTCATCACAGACTGCTTTGCAACTCTGTACTGCTTGGATCTTGCTCCCCTATAGCCCTTTGCCAGCTTTAATGTTCTATTATGTCTCTTCTTAGCGCCTACGCCGCCTTTCACTCTTGCCATTTTTATTTCCTCCTAATTCTATCATACAGATATGGTGTGCTCCTTACAGATACGGTAAGATCTTCTTCATGACCTTCTCGTTTGTGTGATCCATCATCACTGCTCTTCTCAGTTCTCTCTTCTTCTTCGCTGTCTTCTTTGTCAAGATGTGACGCTTGTAAGCTTTATTTCTCTTTAATTTACCAGTTCCTGTCTTTGTAAACCGCTTAGCGGCTGCTCTGTTTGTCTTTAATTTTGGCATTACCATTTCCTCCTTAAAATCAATTGTCTCATGGTCACCCCATGATCCGGATCCGCAGGCTCCATGCCCGAAGCTCCTCACCTTATGTGAATTCATAACCAGGCAGGTAAAACCTGCCCGCCGCGGGCCTTTTGCCGGTATGGCCGGCGTCTTCCTTGCGGAGGCTCCGCGATCATAAACAACATTCCTAGCGTTTTTCCGCAAGGAACATGATCATGCTTCTTCCCTCAAATTTTGCAGGCTTCTCGACAACCGCAACATCCGAAAGCTGCTCCGCGAACTGGTCGAGGATCACCTTGCTCTGGTTCACATGCGCAAGCTCTCTTCCCCTGAAACGAAGCGTCACCTTCACCTTGTCACCCTTAGACAGGAACTTCCTTGCCTGGTTCACCTTCGTATTCAGATCGTTGGTATCGATATTCGGTGACAGACGAACCTCCTTGATCTCAATGATCCGCTGCTTCTTCTTAGCTTCCTTCTCTTTTCTGGCCATCTCGTACCGGTATTTTCCATAATCAATAATCTTGCACACCGGCGGCTTCGCGGTCGGCGCGATCTTCACCAGATCAAGCTCAGCCTCTCTCGCCATTCTCATTGCCTCTCTTGTGGGCATCACTCCAAGCTGTTCTCCGTTCGTCCCGATTAACCGGACTTCCCTGTCACGAATCTGCTCATTAATCATTAACTCGCTAATGGTCCCATACCTCCATCTCAAATGTTACAAATTGTCTCCATCCCACATGTCCCTACGACAAAAGAAAAAGTGGACAGCACAAGCCATCCACTTCGATTATAGACCATCGGCACATCAATCTGCCACTACCGCTCTATTACAATCAAATAACCCGAGTCGCCCCATGCGCTAAGGTGAGAGTGGATACTCTGCTTCGTCATCTCTGTCATACGACCAAAATATCATACCACATTCTTTCGCTCCCGTCAAGAGTTTCCCCTCACTTTTTGTCATTTTTCCCATCACCAGGAGCATGCTTTGTAACAGTTCCCCCATCAGCCAATGAACGATCCGACGGAAGCCTTACGGCAAAAGCAATTCTCACCATCACTTTTTTTCGCTGGCAACGATAGGTTCAAACACATGCTTGACCACAGTTTCATCCAATTTTGGCTTTTTCTGCATCGCAATCCGGCAGAATTCCGCTTGGGAGCTGATCTTCTCCTGTCCCCGCAGATCCGGCTTCTCATATTCCCGGCCACCCGGCAGCAGAATATGCGCTTTCAGATTATCCTTAAGCTGCAGCTTCAGGATGTCGATGACGCGCTGCTTCTGTGTCTCATCCTCCACAGGAAATGTGATCTCCACCCGCTTGTCCAGATTTCTGGGCATCCAGTCCGCGCTGCCCATGAAGACATCCTCAAAGCCTCCATTGTAAAAATAGAAAATCCTCGCATGCTCCAGGAAATTGCCCACAATAGAGCGCACCTGGATATTCTCGGAAATGCCGGGAATTCCGACCTTCAGGCAGCAGATGCCCCTGACGATCAGCTCGATCTTTACGCCTGCGGCGCTGGCCTTGTAAAGCGCCTCAATGATATCCGGATCGCAGAGCGCGTTCATCTTGGCAACGATCCGCGCCTCCTTGCCCTTTTTCGCGTTGTCCGCCTCCCTGCCGATCAGCATCAGGAACTGGTCCTTCATCCAGATCGGCGCAACCATCAGCTTATTCCAGGCCGGCGGCTCCGAGTAGCCGGAGAGCATGTTAAACACCGCCGTCGCATCCTCGCCGATCGCATCGTTGCAGGTGAGAAGTCCCATATCCGTATAGAGTTTAGCGGTCACATCATTGTAATTGCCTGTGCCAAGATGCACATACCGCTTGATCCCCTCTTCCTCCCGGCGAACCACGAGCGCGATCTTGGAGTGCGTCTTTAATCCGACAAGGCCGTAAATGACATGGCAGCCCGCCTTCTCCAGCATCTTCGCCCAGCCGATATTGTTTTCCTCGTCGAAACGGGCCTTCAGCTCCACCAACACTGTCACCTGCTTGCCGTTTTCCGCCGCCCTCGCCAGCGACGCGACAATCGGGGAATTTCCGCTTACGCGGTAGAGCGTCTGCTTGATCGCCAGCACATTGGGATCATTGGCCGCCTGTGAGATGAAATCCACAACAGGCGTAAACTCATAGTACGGGTGATGCAGCAGGATGTCATGCTCCCGGATCTGCTCAAATATCCCCTGCTCCCTGTCAAGTCCGGGAACCGGCTGTGGAATATATTTAGGCACCTTATGCTCCTCAAAGCCCTCCAGTCCGTAAACCTTCATCAGGAATGTGAGATCCAGCGGTCCCTTGATCTTGTAAACATAGTTTTCCTCCACGCCAAGCTGCTCCATCAGCTTCTTCTGCAGCCGGCGGTCCATGGTATCGGCAACCTCCAGGCGGATCACCTCGCCCCACTGGCGCTGCTTTAACTGCTTCTCAATCTCTTTCAGCAGGTCGGCAGCCTCCTCCTCGTCAATCGTGAGGTCGGCGTTTCGCATAACGCGGTAGGGATGCGCGGAAAGGACGGTATAATTCAGGAACAGCTTGTCAAGATTCCGCTCGATCACCTCTTCCAGCAGAATGATCGCCGTCTCTCCCTCCTTTTCTGAAGGAACGCGGATGATCCGCGGCAGTACACCCGGCACCTGCACCGTGGCGATGTCCACCACATCTTCCTGCTTCTTGTCCTTGATCAGCGCACCGATATTCAGCGTCCGGTTCTGGATCAGCGGAAACGGCCTTGACTGGTCCACAGCCATCGGCGTCAGCACCGGATAGACGTTTTTGCGGAAATACTCGTCCACATACTCCGCCTGTTCCGCGCTCAGGTCCTCATGGTGACGGATCAGCGTCAGCCCGCATTTTTCCAGCTGTGGGAGCAGGGAACGGTTCAGAGTTTTATACTGGTCCGTGATAAACTCCTTGGCCTCCGGAATGATGGCGTCAAGCTGTTCCTTCGGCGTCATTCCAGCAATGTCCCGCTTGGTATATTCCGCATGGATCATGTCGATCAGCGAGGCGATCCGGATCATGAAAAATTCATCCAGGTTTGAGGCTGTGATGCTCAAAAACTTGAGACGTTCAAATAACAGGATCGACTTGTCCTTCGCCTCGGCAAGGATCCTTTTGTTAAACTGGAGCCATGAAAGCTCCCTGTTTTCCAGATATTCCGGTTTTAAATACTTGCTTTTTTCCCTCATATGCTACACGCTCCTTTTCTGCCTTAACACCGGCTTGATTCCATACACCTGTTCAAAAAATTCTGCCTTGTTGATAAACAGACCCCTCTCCAGCGTGAGATCGTACAGGGTGTCTATGGTGATCAGAAGCTGTTTATCCTTTACCACAATCTGGTATTCGCTCGCCTTCTGCTTATGGGAACGGTCCATCGCGTTGGCCACCTTCAAGATCGCGACCAGCTTGGCGATCGTCATATAGCTGCCGTTCCGGATGGAGCCCTCCAGCTCCTGATAATCCGGGAACTGCAGCGCGTTATACTTGATGATATTGGCGATCTCCTCCCTCTCCCTTTGGGACAGGCCGATGATCTCCGTCGACATGATAATCGTATAGGCGTTCTCCGCCGCCTCGTTCATATTGATGAATTTGCCGCAGTCATGGAGCAGTGCGGCAATCTCCAGCTGCAGACGCTCCTTGTCTTTAAGGCCATGGATCTTCTTCGTCTTGTCAAAGATCATGCAGGCGATGCTAGCGACATTTGTATTGTGCTCCTTGTTGCAGCAGTAGCGCTTCGCGAGCATCTGCACAGAGGAGCGGATATCATCGGTAAAATTGCGCTGGAAGGCCAGCTTTTTCGACCGTTCCATCTCATCCACGATTATTCCGTCGCACAGGTCAATATTGGGCATCCAGATCAGGTCCGCCTTGGACTGTTTGAGGAACACGCCGTAGATCATGGCCGCAGGCAGAAGGAGCGTTGCGCGCTCATACGGAATCTTGTAATCCGCGGCCAGATCCGCCGGATTCTGGCTCACCAGCTTCTCAAGAACCATCTGGAGCTGCTGTTCGTCAAAATGATCCGTGATCTTAAGCTCCGGCATGATCTGCTTGAGGCAGGCCGTCTCATCGCCGATCGCAATGATATTTTTAATGGATTTATCCCCCAGATAATACCTGCGGAACGCTTCAATCTCATTGGAGATAAACTCTTCCATGATCCGCTCCAGATGTTCCACATCCACGCGGAAGGTTTTGAGCCTGTCCCGCACCCGCAGCGCGCCGATGGAAATATTCTGCGTGGTCGTCAGCTTCTGGTTGTTCATGATGGAGATCTGTATGCTTCCGCCCCCGATATCCACGATGGCAGTGTTTTTCTCCACAATCTTTTCAAAGTTTTCCGACTTCACCGCCAGTCCCTTATACATCAGGAAACGGTGCTCTGAATTGCCCAGGATCTCCACCTTGAAGCCGGTTCTCTGTTTTAACAGATCCAGCACCATCGCGTTGTTTTTGGCCTCGCGCACCGCGCTGGTCGCGTAGGCCCTGTAATCCACCGTCCCGTACTCCCGCATTTTTCTGGCAAAACGCTGCAGCGTGGAACACAGCTGCTCCACAGCGCTTCTGGAAATATAGCCCGTCGCGTAGGTGCCGGATCCCAGCTCGATGATGTTGCTGACATAATCCAGCAGACGGTAGCCCTTCTTTGCCGTGATCTCGTAGATTTTCATGGTGACATCCGTTGAGCCGATGTCAATTGCCGCAAAGGTCTTGTACGCCATATGATAACCCCTCCTGTCACTGTTTTGAAACAAAACATCCCAATATCCGGAACTCCTCCGTCTCCGCCATGATCCCCTTCATGGCATTTTTCACCCCGCTGTCACCCGGATTGCCCTCCAGTTCCACAAAAAAGCTGTATTCCCACTGTTTTCCGGACAGCGGGACCGATTCTATGCTCGTTAAATTGATGCCGTTATAAATAAAATGGGACATCACATTGTAGAGCGTTCCGCATGCATGCGGAATAGAAAAGGAAATGCTGACACGGTTTGCCGCCCGTTCATAGATATGCCTGCCCGACACGATGACAAAACGGGTGGTATTGCGATCGGACACATTCAGCCTGGGGTTTAAAATCTCCAGGCCATACAGACGGGCCGCACGCGCGCTTGCAATGGCCGCCTGGGACGGATCCCCGTCCTCGCATACCTTTCTGGCCGCAAGCGCTGTGTTCGACATCCCCACCTGTCTAAAGCCCTTGTCCTCCAGATATTCCTTTGCCTGCATGAGCCCCTGCGGATGGGAATACACCGTGCGCACCATGGATAACTCCGTGCCCGGCAGCCCCAGAAGGCACTGGTCCACGCGCAAAAGCTGTTCTCCGACAATCGTAAGCCCGTGCCCCGCGAGAAGGTCATAGATCCCGTTTACAAAGCCAGCCGAAGAGTTTTCCAGCGGCAGCACCGCGTAATCCGCCCCACCGCCCGCAACCAGCTCCGCCGCTTCGGCAAAATCCTTCACCGGACGTGCCTGTACCATGCCTCCAAAATATGCGGCGAGCGCCTCCTCCGCAAACGCGCCGGGAACGCCGGCATAAACCGCCACCGTATCCTCCGAAAACGGCAGCCGCTCCACCTCCTGCGGCATCTGTGCAAGCGGCCCTCCCTTTTCGCCCAGCACGCTGTACTGGTATCTCCTGGAAATCGCCATGATCTGGGAAAACAGCTCCCTGACGCCTGTCGCATTATCCTGCGTGTGTGCAAGGGCAGACAGCGTCTCCAGCTTCTCCTGCTCCCTCACCCGGTCATAAACAGGCTTTCCAACCTCCTCCTTGTATCTGGCCACGTCCAGCGCCAGCTCCATTCTCTTTTCAAATAACGCGACAATCTGCCGGTCCACCTCATCGATCCGGCTGCGCGTCACACTCAAATCCTGTACCATGTTGTGCGCCCTCCCGTGCGGTTCCACTCAAAACTCCCGCTCCTGCAGCTTTTCCA
This sequence comes from uncultured Clostridiaceae bacterium, assembly GCA_946185495.1. Taxonomy (GTDB): domain Bacteria; phylum Bacillota; class Clostridia; order Lachnospirales; family Lachnospiraceae; genus CAG-590. The sequence continues at coordinate 25,275 of CAMHJT010000001.1, read as the reverse complement.
ACAGCCCCGCCACAGTTCTTTGATACACCGGGTGTATATAATACGGGGCGATGGAAGCCAGCGGCTTTAACACAAACTCCCTTTTCTGAATCTCCGGATGCGGTATCGTCAGCTTCTTCTCAGCCATTACCAGATCATCATAAAACAGGATATCGATATCCAGCGTCCTCGGACCCCAATGCACCAGCCGTTCCCGGTGGGCTTCCTTCTCTATCTGCATCGCCGTCTCCAAAAGCTCATGTGGCGTCATCAGCGTCTCAATCTCCAGCGCACCATTTAAAAACATATCCTGCTCCACAGGTCCGTAGGGCTCCGTCTCTATGTAATCTGAAACCGCGATCACCCTGGTATCCCGCAGGGCGTTCAATTGGTCCACAGCAAAATCCAGATACCCCTCCCGGTCACCCATATTGGAACCGATGGAAAGAAACACCTGATGCCATCCCCGCTTGATCGTGACCGAGACAGCCTCCATCGAGATCAGGACCGGTGCCCAGGGCTTCTTTACCGTGACCTGAACACTTCGCAGGCGTTCAAAGGAAAGCAGCAGCTTCCCGGCAATCTGCTCCGCCAGCCGCTCGATCAGGCGGTACCGCTCTGTCTCCACGATCTTTTTGATCATCTGGCAGACCTCCCCATAGTCCAGTGACTCCTGAAGGTCATCCGTCTTTCCTGCCCTCCTGGTATCCAAATACAGATCCACGCTGACCAGAAATTTCTGTCCTAACAGCGCTTCCTCCTCAAATACCCCATGATATCCAAAGGCCTCCAGATTACTGATCCTGATCTGATCCATATGCTCCCTCCCTCTAAAATACAGCAGCAAGCCATTATGAAACGATATCCCTCTCCGTCCGGCTCCCTGCACGATAAATATTTTCCCGGCTGACGTTCCATGCACCGGAAATCAAGAATCATTCAAAGAATGATCGAGGCGCCGCACTGACTGCGTCCGTCATATCCAGCGCCCTGCGGTTTGCCTTCACATTATGCACCCGGAAAATCGAACAGCCCGCCATCCGGCCGATCACAGTGGTAGCCAGCGTTCCCTCCTCGCGCTCCGTCACAGGCAGGGAAAGCGCATTGCCGATCACTGATTTTCTCGATGTGCCCAGCAGAACCGGAAATCCCAGTCCGCACACAAGGGAGAGCCTGTTTAACAAAAGCAGGTTCTGCTCATAGGTTTTAGCAAATCCGATGCCCGGATCCAGAATGATCCTGTCCGCTTCAATTCCCGCTGCCATCGCGATCTCCACGCTCTCATTAAGGTCAGACAGCACATCTGCCACAAAATCACTGTAATCTGTATTGGCACGGTTGTGCATCAGGCAGCAGCACACCCCGGCCTTCTCAATGACAGAGGCCATGTCCCCCTCCTCCTTGAGTCCCCAGATATCATTGATCATGTCCACCCCTGCCTGAATGCCGGCCAAAGCCACCTCCGGCTTATAGGTATCCAGTGATACCGGCACGTCAAAGTGTTCCTTCACAGCGCGGATCACCGGGCACACCCTGTCCATCTCCTCCTCGCAGGAAATCTGCGCATAGCCCGGCCTGGTCGATTCTCCGCCGATATCGATAATCGCCGCGCCCTCCTCCAGCATGCGCTCCGTCTGCCGCAGCGCGGCGTCAAGCTCCGTGTAGCTTCCCCCGTCTGAAAATGAATCCGGCGTGACATTTAATATCCCCATCACATAAGATCTCCGGTCCAGATCAAATAACTTTCCGCCAATGACCATTTTTTCCCACTCCTTACGGTTCCATTTTTTATTCGAGCAAACACCGCCCTTTGCAAGCCCGGTCCCTGCCTGTTATATCCAAATACCATCATTCTGCTTTTCGGGCTTCCAGTTGCATTCCTTTCTGGCCCGGCACGCAAAACAATTTCTGCTAAGCTTATCCGCCTTGCAGAGCAATCCCGCAAATTCCAGGGACTGTCGGCCCGGAATGCCGCGGTGCTGCCTGATTGCTCCGGTAATCCGTTCGATCTGTTCCGCCTCAAATCCACAGTCTTTCAGAATCCCTTCAGCAATCCGCGCTCCCTCCTCATGATGGGACAGATGGCGCTCATATTCCTCCGCCCGCCCGATATCATGTAAAAGAGCCGCGGCATAGATCAGCTCTTTCCCGTAATCCAGGCTATATGTCAGTGCCATGATGTACATAATCCTCGCCACATCCAGTGCATGCGCTAGCCCATGGCGGCAGAAAACCCGGTCGCGTTCAGCCTCCTCGATCCGCCTCATCTGCCGCAGATATTCCGGATGCTGCAAGATCCTGTCAAGCCGGCTCTTTCCGCCATCCGGTTCCTGATCCGCATACGGATGCAGGCCCGTTCCCTGTTCCGTATCACCATCTGCCAAAGCCTGCGCTTCGTCAGGCTCCTGTTCCTCAGACGTTTTTCCTTCGGACGCCTGGTCTTTTTCCCTATATGCGCAGCCTGCATCCAATATCGCATTTTGCGCGTCAATCCGGCCGATCCACGACAGGGAGCCCCACGCAACAACCGCCGTCTTTTTTCCTTCCTGCTCCAGCCGCCGCGCATCCCTGACAGCAAATACAAGCGCCTGCTCAACCCCGTCGCAGGCACAAACACAGGGATTGAACTGCCGGATGCACTGCGCAAGCGTTTCCGCCGCCAGCCCCCTCTCTCCCGGCGGCGTTACCGTATAGATCCGATCCGCCATGGGACAGAGCAGCTCCATCATCCTCCCGTATTCCTTGTCCCTGAACACGCCTGTCACGAAAACCAAATGCCTGTCCGAAGCCTGTGCCTGCAGCGTATCCCGCAGGGCTTTCGCCCCGTCCGGATTGTGCGCGCCGTCCCGGATCAGCAGCGGATCCCGCGACAGCACCTCAAACCTGCCGGGCCAGACCGCGTCGGCAAGCGACTCTGTCCTTACAGAGCCGGAAAGCAGCAGCTTTGTCTGGATCGCCACTGCCGCATTGCGCACCTGATGTGCGCCCGCCAGATGAATGACATACCGGCTGCCTTTATAGCAAAACCTTGTCTCTCCAAGCGACTGCGACAGGACCGAGAGCTGCTCTTCCTCCACAACGCAAAAAGGCGCATGGTGCGCTGCCGCCTCCTCAGCCAGCACATCCATCACCTCCTGCCTCTCCGGAAAGGTGACTACCGGACAGCCCTCCCGCATGATCCCTGCCTTTTCCCTGGCAATATCCGCCAGGGTATTTCCAAGCACCTGCATGTGATCCCTTCCGATTGACGCAAATACCGTGCACAGCGGACGTGCGACAACATTCGTGGCGTCCAGCCGCCCGCCCATCCCTGTCTCCAGAAGCACCAGGTCCACCTGTTTCCTTACAAAATACAGGAAGGCCACAGCAGTCTCCAGCTCAAAGGCGGTCGGCTGCGCAAGTCCTTCCTGTTCCATCTGCCGTGCCGCTTCCTCCACCTGTGTAAAAATGCCGGCAAACTCTTCCTCCTGCATATAGCTTCCATTGACCTGAAACCGTTCCAGATATGTAAAGAGCGTCGGTGAGACATACCTTCCCACCCGAAGCCCCTCCGCCCTGTAGATTGCCTCCAGAAAAGCGCAGATGCTTCCCTTTCCATTGGTCCCGGCCACATGGATCACCTTCAGCTGATCCTGAGGATTTCCAAGCCTTTTCAGCAGTTCGCGTATCGTTTCCAGTCCGAATACGCTACCCCTTTTCTGCACTCTGTTGATCTCTTTCAAAGCCGCTTTATAATCCATCCCTTTTTACTTCCCCGTCCCTCATATTCACCACACTGGTCAATCCGTCCTTAATCGTTGCGGATCGCCGCCAGGGGACTTAACCTGGTCGCCCTCTGTGCAGGGAAAAATCCTGCCAGCATGCCGATCAGCGTGGAAAAGGCTATCGCCGCAAGCACCAGCCAGAACGGAATCACGGAAATGCGGGCGCCCAGATCAAAATCAGCCATGACCGCAGGCGCAATCACCTCGTTGGCGACCTGCGACAGGATAAAGCTTAAGCCGATTCCCGCAACGCCTCCGAGAAAACCGATAAACGCGGCCTCCGCCAAAAACATCGTGCGGATATTGCCCAGGGTACAGCCCAGCACCTTCATCACGCCGATTTCCTTGGTGCGCTCATAGGTAGACATCGTCATTGTATTGGCAATACTGATGGCAGCCACCAGCATGGCAACTGCTCCAATTCCGCCGAGCACCGCCTCGATGATCAGGTACTCCTTCTCAAGCTCCTCCAGCCACTCCTTGTTGGCATCCGCCCGATACCCCATCTGCTGTATAGTTGAAAGCACGTCCTCCACGTTGGAGGAGTTGTCCACATTCACAGTGATGGATGTATATTTCAGATCCCGGAACCGCTTGCCGCTCCGGTCAGTCGGCTGTCCGGGAATCGTGACATTGCCCGGATAGTATCTCTTCAAAAACGCTTTCAGAGAATCCAGATCTGTATAACAGTAATACGAATACTCGGAATAATCATCCTCGGTACCCTCGATGATCCCGGTCGCCTTCAGCCGTACCCTCTGCATATCCTCCGTAAATGAGCTGAAAGACATTTCCTCCCAGCTTTCCTCAGTGACCTCCTCCGTCACCGGCTGTTCCTCAGCATCCGGCTCGTCATCGCTGTCGAAATCCGGCTCGCTTTCGCTGAAATCACTGTCAAAGTATTCCTCGCCCTCTTCCTCCTCCGATGTCTCCTCCTGGGCAATCTCCTCTATCTCGATCCCTCCGATCAGAGGAACCGTCATAAAATCAAGATCGGGCAGTTCATCCGGATAGTCTCCTGATTTGACCTCCCAAAAATCTCCCCTCACCTGATTGCCTATGATCAGGCTCAGGGTAGCCTTGTCTGTCTTCGGATGCTTTCCCGTCTCCAGCGGAATCTTTTTCAGATACTCCCTGGTCACGCCGTATACCTCAAAGGTACCCTCATATTTTCCTGCCTGCACCGGCAGCGAATACATGATAAACGGATACACGCTCTCCACATGCTCGAGGCCGGAAAACAGCTCCACCGTATCATCTCCCAGCAGCTTTTCCTCCTGGGAGCCGTCGTCCATATCCGAATAGACCATGATCTCGGTCAGGCCGCCCGCCTGGCTAGCCTGATCCATCACTGACTGTCGCAGGCCGATTCCCAGCGACAGCATCACCACAATCGAAGCGGTGCCGATAATGACGCCCAGCACTGTCAGCAGTGTACGCATCTTGCGCCGCCAGAGATTTGTAAGGCTCATGCCGAGAATATCAGCTATCTTCATTCTGCTCCTCTCCGTCCTTGTTCGCAGGCTCGTCGGCTTCCGGCTCTCCGGAATCCTCCATCGTCACTTCCTCCTCGTCCTCCTCGTCCATCAGGGAGTCGCCATCCAGCTCATCATCCTCCGCAAGCAGCTCCTGCAGGTGTTTTTTCTTACGTTTCTTCACCAGCACGATAATAATGACAAGGACGATCACCACAGCCAGGGCGATCAGCGCATAAACCCACCATGGCAGGCCATCCTCTTCATCCTCATAAAAATCATCGTCCTCCTCCCAGTCCAGGTCTTCCTCCTCCGGGACAAAGTCCTTTCCTACCGGGCAGGCCATCTTCTGCTCAAGCTTGCCGGCCTTGCCTTCAGAATCCTCATAGGAGATTACCACCGTGATCATGCCAGTCTCGGAATTGTCTTTCACGCCCTTCAGATTGATGGTCGCGAACGCGGAGGCATTGGCCGCGATATTGCCGACAAAGCATTCGTCTCCCGTCACAGCCTCGTCCTTAACGGAAGCCCTGACATTAAACGCTCCCGCGCTCCCCTGATTGTTGACAGTGAACATCAGGCTGCCGTTTGAACCGATCCCCAGGGATTCCGGGCTTAAAGAGATGTCCGACACGCCAAGCTTTACCTCCTGATAGACAGAAATGGATAAATTGTCGCTGGACGTAAAATTATTGCCCCTGCCGTCGTCAAAGTCACCTTTTACAACGATGATATAATTCTTCTGCGGCAGATCCGCCGAGGTTTTGAGTTCAATATCGAGATCCGCTGTCTCGCCTGCGGGAATCTTCTCCACATAGACAGCGCTCGAACCGTTGGTGGGCAGGAACGTACCCGCCTCATTCCCGATCAGAAACTTGCCGTTGCACACCGGCGTCGTCTTGGATGTGTTCTGGATATGCACCTTCAGCTTGAAGCTGGTGCCTGCCATGATCCTCGCCGGATCCGTCTCCATGCCGGTCAGGATCAGCTTCGGGGCGACAGCCTCCTCGGTGTCCTCCTCACGATCAGGCTCTGGATAGCCGTCATCCTTCTCATCATCAGGCTCCTCCGTTACATCCTCCTCAAAATACACATTGATAGTCTTCAGAATATAATAACTGGCAGCATTGCCGTCTTCATCCGTCTTCGTGTACTCACAGATAAACTTCACGCTCTGGTAGCCGGACATCACATCCGACCTGGCCGTCATGTTGTACACAGCCGGAAGGGACAGCTGCTTCTTGGCCTCCTTAGCGCCCGCCTTCACAACCTTGTAGGCATCCCCGCTGGTCTCAAACGGAAACGAAGCATCAATCACCGGATACACGCTCTTGATCTTTACTTTTTTCTTGTCCAGTGATTTAAGGGTGAAGGACAGCTTGGTTTTCTTGCCCGGCTGGCTGGTAACCGACTTGGCCATCTCAATTCCGACATCTGTGTTCTTACCCAGCTTTCCGTTGACCTCTGAGCTGTCATCGGAAGACTCCGTAGCTTTTTCCTCCGTCGTCGCAGCCTCTGTCTTAGCCTCCGTCTTAGCCTCTGTCGGCTGCTCCGTCGTCTGGGCCTGCGCGGTCGTGTCCGCCTGTGCGGCCATAACCGGCATGCCTGCCGGCAACAGCAGAGACGCGCAAAGAGCCGCCGCCATCAGCTTCGTGATCAAAGTCTTCCTGCTCCTACATATCTTCATTTTTGTGATCCTCCTATAAAAACGCCAGTATCTGTCCGGCCTTCTCCGGCCGGATGCCGCGTATTTTCCTGTTTGACAGGAGTCTTTTTTTTCTGATGAAATTCCAGCACAGTACCGCTTGTCCTGTCCTCGATCCGCACAATCCTTCCATCCACGATCCGGATCACCCTGTCCGCGATCGCCGCCAGACTGTCATCGTGCGTCACCATGACCAGCGTCTTCTTATGCTCGTTGACAATACGGCGCATCAGCGTCATCATTTCCTTCGAGGTTCTGGAATCCAGATTACCGGTCGGCTCATCCGCAAACATGATCTTAGGATTCACTACAAGCGCCCTGGCCATGCCGACTCTCTGCTGCTGTCCGCCGGACATCTGATTCGGCTTGTGCAAGGCGTGCTTCTCCAGACCCACCAGCTTCAGCATCTTCGCTGCCCGCTTAAGCCTCACCGCCTTCGGAATGCCCCGAAAGGAAAGCGGCAGCGCCACGTTTTCCAGCGCATTCATCGTGCCAAGCAGATTAAAGGACTGAAAGATAAATCCCACATTCTTCTGCCGAAAGCGAACCAGCTTATTCTCGTTCATCTTCTCAATATGCTGTCCCGCGATCAGGATCTCGCCCTTGGTAGGCTTTTCAAGCCCGGCCAGCATATTGAGCAGGGTTGATTTGCCCGATCCCGAGGTGCCCACGATGGCGCAGAACTCACCCTCATACACCTGAAAAGTCACGCCGTTAAGCGCCCTGACCCTGGTTGTGCCCACCTCATAGATCTTGTAAAGATCCCTGACATCAATCACCACAGCGCGCGCGTCCTTTTGCCCATCTGAAGCTCCCACTATCTCATCCTCCAGTCCCGCATGTTACCGATAATCTTTTGTGATTATACCACATTTTATACGGATAAAAAGAAATTTTACGAATATTCACAAATTTTTAACATTACATGTAAATACCACTATATATATTATAGAAGAATTCCGATATAAATAAAGTGTAAATGAAGTATATTGACACAATTGTATATACAAAAGCTACGATGCGGTTTGTAACAGCCGCATCAAAATCCACGCCGAAGAAGGAGGTCTTTCATTTTGAAATACTTGGATCATATCAGAAAACACGGCATATCCCTGCAGAAGCTCAACTATGTCATGCTTGCTCTTGCAATCCTGATTTCCATCGTCCTGTTTATCGCTATGTACCGCACCAATGTGATGTACCAGAATACGCATAAGATCACAGAGAATCTGATCAGCTGGAGACAGAGCTCCTATGAGCTGCAGATCGCTTCCGATTACCTGACGGAAGAGATGCGCTGCTTTGTCGTGACCGGTAAAAAGGAATGCCTCGGCAACTACTTCAAGGAAGCCAAGGTGTCCAAAAGGCGGGATCACGCGCTGGAAGACTTAAAAGCGCATCATGAAGATTCCGTTGCCTTTCATGATCTGAACAACGCCATGGAACAATCCCTGGAGCTCATGAAGCGGGAATACTACGCCGCCCGTCTGGCCGCGGACGCCTATGGCTATGATATATCCTCCTATCCCGAAGAGATCCGGGGTATTTCTCTGGAGGCGCGGGATCTCAACCTGTCCAAAGAGAAGAAAAAAGAACTCGCGGAGCATTATATGTTCGGCGAGGAATACCAGTCACAGAAGCATACCATCTCCAAGCATATGCAAAACTGTCTGGACAGCCTCGAGGATGAGATGAAGGCCGGACAGCTGGAGATTTCCGAAAAGCTCCGCCACCAGGTATGGATCGAGCACATCCTCACGATACTGCTCATTGTCGTCATGCTTGGCATCGTCATGCTGACCTCCTTTATGATCATTGTTCCGCTGCGCAAATGCGTGAACCTGATCCGGGACGAGAGGGACATCCCCTTAGAGGGTGCCTACGAGATCCGGTTTTTGGCCAAAACCTACAACCTGATGTACCACACCAATCTGCAGAACCGGGAGAAGCTGACCTACGAGGCAACCCACGACAAACTGACCAACCTCTATAACCGCCGGGGGTATGATTTCCTGCTCAGCAATGTGGATCTGGAGACCTCTGCCCTGCTGCTGTTTGATATGGACCATTTCAAACAGATCAACGACAAGTACGGACATGCCATCGGTGACAAAGCCATCATCCGCGTCTCCGAATCCATGTTTGGAAGCTTCCGCAACCAGGACTATGTATGCCGGATCGGCGGCGACGAATTTGCCGTCATCATGGTACATTCAGATCCCTCCCTGAAGGAGCTGATTGAACGCAAGATCAACAAGATCAATGAAAACCTCAAAGAAAACCTTGGAGACGGGGTTCCTCCCCTCTCCGTCAGCGTTGGCGTAGCCTTCGGCGATGACGGTGTCACGGCGGACACTCTTTTCAAGATGGCTGACAACTCCCTCTATGAAGCAAAAAACCACGGCAGAAATAAAGTCTGCTTCCACAACACAGATGCCTGAAGCCGTCATTTTTCCGACGGCTCCGCAATAAAAAAGCTTTCGGATACCTATACCCGAAAGCTTTTTTGTATTGCAGCGCCGCCCTATCCTCTTACTTTGCCGCGATCACATCTGCCATGTCATACATGCCCGCCGGCTGGCCGGCCAAAAATTTCGCGGCCTCAATGGCGCCCTTCGCGAACACAGACTTAGAATACGCTGTATGCTTAAAGGTGATCACTTCATCCGTTCCGGCAAAGATCACATCATGCTCTCCCACGATGGTTCCTCCGCGCACAGCAGAGATTCCAATCTCCTTATCCGGCCTCTTCTCCCGTCTCGCGCTTCTGTCGTAAACGTAATCGTACTGCCCGCCCAGCGCGTCATTGACAGAATCGGCCAAGGCCAGCGCTGTTCCGCTCGGCGCGTCAACCTTCAGCCTGTGATGCTGCTCCACGATCTCAATATCAAATCCCGCCGGGCCAAACACCCTGGCAGCGTCTTTTAACAGCTTCAGCAGCGTGTTGATCCCCAATGACATATTGGCGGATTTCAAAATCGCCACCTCCGCGCTTGCAGCCTTCATATCCGCAAGCTGCTGTTCATCCAGTCCCGTGGTACATAACACCACCGGAATCTTTCTCGTCCTGCTGTAATACAGCAGCCCGTCCACCGCGGCAGCAGCGGCAAAATCAATGATCACATCCGCTTCAACGTCACAGTCTGCCAGATTGGTAAAGACCGGATATCCATTATCCCTGTTATCCACCACATCAATGCCGGCAACAATCTCCGCCTCCGGATCCGCGGCGACAAGCGCTGTGATCACCTGACCCATATGGCCGTTGCAGCCATGCATAATCATTCGTGTCATCCTTCTTCCTCCCCTGTCTATTAAAGAATTCCGTAGTCCTGCATCGCCTTCTTGATCTTTTCCACGCTTGCGGGTTCCGCCTCCGTCATAGGCATCCTCACATATCCATTGCAAAGCCCTGCCAGCTCCACAGCCTTCTTGACCGGAATCGGATTCACCTCGCAAAACATCGCGTCACACAGATCCATTGCCTTCAGCTGCAGCGCCAGAGAGCCCGCCGTATCTCCCTCAAGGAACTTCATGACCATTGCGTGGGTATCCTCCGGAATAATGTTGGCCGTCACAGAGATCACGCCCTTGCCGCCCAGTGCCAGCAGCGGCACCACCTGGTCATCATTACCGGAATAAATGTCCAGCTTGCCATCTACAAGCTGTGCCAGCTTCGCCACCTGCGAAATATTGCCGGAAGCCTCCTTGATTCCGACAATATTCGGAACCTCCTTCGCAAGCCTTGCAGCGGTAGCCGGCTGGATATTGCAGCCGGTCCTGCCCGGCACATTATAGAGAATGATCGGAAGCTCCACCGCCTCAGCGATCGTAGAGAAATGCTTGAACAGGCCGTTCTGCGTCGCCTTATTGTAGTATGGCGTCACCACAAGCAGCGCGTCCGCGCCCGCCTCCTGCGCCTCCTTTGAAAGCTTCACGGCTGTCTCCGTACAGTTTGAACCTGTACCCGCGATCACCGGAATCCGCTTTGCCACAAATTCACAGCACTTGCGGATCACCTCGGAATGCTCCTCCTCCGTCATGGTGGAAGCCTCTCCCGTTGTTCCGCAGATCACGATCGCGTCTGTCTGATGCGCGATATGATATTCTACCAGCGACTTCAACTGCTCGTAATCTACTGCCCCGTTCTCCTGAAAGGGCGTCACCAATGCAACTGCTGATCCTGTAAAAATAGCCATAACCAAATCTCCTTTTCCTGATTACTATTATAATATAAAACGCTCCGCCGGCAGGTGCCAACGAAGCGTCACAAAATCTCTTCATGCAAAAATCCCTTCATGTAAAGATCTTTCCCTTCCGTAGCACTCCACCCGGAAAACCATGCGGAGATGATATCATCCCCCAGAGTTTTCCCAGCGCCGGTCCTTTCTGCCGGCCTCTGATCCCGGTGACAGACACACAGCTCTTAACTATGCATCCAGACAGGACACAAATAAGGTAATGTCCCTCTTCGGCGCCTTCCCCTTTCACAGCCCTTCCTCCAGCCTTATCTGTCACAGCTGCTACTCTTGAAACGCGCACCTCTACATATCGACGAAAACGTCCTATATAATTGTCCATCATAACACTCCAGACAATGCCTGTCAAGACCAATGTTATCCTGCGATCATATATCTGGATTTCCCATTTTTCTTAATATAGTAAAGCGCCTGATCCGCCCGGTTCAGCGCCTCCTCCAGCGCCTCCCTGGAACCGCTCTTAAATTCCGTGATCCCAATGGAGCAGGAGATCATACGGTTCTCAGGAATCGTGATCTCCTCATTGAGACGCTTACGGATCTCTTCCTGGAAACCTCCGCTGATCGCCGCATAGATCTGATCCGCCAGACCTGCCCCGTCCTTTGAGCAGCCGTTCTGCAGCAGAAGGATAAACTCGTCTCCGCCATAGCGGACGGCAAATCCCCTGTCCTTCGTCAGTTTCCGGAACAGCTTTGCAAAGGAAACCAGTACCAGATCCCCGATATCATGGCCATAGGTATCGTTATAAAACTTAAAGTTATCCAAATCCAGATACAGCAGCACGTTGCTAGCTCCTGACCGATCCTCGCAGATCGCGTCCATCTGCATACTGAACCCGTTCCGGTTGAAAATACCTGTCAGATGGTCTGTGATCGCAGACTGCTCCAGCTCCTTGTTCATCCGCTCGATCGTCTGTCTTCCCAGAATTCTCGTCATGGTCTCGCAGAACTGGCTGAAGGCAAACTTGAGAATACGGAAATCGTCACTGTTCAAAAGCTCCCTGTTACGCACAAAATCCTCCTGCACATTCACGCTCGCAAGGAAGATCATCTGCACTCCCGGCTGCTCCAGCATAGGAATGCCAATCATGGAAACCATCCTCTCCATGTCAAAATACCTCATGATCGGCAAAAACATCATGAAATTCTTATCTATATAGTTGGTCAGGAACGGCTGTCCATAGTCCCTGAAAAACGCGAAGATTTCCTCCTTCGCGTCCCTGTCCGGTTCAAGCCCCGGATGGTTACAGAAAACCTTCTGCTCCTCCCCCTCCCTCCGCAGGATCATGATATCGTCCAGATGGTACGCGCTTTTCAGCACGGCAGAAAAATCCTGGAAGAGTTCGTCCGTCGTCAAGTTCTCACGGCTGATCGTCTCCTGCAGGGCCGCAATAAAATCGATATCATTTTCACGCTTCTTCAGCTTAGCCTGAATGCCCGCCTGTTTTGTCACCTGAAGGATCTTAGCAACCGGCAATTCATCAATCCGGATGCCAAGCTGGTTTTTCCTGTGCTCCCGCGTCTCCATAAAATGCTTCAGCTCATCCATCCTGCGGTGCATGCCCTCGCGTTCACAGTAATCGACCGCCTCCTGAAGAATCCGTCCAGCCTCCGCGTCAAGTCCCTGCCTCCAGTAAATGACCGCCTGCTCCATGGCATAAAGAGGATAGATATAGAACAGGTCTCCCGTGACAGAAGACATATAACGCCTCACCTCGTCCATCTCCGGCTGGCAGGACTCCCACTGTTCCTCATAGCAGTACAGCATTCCCTTGACAAGATGGTATAACAGCAGATCCTCCCGCCACATCGTATCGCTCAGCCCGCTCGTCCCCCGCAGCAGCCGTTCGATCAGCACCTCGATCTTGCTGAGATAATAATAACTGTAATAATATTCCTCCTGATAATAATAGCTGATCGCCAGCATGCCATAAAGCTTGGAAGTATTGCAAACCTTGATCGCCTGCAGTCCCAGCTCCGAAAGCATCTTCAAAACCAGATTGAGCACCTCAATCACATTGTCATAGCTCTCCACCACAAAATAATTCATCGCGAGATTATAAAGCGAATCCATGATATCGTCCGGCTGATCCAGATCCACCAGCCCCTGAATGCTCTGCACCAGGTAAACGGACGCCTGCTCATGTTCCTCCAGAATGATACTGTTGTATCCCATCCCGGCCAGCATATGCGCCCTTCTGACAGGATTGGGTTTTCTGAGCACGGAAAGCCTTCTCTGGTACATCTTGCGCACATAGAGATGATAGCCTTCCTCTGAATACATGATGATATTCTTCATATAGGCCATCATCAGAAAGCTCTCATTTCCCAGACGTTCCCCGATCTCAATGCCCATATTGAAATGAACCGGTTCTATCTCTTCATTAGCAATAGCCCTGATGCTTTCGCGGTCATTTTCAAACCCGAAGACATACAGGTAGGCCAGGAAATTGTCAAACCCAAACTGCCTGGTCTTCTCCACCAGCTTCGTATCCCTGCTATACCGGAAATCATGATCAAAGATTCCCTTCCATAATCCGGAATCACCGATCCACCGCAGAACCTCTGCCTTATATTTCAAAAGCTCATCGCCCAGTTTCTCCGCGAGTTCGACGCATTTTTGAAGATCGTGCCTCTCATTATCCATCTGCGCCAGGTGCATTCTGGCTCGTCCGGCTATGTAATAGTACTGATACTCGACATAAGCATCATTCCGCTGTCCCCTGTTCAGTACCGCCATCCTGTCACATGTCACAAGCGTCTGGCTGAACTGTCCGATTCCGGTCTGAATTCTGGCCGCGAGCATCATCAGCTCCACCTGATCCTCCGGAGAAATGCGGATCATCTTCCTGTCCAGCTTGTACATGATATCGTTGGCGTAATAGAATGCGTCCCGCAGTGCAAAGGTATGATACATATTCTCCAGCAAAAGAACGTATTCTTTCAGCTTCAGCTTGTCCACCCACAGTTCATCCTGCATATCAATGGTGCGCTCGCTGTCCAACCGCCCCCATTCCAGCTGGAAATGCTGCCTGACCACATCTTCCATCAGCTCATTCCAGCTCGCTTTTCTGTAGTCCGCGATAAAAAATTCATCATTATACATGACAATGGCATAAAAATCCACTTTTTCACAAAGCAGCTCCCGCAGCAGGCGAATGGTCGCACAGGGCGCCAGATGGAACTTTGAGAGCAGAAATACCAGCGTATGTTCCTTACAGATATAACTGTAAATCGAAATGAGGGACTCCATCATGCGCGCGGTCTCGTAGGCAATTTCAAAATATAGCACATCCTCAGTACGCCTGCAGCGTCCATCCCGCAAAAACCCCGCCAGCGGTTCGATATGCATAGGATACACCTCGCATGCCGTCAGAAACTCCTCCGGCGTCATCTGCTCCCTGTAGAACTTCACATAACACTCACCGATCCATTCCAGAAAAGGCTCATAAGCGGAATGCATGCTGTTCATGGCATATTCATGATACAGATACACCCTGTCCTCCCTGTTCTTCACATAGGTCAGCATCTCCTCCATCGAGATATGCAGTGTATTGTAGTGTTTTATGAAAATAGCCCTGCGATTCTGTTTCTCCAAGAACGTTGCAGTAACTTCCTGCACATAGTTCTTAAATTCCACAAAATCCACCCCCTGACATCATATATTACCGTTGCCTGCCGGTACCTCTTCCAGTCCACACATGCGATCGCCACGCAGAAATCCAGCGTTACCGCCTCCTGACGGCATCATTTCACCAATAAATATAGGATATTTTTACTAAAACTACAAAAAAACTAGGCTTATTATAACACATTTACACAAAAACGTCAAATTATGCCTGCAAGTTCCAGAATGCACAAAAGCATCCCTGTCAGGGCTGCCCAAAGGCGCCATTCCTGACAGAAATGCTTTTTTCCGCCGTGTCATCTTATTCTTCCATTTATTTTGAATGCGTAAGGTACTCTGTCAGATTCTCTACCGCCTCCGCTTCATCCGATCCGTCCGCAGAGATTGTGAGTTCCACACCCTGTGTAATTCCCAGGCTCATCATCCCCATAATGCTCTTGGCATTGATCCGCTTGTCCGACATCTCAACATACACCTTGCTGTCAAACTGGCTGGCTCTCTGCACTAACACTGCTACCGGTCTCGCCTCCGCATCCTCTGTCAAATTTACCTTTACTGCCTTACTAACCATTTTCCTTCTTCCTCCTTACTTTTGGCTATCTTCTCTTAAAGCTTTAGCGATATTGCTTATCTTTCTTAATCTATGATTCACGCCGGATTTGGACACCGGCGGATCCATCATCTCTCCCAGCTCTGCCAGATTGGCATCCGGTTCCTCGAGCCTCAGCTCAGCCAGAAGCCGGAGCGGTTCCTTCAGATACTTAAGACCCTTTGTTCGTTCAATATACTCTATATCCTCAATCTGCCTTCTGGCCGCATCTACAGTTTTCTTGATATTGGCCGTCTCGCAGTTCACCCTGCGGTTAATATCATTGCGCATATCCTTCAGGATGCGGACATTCTCCATGTCCATCAGGCCCACATAAGCCTCCATGATCGTCAGGACATCCACGATCATGGAACCCTCCTTCAAATATACCACAAAGTATTTTTTTCTCTTCACCAGCTTGGCATCCAGCCCGAACTGGCATAAAATATCCTTTACAATCCCCGCGAATTCCGCGTTTTGCAGCGCGATTTCGAAATGGTACGCCTTCTTTGGATCATTGACGGATCCGGCTGCCAGAAATACGCCCCGAATAAATGCCTTCTTGCAGCATTCCTTCCGGATCACCTGCTTCGGGAACTGGCAATTCTGCAGGGATACACCCCTTGAGGACACATAGGTGATAGGATCCGCGCCCTGCAGAAGCTCTTCCATCTGCAAAAGCTCTTCCTCATCCAGCCAGTCCTCCTCCAGATAATCTATATAATCCGAAAGCTTCAGCGTCAGCAAAAGCTTTTTGAGTTGAATCTCATCAAAAAATTCCAGATAACGCGCGTGTCTTACCGGCGTAATCTCTTTTTCAAACAGCTTGTCCAAAAGCCAGATGATCTGATCCACAGCCATCTGATTCTCCGCTTTCACCAGAAGCCTTGCCTGCTCCTCCCTAAGCTCTATCTGTCCAAGCGCCATCACCAGCGCCAGAAGCTCAGCAATCTGGCAGTGCCTGCCCTGGCAGTGATGCCTGCAAATCTCCTCTTTTACCCTGGTGGAAAATGACATCGCTACTTATCCTTTCCGGCCGGTGCCACGGCATCTGCATCCGTCTTAAGCCTTAGGGCCTTTTTCAGAATACCCTGTTCCTTTGACTTGTCCAAACGTCTCGCCACAGCCCGCCACGGCTATATATTCTTCGCGTCCTGTGCACCAGTTATTTCTGAACAGGCGCTTACACGTTTCTCCCTATATCCCTGTGGTCGATCCTCACGCCATAGGGAAGCTCCTTAAGCTCCTGAAACAGTCCGTTGGCCAGAGTAACAGAACGGTGTTTTCCTCCGGTACAGCCCACAGCCACAACCAGGCCGTTCTTTCCCTCCTTGATATAATTGGGAATCAGGAACTCCAGCAAATCGATCAGCTTATTCAGAAATTCCCTCGCCTCGTCAAACTGCATCACATAGTCCTGCACCTGCCTGTCATTGCCTGTCAGCATTTTCAGCTCCGGCACATAAAAGGGGTTCGGCAGGAACCGGACGTCAAACACAAGATCCGCGTCCCTCGGAATTCCATGCTTAAACCCAAAAGAGACAATATTCAAAATAAAGCTGTTGTATTCGGCGTTCTGTATAAAGATCTTATCAAGCTCTGCCTTGAGTTCCCTGGTAAGAAGGCTTGTGGTATCTATGATATAGTCTGCCTCCTTGCGAAGAAATGCAATCCGCAGGCGCTCCTGCCGTATGCCATCCTCCACCCTTGCATTTCTCGAAAGAGGATGGTTTCTTCTGGTCTCCTTGTACCGCTTGACCAGCACATCGTCATTGGAATCCAGAAACAGGATCTCATAGCTATAACCCGATTCCTTCAGCTGCTTGAGGCACTCTGAAAGCTGTTCCAGATACACACCGCTGCGGATATCCACACCGATTGCCACATTGCTGATATCGTTATCATCGCCATACGCAATCTGTGCGAAATGGCGGATCAGCTGAATCGGCAGGTTGTCCACGCAGAAATATCCCATATCCTCCAATGTCTTAAGCGCCGTACTCTTACCGGCTCCGCTCATGCCCGTTACAATCACAAATCTCATGTCTCTTCCCCGACCAGCCTTACCTCCGGCTCCAGCTTCACCTGAAACTTCTCATACACCTGGTTTCTGACATCCTCCATCAGCTGTGTCACATCAGCAGCCGTCGCGCCGCCACGATTAATGACAAACCCGCAGTGTTTTTCGGATACCTGCGCGCCTCCAACCTGATATCCGCGAAGCCCGGCATCCATGATCAGCTTCCCCGCGAAATATCCCTCCGGCCGTTTGAATGTAGATCCCGCGCTGGGATACTCCAGCGGCTGCTTGGTCCTTCTGGCAACTGCCAGCTCCTCCATCCGCTTCGCGATCTCATCCCTGTCCCCTGCCGCCAGTTCAAGCGTTGCTCCGATCACGATCATCGGCTGTTCCTGCACAATGCTGTGCCTGTACGAAAACTGCATCTCCCCGCCGTTTCTCTTGTGCAGGTCTCCGTTGAAATCCATCAGCTGCACCTCTGCCACCACGTCCTTCAGCTCACCGCCATAGGCTCCGGCGTTCATCACGATGCCGCCTCCAAGGGTTCCCGGAATGCCGGCAGCAAATTCCAGGCCTGTCAGACCGGCGCTCTTCGCAGCGCTGCCAAGCCTGGAGAGCAGAATGCCCGCCTGTGCATAGATGCGCTTTCCCCGGATCTGATATCCCGAAAACCGTTCCCCGATCTGGATCACCACGCCGTCTATTCCTCCATCCCTCACCAGCAGATTGCTTCCCTGCCCCAGGATAAAGAACGGCACCTTCTCCGCCTTGCACAGCAGCATCAGCTGCGTAAGCTCCTCCACGGTCTCCGGCGCTACAAAACACCTCGCAGGACCGCCGATCCGGAAGGTGGTATGCTTCGCCATCGGCTCCTGTTTCCGGACGCTGCCTTCTCCGGCGATCTTATATAATTCATTCTCAAAATTCTGATTCATCTCCGCCCTCACCGACCAGTATTGTCACGTTCTGCGCAGTAAATGCGAAAATCTGCTGCGCAATTACACTTCCTATTCATTCTTACTAAGTATATTCTATCCTTCCATGTAAAATCAATGTCAAAAGTCACGAAAAAAAGGGGAGAAACTCTCCCCTTTTCGTCTATTTGTCAGAAAACTTTCATTCTGTGTAAAATGTCATTATCCCGTCACACTTGACAGCCGCGTCCATTTCTCTTTTTTCAGGATCCCGACGCCATTGCCCGGATATCCGCGTCCCGCCGTGCCGGCCACTCCCGCTACCTTCCGTTCCTATTTTGTCAGGATTGCTTCCGCGCAGCCGTAAATGCCGGCGTCATTGCCCAGGCAGGCCAGCGCGAACTTCGTCTCCCGTGACGCATGGAACGCGAACTGGCGGTAATACTTCGACACTGTATCAATCAGCAGATCTCCTGCCTTTGACACGCCTCCTCCGATCACAAACACCTCGGGATCGCATACGCAGGCAATGCCGGCAAGCGCCTTGCCAAGAATCCTGCCGTGCTGCTCCACAACCTCAAGGGCCAGCTCGTCCTGCTCCTTCGCGGCGTCAAACACATTCTTCGCGGTAACCGTCTCCACATCCCTGAGCTTTGACGCCTTGTCCGAAGCGGCAAGCGCCTTGACAGCCATTCTGGCGATGCCCGTTGCTGAGCCGTACTGCTCCAGGCAGCCGCGGTTGCCGCAGCCGCAGGTTTCCGTCTCGGTCTCATCCACACAGATGTGGCCGATCTCCCCGCCGGCGCCGTTTGAACCGCTGACCATTTTGCCGTTAATGATGATGCCGCCGCCAACGCCGGTACCGAGCGTTACCATGACAACGGAGGAGAAGCCTTTGCCACCTCCCTGCCACATCTCGCCGAGGGATGCCATATTGGCGTCATTTCCTACCTTAACGGGAAGTCCCAAAAGCTCCTCCGCCTGCTTTTCCACATTGATGACGCCCCAGCCCAGATTGACGCAGCCGTTTACCGTTCCGTCCTCCCTTACCGGTCCGGGCACGCCGATTCCGGCACCAACCACCGTCTCCGGATCGAGGTTCTTTTCCTTCATCCTGGCCTGAATGGACTCCGCCACATCCGGCAGGATCAGCGCGCCCGACTCCTCCTTCCGTGTAGGTATCTCCCACTTGTCAAGCAGCTCGCCCTCTGCCGTAAAAAGTCCAAGCTTCACTGTGGTTCCCCCGATATCCGCTCCAAATACATACTGTTTCATAACCTTCCTCCTTTTTTTCATTTATTTTAGGCGTTTGCGAAACGATGTACTCTTTTTGTTCAGCTTTGTGCATGATATATTTTTTTCTTGGCTAACGTTCCTAACTCCGGCAAAAAAATATATATGATGCACAAAGCTTCAATCTACATTTTGAGTTTCGCAATTACCTGTTCATTTATTTCTGATGGCTATATGCCATGTGAAACTGTGCAAAAATCTCCCGGCACTCCTATGGTTTTTGCTCCTCCCCGTTTTTCGGGCGCATTTGCGACATCGTACAAGCTATCCACGAACGCAGGGCACTCCGCCCCCCAAAAATCATGAGCTCCGGTTCGCCGCGCTCTGGTTCATCTTCTGCGTCACGCGGTTGTAGATCTCCTGGGCGGCGTTATATCCCATCTCCTTCTGCCTGTGGTTGACGGCTGCCGCCTCCACGATGATCGCGAGGTTCCTGCCCGGGCGTACCGGAATGTTATGGGATACCACCTTGTTTCCCAAAAACTCCGTGTACTTATCCTCCAGGCCAAGGCGGTCGTAATTATTTTCCTTGTCCCATTCCTCCAGGTTGATGACCAGGTCGATGGACTGCGTCATCTTGACACACTCCGCGCCGAAGAGCGCCTTCACATCAATGATCCCGATGCCTCTCACCTCTATAAAATGGCGGGTGACATCCGGCGCCGTACCCACCAGCGTATCATCCGACACCTTTTTGATCTCCACCACATCATCCGACACCAGGCGGTGCCCTCTCTTGATCAGCTCGATGGCCGCCTCCGACTTGCCGATTCCGCTCTCGCCCATGATCAGGACGCCCACGCCGTACACATCCACCAGCACGCCGTGAATGGAAATGCGCGGCGCGAGCTGCACATGCAGCCACCTCACGATCTCATGCACAAACGCGGAGGTAGTGGCCTGGGAGGTCAGCACGGGCACCCGGTATTTCCGGGCGGATTCCAGCACGAAATCCTGCGGCTCCAGCCCCCTACAGAATACCACGCATGGAATCTTATGCTGGAACAGCTTGTCAAAGATCATGCTGCGTTCTTCACTCTTCAGGCTTGTAATATAGGCATGCTCCACATTCCCGCAGATCTGTATCCTGTTGGCGTCAAAATGCTCAAAAAACCCCGTCAGCTGAATACCCGGCCGGTTCATGTCCGGATCAGATACCCTGATCTCCTCCGTGTTGATCTCCGGCAGGTGGTTTACCAGGTCAAACTTCTCAATCAGCTGTTTTACCGTAATCGAATACATTCCCTTCCTCCTTTTTCACAATCATCCCATCTGGCGATTGCGAAACCATGTACTTTCTTGATCCGCTCCTGCCGGGATATATTTTTTCCTGGCCGACACTCCTAATGCCTGTGAAAAAACATACCTCCCGCAAGAAGCCTGATCCTGCATTCCGGTTTCGCAATTGCCTGACATCACAGGATATTCACATACATGAATTTTATCATATGGCACCCTGAACTTCAATCAGATTTCTCATGAAAAAATGAAAAAATGTCCCTCGCCGTCTTCTCCGGAATGCCCTTCACCTGCATAAGCTCCTCCACCGACGCCTCCCGGATCCTTCCAATCTCCTTAAAGTGCTGCATCAGCACTTTCCTCCTGGCCGGGCCGACACCCGGAATGTCGTCAAGAATGCTCTTTACCTGCTCCTTCCCCCTGAGCAGCTTGTGATAGGTGATGGCAAACCGGTGCGCCTCATCCTGCAGCCTCGTGATCATCCCGAACACTTCGCTGTTTTTGGGAAATGTGATCTCTTCATTTTGGAAATACAGCCCCCTGGTTCTGTGGTTATCGTCCTTGACCATACCGCAGACCGGAATCGACAGCCCAAGCTCGTCAAGCACCCGCAGGGCCACATTGACCTGTCCCCGCCCGCCGTCCATCATGATCACATCCGGCAGAACCTCAAACCGCTCGTCGGTAAACCTTCTGGTCAGCACCTCCTCCATGCTTTTGTAATCATCCGGGCCGCTCACCGTTTTCAATTTAAATTTCCGGTAGGCGTTCTTTCTGGGACGCCCCTTCTCAAACACCACCATTGAGGCCACTGCCTGATAGCCGCTGGTGTTGGAGATGTCATACGCCTCCAGCCGGTCTGCCAGAGGCAGGCCCAGCATAGCGGCAAGCTCTCTGGCCGCGCCCGCCGTCCTTGCCTCCTCGCGCTTTAATTTATCCAGGTCACGGTTCAATACGACCATCGCGTTTTCCCTTGCAAGGTCGATCATCTTAGACTTCTCGCCCTTTACCGGGGTGATGATATGTACCCTGCCGCCCCTGCGCTCCGAAAGCCACTGCTCGATCAGCACCTGCTCTTCCACCGCAAATTCCGTCAGAAGCTCATTCGGCACAAAGGGCGTGCCCCCGTAATACTGCTTGATAAATGCTTCCATGATCTGGGATCCGGTGTCCCTGCCCGACTGTTCCATATGGAAATGCTCCCTGCCGAGCAGCTTCCCGTCACGCACAAAGAAGACCGAAACCACCGTCTCGTCTTCCTTTCTGGCCATCGCGATCACATCCCGGTCAACGCCGCCGTTTTTCACTGCGCGCTGTGAGCCGGTCACATGGCGCACGCTTTCAATCAGATCCCTGTATTCCGCGGCCTCCTCAAATTCATAAGCTGCCGCCTTTTCCTTCATCTTCGCAGTCAGCTCCGCAATCACCTTTTTATGATCCCCGTTCAAAAAGCCCAGCAGCCGTTCCACCCGTTTCCCGTATTCCTCCCTGGAAATGTACCCCTGGCAGGGTCCCGCGCACTGCTTCATCTGATAGTACAGGCATGGTCTTCCCACCCCCTGCTCTTTTGGGAGCTGCTTGCTGCAGGTCCGGAGCCCGTAGAGCTTTTTCACCAGCTCAATCGTGTCCTTGACAGCCGCCGCGCTGGTATAGGGGCCAAAATATTTCGCGCCATCCCGTTTCATCTGCCTCGCGAACAGAACCCTCGGATACTCCTCCTGCACCGTCACCTTCATGAAGGGATAGCTCTTGTCATCCTTGAGCATGGTGTTGTATTTCGGATGGTGCTCCTTGATCAGGTTGTTCTCCAGCACCAGCGCCTCCAGCTCGGAATCCGTCACGATGTACTCAAAATAACTGATCAGCGTAATCATCTTCTCGATCTTCGGCCCCCTGTTATTCACCTTCCGGAAATAGGAGCTCACCCTCCGCTTCAGGTTGACGGCCTTGCCCACATAGATGATCTCGTCACTGTCCGCGTGCATCAGGTAGACGCCGGGCTGCTCCGGCAGCTTTTTCAGTTCCTCCTTCACATCAAACCGTTCTTCCATATCATAAAACAGGACTGCGAACTCCGGCTGTTGCCGGAGCCTGCAGTCCCTTTCCTTCCCTGTTTTTAATATACATAAGAATAAAACCGGCCGTATGCCGTTACCGTATAACCCGGTCAGACCGTTTCATCAAAGATAGTCGCCGCCGTCTCCTCCTGTCCGGGCTCCCCGTCCTCTGTTTTCTCCTCAGTGGCGGCTTTTAAGGAAGTACCCGTAATCTCCTCGAAGATTTTCATAAATTCCTTGCCGGTAATCGTCTCCTTTTCGATCAGGTAGCCCGCCAGGGCGTCCAGCACCTTCTCGTTTTCCTTCAGCAGCTTGTAGGCCTTGTGATAGGATTTTTTCATGATCGACTGGATCTCATTGTCGATCTTGGTCGCCGTCTTCTCCGAACAGTTCATCACTGCCCTGCCATCCAGATACCGGTTCTCGATGGATTCCAGCGCCACCATGCCGAACTTGTCCGACATGCCGTACATCGTGATCATGGACCTCGCGATCTTCGTCGCCTGCTCGATATCGTTGGAGGCGCCCGTTGTCACAGAGCGGAACTTGATAGCCTCCGCGGCGCGCCCAGCCAGGAAGGTGACGATATCCGCCTCCATCTCCTCCTTGGAATTGAGGTACTTCTCCTCCTCCGGCACCTGCATCACATATCCGAGCGCGCCCATGGTCCTTGGAATGATCGTAATCTTCTGCACAGGCTCCGTATGCTTCTGGAGGGCAATGCACAGCGCATGCCCCGTCTCATGGTAGGCGACGATCTCCTTCTCCTTCTTGCTGAGGATCCGGTCCTTTTTCTCCTTGCCGGCAAACACGACCTCTACCGATTCAAAGAGATCCGCCTGGCTCACGCATTCCCTGCCGTCCTTCACCGCGGCAAGCGCCGCCTCGTTGATGATATTGGCAAGATCCGCGCCGACCGCCCCGGACGTGGCAAGCGCCAGCTCCTTGAAATCCACCGTCTCGTCCATCTTCACGTTCTTCGCGTGTACCTTGAGCGTCTCGATTCTGCCCTTTAAATCCGGCTTCTCTACGATCACGCGCCGGTCAAACCGTCCCGGACGGAGCAGAGCCTTATCAAGCACCTCCGGACGGTTCGTCGCCGCCAGGATCACGATGCCCTTGGAGGT
This sequence comes from uncultured Clostridiaceae bacterium, assembly GCA_946185495.1. Lineage (GTDB taxonomy): Bacteria > Bacillota > Clostridia > Lachnospirales > Lachnospiraceae > CAG-590. The sequence continues at coordinate 1,227 of CAMHJT010000001.1, read as the reverse complement.
ATCAAAACCGTCCATCTCCGCCAGAAGCTGGTTGAGCGTCTGCTCCCGCTCCGAGTCGCCGCCGCCAAACCTGCTGTCCCGGCTCCTGCCGATCGCGTCGATCTCGTCGATGAAAATGATGCAGGGCGCCATGGCTCCCGCCTGCTTGAACAGATCCCGCACCCTCGAAGCACCCATGCCGACATAAAGCTCCACAAAATCAGATCCCGAAAGCGAGAAAAACGGGCAGTTCGCCTCGCCCGCCACAGCCTTTGCGAGCAGTGTCTTTCCGGTTCCCGGAGGCCCCACTAAAAGCGCGCCCTTTGGCAGCTTGGCCCCGATTTCAAGGTACCGCTTGGGATTGTGCAGAAAATCCACCATCTCCTTCAGGGATTCCTTGGATTCCTCCTGGCCGGCCACATCCGCAAAGGTGACGCCTGTCTTCTTCTCCACGTAAAGCTTCGCGTTGCTCCTTCCGATTCCCATCATGCCGCCGGTTCTGGACATGGAGCGCATGAACAGCCAGATGATCAGGTAAAACACGCCGAACATCACAACCCACGACAGAATATTGCCGATCACCGCGGAGCTGCTCTCATCCATCGCCTTGTACTCCAGGTCTCCCTTATCCTTAGCTGCCTCCAGCCGGTCCACCAGATTGATATCCGAAATCCGGTTGGTGTAATAGCTTCGCTTATTGTTTACTGTCGACTGTCCTCTCGGTATGATCTCAATCGTGGAGTTGTAGATCTTCACCTTTTCGACTGTGCCCTCCTCCAGCATATCCAGAAACTGCCCATACGAGATCTCCTCTCGCTGTCCAGCCTGATATTTGCTGTACACATAGAAAAAGAGCAGCGTCAGTCCGACAGAAATGACCAGCATCAGAAGAAAGCTGCGGTTGGGCGGCTTTTTTCCATTGCGGTTCTGATCATCATCCTTTTGAGGCGTATGATTCTCTTCCATACTGCTTATCCTCCTGTCATATTTTTCAGTTCCTTCGTGGCTGCATTCCATATCGCAGCAGTCCGGATTGTCCCAGACTATCGTTTCCTGCCTGTTATTATGCGTAAATACGCAATTTTTATTATAAATGTTCGCCCCTGAATAAGCAATTATATTTTCATGTAAATTTTGTGAAGATTTTTTTCATTTTTTTGTAGACATTTGCAAAATAATAGTGTATAATAATATAAGTGTTTCGGGATGTGGCTCAGTTTGGCTAGAGCGTCCGGCTGGGGGCCGGGA